>JBHENM010000102.1:0-14432 GCA_046262035.1 Acidimicrobiales bacterium | reverse complement strand
GGAGTCACGACAAGTCGTACTACCACTGGTAGCCTTGATGGTATGGCCAAGAGCAAAGCCTCCGTGTCGCTCGACGCAACCAAGGTGGAGCAGGCCCGCGAGCTCCTCGGAACACCGAGCCTGTCCGAGCTCATCGACATCGCGCTCGATCGGCTCATCATGCAGGAACTGGATCGCAGGCACGCGGCTGGGTACCTCCGCGAACCCCCCACCGAGGAGGAAGCTTCGTGGGCCGCAGTTGAACGGGAGCCCGGTGGTATCGCTGACGACGTCGATTGGGCGCAGCTGTACGGCATCGAGCCACCGAAGTGAGCGATTCACATCCGCGTCGCGGCGAGGTGTGGCTGGCTGATCTGCCTGGCGACAAGATCCGACCCATCGTGGTGATGACGCGCGGGCAGGTGATCCGCTACCTGCATTCCGTCGTAGCCGCGCCGGTCACGTCCACCGTGCGAGGGATCCCGAGTGAGGTCGCGCTCGACGTTGACGACGGGCTTTTGCACGCCTCGGCCGCCAACTTCGACAACCTGCAACTGGTTTCGCGCGCCCGGCTGATCCGGCGCGTCGGTGTGCTTTCGCGGCCGAAGCTTGCGGCCGCCTGCCGGGCGCTCCGCTTCGCCGTGGCGTGCTGAGCCTGTCCGTCGGACTGTCAGCTTCCTGTCGTCACGACTGTCAGTTTCCTGTCGCTTCACAACATGCGCTGCTTGGCTCGCTCGCAGCGAGAAGCGCCGCAACCTCATCGTCGCCCCAAGAGCGGGGCAGGTCGCCGGTGAGCGTCAGTTCTGTTGATCTTCTCGACCGGACCAACCCACGCCTTTCGTGGCGAATGCGGTCGGAACCTCGGGCGGCACCATCACCGCTGTCGTTTTCTCACGCGGTGTGACAACGGGGGCTCGTCGGCGCTCTTAGAGCACGGTCACACGAGTTCGATGGCGCACCGAGGACCTCGCGCCCTCGCCAGCCGGACATCCGCAGTTATGAGCGTGCCCTGGAGAACCTCCGCGAGAGCGACATAGAACGCATCCCACGTCCGAACCGACCCTTTCAGTTCCCAGACTCTGGCCAACAGCGGTCGCGGCCCGAACCGCTCGCCCGGCCAGTCCCGGAGGTCCTCTACGGCCTGCTCCGCTGCCGTCGCGTCCAGGCGCCCCAACATGTGATGGCGCCGGATGACGCTGACCACTTCGACGTCGACGACCGAAGGTGCGGCATGGTCAGGATCACCGGCAAGCCGTGCCCGCACGTCGTCGGCTCGAGCGGTATCGGCGACGACTTCGTAAAGGCAACTCGCATCAACGATCAGCATCGGGCCATTCACCGCGTAGCTCGTCGAGCGCCGCCACCACATCTGCCCCATCGATGTGCGATGGTCGACGGTTGGTTCGGGCCAGCCACTCCTCCACCGTGGGACGGGCCGCAAGCCGGGTCGCCTCCCTCCGCAGGAGCTCTGGCACGCTGAGGCCCGCTTCCGATGCGCGCCGTCGAAGTGCGTCGTACACATCGTCGTCGAGGTCGCGCAGCTGGATCGTCTTCGGCACCACACGAACCTTATCATGCTGCTACGCATGACTACATGCGGTAGCGCATGTCGCCCCCGGCGCTCGATTCACCACGGCTCGTACGCCCCCGCCGCCTAGGCGATGTCGTACTGCTTCAGCTTGGCCTTGTTGGCGGTGGTCGGCGCCTGCAGGCGCAGCAGCTCGGCGTAGATGCCGTCGCCGTCGGCCAGCTCGGCAGGAGAGCCGACCTCGGCGACGGCGCCCTGCCGGATCCCCACGATCACGTCGACGTTCTGGATGGTGGAGAGTCGGTGGGCGATGATCAGCGTCGTCCGGCCTCTCATCAGCCTCTCCAGGGCGGCCTGCACCTCGCGCTCGGCCTTGCTGTCGAGCGAACTGGTGGCCTCGTCGAGAATGAGGATGGGGGGATCCTTCATGAGAGCTCGAGCGATGGCGATGCGCTGCTTCTGGCCGCCCGAGAGCTTGACGCCCCTCTCCCCGATCTGAGTGTCGTACCCCTCGGGGAGCCGCTCGATGAAGTCGTGGGCGTTGGCCGCCCGCGCCGCGGCGACCAGTTGCTCCTGGCTGAAGTCCGTCTGGCCGTAGGTGATGTTCTCCGAGACCGTGCCCGAGAAGAGCGCAGGCTCCTGGAAAACCACGCCGATGGCCCGGCGTAGCGACGACTGGGTGACGGCCGTGATATCGGTTCCGTCGATCAAGATCTCCCCCGCCGACGGCTCATAGAGCCGAAGCAGGAGGTTGGCCAGGGTCGTCTTTCCCTCGCCGCTCTCCCCCACCAGGGCCAACTTGGCGCCGGGATCGATGGTGAAGCTCACGCCGTGCAGGACGGGACGGCCGCCCTGGTAGTGGAACGACACGTTCCGGTATTCCACCCGCCCCCGGGTGACCTCGAGCTCCCCGGCTTCCTCGGCGTCGACGATCGTCGGAACCTGGTCCATCACGGCAAAGAAGTCCTTGCTGTCGGCCGCGGCCCTTTGAATCTGGTCAACCACGAAGGAGGAGGCGAACAGAGGGAACTGCGCCTGAAGCGAGAGTTGAAGCATTAGGACCACAGTGCCGATCGACCGCTGAATTGGGCCGAATTGGCCGTCGAGGGCCTGCCAGATGATGATGGCGTAGATAGCGAAGAAGATGACATTCAAGCTGAGGCCCCGCCAGACGTCGTCCCGGTGCCATTGCCTCGACTGGATCTTGGTCTGGGCCTCGATCGAGCGGCGGGCGTCAGCGAAGATCCTGCTCTCCAGCCGTTCGTGCACGAACGACTTCACCACCCGGATGTTGCCGATGACCTCGATGAACCGGCCGTTGGCATAGTCGGTCTCCTGGTTGATCCCGGCCTGCTTCTTCTGCCAGCTTCGGCTCGTTCTGGTGGTGAGCCAGATGTACAGCGGGAAGAGCACGGCCAGGAGGAGGGCCACAAGCGGCGAGTAGCGGGCCAGGATGACCAGGGTGAAGGCGCTGGACAGGAAGAACCCGATGAAGTTGTTGGCCATTGTCTGAATGAGCTGGGAGATCCCGGCGATGCTTCGTTCGAGCTTGCTGGTGATGCCGCCGGTTATGGCGTTGTCGTAGTACTCCAGCGGAAGCTCGAGGAGATGGTCGTAATAGCGCTGGCTCAACAGGGTCTGGAGCTTGGCCCCCAACAAGTCTCCGATATAGCCCTGGATGTTGGTGATGAAAGAAATGAGGACCCCGGCCGAGAACAAAAGTGCCAGGAGGAAGACGAAGTGACTGGTCGCCACCGATTGACCTGATCCGCGTTTGACGACTGCATCGACCAGATACTTGAGCAGGAAAGGATTGGCCTGGTTGAGAAGGGCCACGACGATGACGAAGAAAGCCGTGGCCAGGTAGTACCGCTTCAGTACCCACGTATAGCGAATTATCTTGAGAATGGCCCGCACGGCGGTACCCTAGCGAGAGGGTCCGCTCGCCTGAGGGGCATTACCGGACGTCCCCTCCCCTGGTTACCATCAGCCCGGAGATGACGCCGTTGGTGGCGGGCGGGCTCGTGTTCTTCACCTCGGGTTCCGTCCTCGTGCTCGAGATCCTGGCCAGCCGGTTGCTCGCGCCGTACGTCGGCGTCTCCCTCGAGAGCTACACGGCGATCATCGGCACCGTGCTCGCGGGGATCGCCGCCGGTACGTGGATCGGCGGCTACGTCGCCGATCGCTTCGACCCCCGCCGGGTCCTCGGCCCCCTGATCGTTCTGGGCGGCGGGCTGTGCCTGGCCGTGGTGCCCTTCGTGCGGGCCGTAGGAGGCTCGACCACCAGCGGCGGATCGGGAGGGGTCGTCCGCCTGGCCCTCGCCGGCTTCTTCGCTCCGGCTGCGGTGCTGAGCGCCGTCACCCCGACGGTGGTGAAGCTCCAGCTCCGCGATCTCGCGGTCACGGGCCAGGTGGTGGGTCGGCTGTCGGCCCTCGCCACGGCGGGCGCCATCGCCGGTACGTTCCTGGCCGGCTTCGTGTTGGTCGAGGCCGTGGCCACCACGACCTCCATCCTCCTGATGGGCGCGTTGGTCATGACCGCCGGCGCCGCCGTCTGGCTTTGGCTGACGGCCGCGGGCGGCCGCGTTCTCGTGATCGTCGGAGCCATCGCCGCTGCGGGAGCGAGCCTCGGCGCGGCGGTGGGCGATCCCTGCGACGTCGAGACCGTCTATCACTGCGCGCGAGTCGAGACCGACGATGACCGACCCGGGGGCCGCTTTCTCGTACTGGACACCCTGTTCCACAGCTATGTGGACCTTGACGACCCGACCCACCTCGAGTTCCGCTACGCCAAGGTCTTCGCCGACGTGATCGCTGCCGCCACCCCGGCGGGGCCCCTGAACGTCCTTCACGTGGGCGGAGGCGGCTTCACCATGCCCCGGTACCTCCGGTCCGTCCGTCCGGGATCGACAAGCTTGGTCCTGGAGATCGATCGCGGGGTGGTCAACCTCTCGCGGGAGAGGCTCGGCCTGAGGACCGGGCCCGACCTCCAGGTGCGAATCGGTGACGCCCGCAGGTTCGTGCCCGACCTCCCGGAGGGCGGTCACGACCTGGTGTTGGGGGATGCCTTCGGCGGGCTGGCGGTCCCGTGGCACCTCACCACGATCGAGTTCGCGCAGGGACTCGACGCCACTCTCGGGCCGGCCGGCATCTACGTCGTCAACGTCATCGACCACCCGCCCACGCGGTTCGCCCGGGCCGAGGTGGCCACCCTGTTGGAGGTTTTCGAGGATGTGGTCGTAGTCGCCCCCCAGGGCATGATCGACAACGAAAGAGGCGGCAACTTCGTCCTGGCTGCCAGCGACAGCCCGATCGATGAAGAGAGGCTCCGGGCGCTCATCGCGCGTCGGGGCGGCGAGGAGGTGGTGGTGGCCGGCGCCGCCTTCGCCGGGCGCGCTCCCGTCCTCACCGACGACCACGCCCCCGTGGACCAGTGGCTCGCTCGGTCCCGCCGAGTCGGTTAAACGACGGTGAGGAACGACGTCATCTTCGGTGGCGGCGGCGACGACGACGTAACCGGCGGCGAGGGCCACGACACCATCTGTGGCGGGTCGGGCGCTGACCGGATCACCGGAGCGGGGGGCGAGGACCTTTCAGAACGCCCCGTCCCCGAGCTGCGACGTCATCGTCTGACGCCCTCCAGCTGCTAGGACGCGTCCCGAGATCGAGTCCGACGGAGGACTTCTGCTTCGACGACTTCGGGAGTCGGAGAGACCACCGCGATCTGGCCGCTCGTCTCGTCCAACCGGAGGAAAGCGTCGTGGACCTCCACCGCGAGGACGGCCAGCTGGGTCGGGTCGGACGGAACCCCCGCATGTGAGAAGCGATCCTGGTTCTGACCTAGGAACGTCGCCGCGCTGCGGACGGCGGCGTGTCGGTTCCGGTCGGCGTCGGTGGCCGGGGTGAAGCGCCAGCGGCGCGCTTGGCGGGCAATGGCGGCCTTCTCGTCGTCATCGGGGTAGAGCCCGGCCGCGGGGAAGACCCGGCAGTCGTAAGTGCGGCAGGTCCGGGGCCGGTCGTCGTAGATGGAGCATCGGTTCTCGACGAGCATCGGGCAGTGGCCGTTCTCGTCGTAGCCCAACAGAACGTGCCCCTTGGGAAGCCCGGGCGCCGGGAACAGCAGCTGGCGTGGGATGCGGCTGAGCGTCTTCGTCTCATCGGGCTCGATGTGGACGAACTGCGAGGACGTGCAGCACGCGGTGCACTCGCCGCAGGGGACGTCAGATGCACGTTCGCCCCGGAGCGCGCTCTGCATGTCTGACAGCCAGGACGAGAAGCTTCCGGCGGACAGCTCCCGAGGGTTCTGGGCGTCGTCGCCTTCAGAGCCGGCGCTCACCGCGGCAGGCTACCCACCCATCCGGGCCCTGGACCGGGCCGGGTAGGGTCCGTCCCATGGCCAACGCCGCCCAGTACATCTTCACCATGCGGAAGGTCAGCCGCTTTCACCCTCCGGACAAGGAAGTGGTGAAGGACATGACCCTGGCGTTCTTCCCCGGCGCCAAGATCGGGGTCATCGGCCCCAACGGGTCGGGGAAGTCGTCGCTGCTGCGCATCATGGCCGGGGTGGACGACGGCTACACGGGGGAAGCTCGCCTCTCTCCCGGCTTCACCGTGGGGCTCCTCGAGCAGGAGCCCCACCTCGACCCCGCCAAGGACGTCAAGGCGAACGTGATGGAGGGTGTGGGCGCGGTGGCCGACCTCCTGCGTCAGTACGACGAGGTCCTTGGGCGCTACGCCGATCCCGACGCCGACTTCGACAAGATCGGCGAGGACCAGGCTCGCCTGGAAGCCGAGATCGAAGCCAAGGGCGCCAACGACCTCGAGCGCCAGATCGAGATCGCCATGGACGCCCTCCGTCTTCCTCCGGGAGACGCCGAGGTTGCCACCCTGTCCGGTGGCGAGCGGCGGCGCGTCGCGCTGTGCCGCCTGCTGCTGTCCAAGCCCGATCTGCTGCTCCTCGACGAGCCCACCAACCATCTCGACGCCGAGTCGGTGGCGTGGCTGGAGCGGACCCTCCAGGAGTACCACGGGACGGTGGTCGCCATCACCCACGACCGGTACTTCCTCGACAACGTGGCCCGCTGGATCCTGGAGCTCGACCGGGGCCGGGGCACGCCGTTCGAAGGCAACTACACGGGATGGCTCGAGCAGAAGCAGGAACGTCTCCGTCTCGAACAGAAGGCCGACAGCGCCCGGGCCAAGACCCTTCAGCACGAGCTCGATTGGGTCCGCATGGCACCCAAAGCCCGCCAGGCCAAGTCCAAGGCCCGCCTCGGCGCTTACGACAAGCTCTACGCCGAAGCCCGCAGCGCCGGTGGCGCAGGCAACCGCATGGAGATCGCCATTCCCCCCGGGGAGCGCCTGGGCGACCTCGTCATAGAGGTGAGCGGCCTGGCCAAGGCCTACGACGACCGCTTGCTCTTCGAGGATCTCTCGTTCTCCCTGCCGCCGGCTGGGATCGTCGGCGTCATCGGTCCCAACGGAGCGGGAAAGACGACGCTGTTCCGGATCATCACCGGGCAGGAAGAGCCCGACCGGGGCGCGGTGAAGATCGGGTCCACGGTCAACCTCGCCTACGTCGACCAGAGCAGGGACAGCCTCGATCCCGACAAGTCGATCTACGAGGAGATCACCGGCGGTCAGGAGTTCTTCAAGATCGGCACCCGCGAGGTGAACGGACGGGCCTACCTGGCGTCGTTCAACTTCACGGGCTCGGATCAGCAGAAGCCTCTTGCCCTCGCCTCGGGCGGCGAGCGCAATCGGGTGCACCTGGCCAAGATGCTCCGGCGCGGCGGCAACGTCCTGCTGCTGGACGAGCCCACCAACGACCTCGACGTGGACACGTTGCGGGCCTTGGAGGAGGGCTTGGAGTCGTTCCCCGGATGCGCCGTCATCATCAGCCACGACCGGTGGTTCCTCGACCGCATCTGCACCCACGTGCTCGCCTTCGAGGGAGACAGCCGGGCGACCTGGTTCGAAGGAAACTTCAGCGAGTACGAAGCCCGGCGGCGCAAAGAGCTGGGCGCCGCCGCCGACCAGCCTCACCGCATCCGGTACAAGCCCCTCGTGCGCTGACCGGTGCCCTCGGGCAGGAGCTGATCGACCAGCCTGGAGACCTCGGCGGGGTCGAACGGCTCGTGCAGCAGTAGGCGCCGCACGAGAATGGGGCCGACCAGGCAGTCGGCGAGCAGGCCGAGGTCGATTTGCCCCGGGATCTCGCCGCTGACCACGCCTTCGGCCAGCAGGTCGACGAGCACCTGGCGCCGCTCGGCGGCCAGGCGGCGGTGGATGGTGAGGACCTCCGGGTCCCGTTCGGCCGCCTCGATGATGGCGGGCAGGCAGCTCGACCACGTCGAGTCCGCCATCGCCATCGCCAGCGACTCGATCAGGGCCACGATCCGCTGTCGCAGCGACCCTTCCTCGGGAAGGGCCGGCATCGCCTTCAGGGTCCGGATGGCGTCTTCCACCAGCTCCAGCTTCCCTGACCAGTGCCGGTAGATCGTGCTCTTGCCGACGCCGGCCCGAGCGGCCACGGCCTCAATGGTGAGCCCGCCGTAGCCGGCCTCGCCCAACAGCTCGAGCGCAGCCGAGAGGATGACGGTTCGGGACCGCTCGACCCGGGGATCGAGCTCCCGGGTTCCCAAGGGCGGCGGCACGGCGGGATCGGCCACCGTCTCAGGCCTCGACCTCCACCGGAGCCTGTCCCGGCGGGGCCTCCCCCGCGGCGACCTGTTCCGCCCGCCGGCTGAACACGGCGGCCACCACCGCCGCGGCGGCGAGAGCCAGGATGGCGGCCACCGCGCTGGCGAGGTTGAAGGACTCGGTGAAGGCCCGGCCGGCGCGGGCCGCCAGCTCCGCCCCGCCGGGCACCTGCTCGGCGATCACCGTCGCCGCGCCCACCGACTCCCTGGCCGCGTCGGCTATCGCCGGCGGCAGCGAGAGGCTCTCGACGTCGATCGCCGACCGGTAGACGGCGCTGCTGATGCTGCCGAGAACAGCGATTCCGAGGGCGCCCCCCACCTCCCTCGTCGTGTCGTTGACGGCCGAGCCCACGCCCGCTTTTGCCTGAGGGACGGCGCTCATGATGCTCCCGGTGGCGGGGGCGGCTGTGAGGCTCATGCCCGCACCCAGTAGGACCAGGGCGAGAACCAGCACCAGGTAGGGGGTGCTGGGGTCGATGAAGGCGAGCACGCCGAATCCGGCCGAGACCAGGACGAATCCAGCGGCCATCACCGGTCCGGTACCGAGCCGCTCCCCCAGCACCGCGCTGCGGGGGGCGACGGCGACCAGGGTCAGGGCGAGGGGCAGGGTGGCGAGACCGGCGCTGAGAGGCGAGTAGTCCCTGACGAACTGCAGGTAGAGCGTGAACAGGAAGAACAGCCCGAACATCACGAAGAAGGCAACCGTGACCACTCCGCTGCCCACGCTCATGCGGCGGTCCCGGAACAGCCCGAGGGGCAGCATCGGGTGGGTGCTCCGCTTCTCCCACGCCAGAAAGCCGGCCAGGCCCACCGCCGCCACCACGAAGGCCCCGAGCACAGCCGTGTCGGTCCACCCCCGCTCCGGCCCTTCGATGATCCCGAAGACCAGGGCGCCCAGGCCGACCAGCGACAGGAGGGCGCCCAGCGGGTCCAGCGGCGTCGCCTTCGGGTCGCGCGAGTTCGGCGAGAAGATCCAGACGGCGGTAATCACGGCGGCCACGACGGGCACGTTGACCAGGAGGGCCGACCCCCACCAGAAGCCCTCGAGCAGGGCGCCCGACACGATGGGGCCCAGGGCTCCCCCGGCGCCGGCGAACCCGGCCCACAGGGCGATGGCCTTCCGCCGCTCCTCGGGGGGGAAGATGGTGGTCAGGAGGGACAGGGTGGCGGGCATGACGAAAGCCGCTCCCACGCCGGTGATGACCCGGCCCAGGATGATCTGCGTCGCCCCGGTTGCGATCCCACTGACCACCGAGCCGGAGGTGAAGATGAACAGACCAAGGAGCAGGGCGCCCTTGCGGCCGAAGCGGTCTCCCAGGGCGCCGGCGGGCAGCAGCAAGGCGGCGAAGACCAGGGCGTAGATGTCGACGATCCACTGGAGCTGGCTCGCGGTGGCGTCGAGCTCCCGCTGCATGCTCGGCAGAGCCACGTTCAGGCCCGCGACCGACATGACCACCATCACCAGCGACAGGCACATGATCCCCAGCAGGAACCAACGACGGCGGTGGATGACCGGATCCTCGTGGAGCTGCTGCTCCGCCGGAACCGAGGGGGGCGCGTCGTCCAATTCGGGTCCTTTCCGAAACGGTGTCGTTTCGCTGTGGAACAGTCACGTCTCGCTGCGAAACGTGACCGTATCGCTGGCTAGGCGGAAGATCCAGAACTCAGTCGCCGATACGGACCGGCTCCTCGATTAGGTGGGGCTCGGGCTCTCCTCGAGTGGGGTCGAACCACGGTGCCTCGGGTGGCCCTTCCGACTGGAGCTGCCAGTGCCGACCGACCCGCTCAATGCCGATCGGGTACACGGTGAGCGCGCCGTCGCCGTCGATGTGTAGGCGCAGGAAGTGCTTCAAGTCGGCGTGGTGCAGAGGCGCATAGGCCTCGTTGCCGTGAAACCCGAGGCAGTTCGTGGCGAACAGGTAGCCCGACATCCCCAACGTCCCCCCCACTCCGCCGAGCACGGTCACCAGGCCGAGAAAGGTCAGCAACGACGGGGCGCCTTCGAGGCCGACGGCCGACGACAGGCGAGACGCGGCCACCATCACCCCGGCCACACTGAACATCTGGAGCGACGAGTGCACCAAGCCGAGCAGGAATCTCGTGAGGCCACTGGCCTCGTGGGCGAAGCGGACCATGGCGGCCATGATCACGAATATCACCAGGACGAGGAGGAACGCGGTGGGGGTCTCCCACACCGCCTGCCTCAGATCGCCGAGACCCAAGCCCACGTGGCGTTCCTCGAGGTGGAGGCCGAGCATGAACGCCAGCAGCACCTGAACTCCACCGAAGACCGCGGCGAGGGGCAGGTTGTAAGGGGGAAGTAGCCACACCCGCTTCCTGAGGCGCTTGGAGACCGCGGCCGACGGAAACGTCGTCGCCCGGCGGTACCTGCTCTGACCCGATTGGCCCCCGACCTCCAGGTGCTCGGGAAGCTGGTGGGTCGGATGGAGGAACGCTCCCCCGCCGCCGGACGTGATGTGGTGGCGCGGGCCGGACTCCTCCTTGTACCGGCAGTAGTGGTGGCGTCCGCTCTTTAGATGCAACAGGACGCTCGCGCCCGTCGGCTTGATGACCTCGCGCTCGATGTATTCGAGGTTCCGATCGGAGTAGATCTCCGAGCTGCTCCGACCGCTCTCGACCTCCTTGGCCATGCACAGCACGATGCGGTCGCCAGCCTGCACCTCTTCTTCGGCGATCTTCTGGAAGTAGGTCAGCTGGGCCTCGTCAAGGTAGGCCCCGAACTGGATGTCGATGCCCCACAGCCACCAGCGGTGCGGGAGCTTGACCGCGAAATAGCTCCGCTCCTGCGCTGTCTTCCACCCACCGATCGATCGCCTCCGGCAGAAGACGCTGGTGAAGTTGACGAGGCCGTCGTACCAGTCGTGGCTGCCGGGAATGGCCAGGAGCTCGGGGCTGTCCTCACCGACGCACGGGAGGGCGGAACGGTAGGGGCCGAGCATCCGGTTCTCGTACTCCACCCGCTTCGGGACCGGGTACACCTGGTCGCCTCCCATGACCAGCAGGCGGCCTCGCTGGGTAGGATGGGAATCCCCGGCCCAGGAAAGGTCGAGCTTCTCGGTGGCCAGCAGCCGGGCGACGGTGTACGTCGAGTTCCAGCCGTCCCCCAGGTCGGCCACGTAGTCCAGCCAGAGCTCGGCCTCCCCCGACCGGTCGAGCACTTCGGCCGGCACCAAGGCCTGAAGCTCACGGCTGTCGGCGTAAGAGCTGAAGATGCCGGACAGGACGACCCGCACGGCGGTGTCTAGGAGCTGGTGGGGATCCAGCCAGCGGACCATCGGGCGGCGGACGAAGCCCAGCTCGGCCTGCGTCTCGGAGGTGGGCCGCGGTGGGCAGCCGTGCTTCACGTCGGGTGTCTCGGGCACTCGGGCCATTCTTCCCCGTCCCGACAGGACGGCGCTGTCATCCGCGTTCGTTAGCCTCCGGTCGTGGCCGCTGACCCCTCTGTCTCTCCGGAGGTCATGGGCATCCGGGATCTGTACCGGCGAGCGTCGGTGGCCGTGTCGCGTGGCCTTCGTGGGCAGGTGTGGATCCGAGCGGAGCTCAGCGCCATCCGCGAGCACAACCTTCACTGCTTCATCAAGCTGGCCGAACCCGCTCGCGACGGGAGCGAGGGCGATGCCGTGCTCGACGTCGTCATCTGGCGTTCGACGTGGCACAGGATCCGCCAACAGCTCGAAGACCGCTCTCTCGTCCTCCGGGAGGGCATGACCGTGACCCTGCGGGGTGAGCTTCGCATCCGCTCCGAGAACGGCCGCATGCAGCTCGAATGCACTGCCCTCGACACCGACGCCCTGCTGGGCGAGCTGGCGGCGCGCCGCCTGGCCCTGCGCCGCACCCTCGCCGCTGAAGGGCTCCTCGACCGGAACCGGGGTCACGCACTTCCCCCGCTCCCCCTCCGTATCGGCCTCGTGGCCAGCCACCAGAGCGAGGGCTACCGGGACTTCCGAGGGGTCCTCTCCGCTTCGGGGTTCGGCTTCGTGCTGACGGAACGGCCGGTCCTGGTCCAGGGCGTCTCGGCGCCGCCGTCCATTGCCGCAGCCGTCGAATCCCTGGCGAAGGCGCCGATCGACCTGATCGTGCTCGTTCGGGGCGGAGGAGCACGCGCCGACCTGGACGCTTTCGACCACGAGCTGGTGGTGCGGGCGATAGCCGCCGCCGCCCTCCCCGTGTGGACGGGCCTCGGCCACACCGGCGATCGCTGCCTCGCCGATGACCTCGCCCACGCTAGCCACGCCACACCCACGGCCTGCGCCCAAGCCCTGGTGTCGCTGGTCTCCGATTTCGCGGCGGGCATAGTCGCCCGTTCACAGCGGCTGCAAGAGCTCGCCCGTATCGCAGGCGCGGCCGCCGGCGCCGACCTCGAGGCGAGGAGGCGATCGCTCACCCACAACACGAGGGCCCAGCTCGACCGCTGTGCCTATGGGCTCGCAGGCCGGGCCCGCGGGCTCGAGCTCTCGGGGCGCCGCAACGTGGCCCACATCGAGGCGGCGGTGGCGGTCAAAGCTCGAGAGCTTCCCGAAGCCGCAGCCTCGGTTCTGGAGGACCAGTTTCGCCTCCTGAACCAGCGGGCGACCACGACGGCATCGGCCACCACTTACGGCCTTCTACGGGGCCAGGACCGTCTTCACGCGACCGCCCGGCAGGCCCGAGCCGCGGCCCTGCGCAGGAGTGCGGATCTGAGCCGGGACATCGCCGGACAGAGGCGGATACTTCACGCCTTCGACCCGTCCCGGCAGCTGGCGCGGGGTTGGACGCTGACCTTCACCAGCGACGACGGCAAGCTGGTGAGGAGCGCGGCCTCGTTGACACCGGGCCGGCGCATAATCAGCCGGTTCGCCGACGGCGAGCGGGCGAGCGTGGTCGATGGCTGACGGCGGGCCCGAGAAGGCACCATCCCCGTCAACCCTCTCCTACACGGAAGCGACGGCCGAGCTGGATTCCATCATCGCCGAGCTCGATCGGGGGGAGGTCGACGTCGACCGGCTGGCCGACCGGTTCCGGCGAGCCACCGAACTGGTGGAGGAGCTCGACCGCAGGATCAAGACCACGCGTGAGGAGGTCGAGGGGCTGGCCCCCCGGCTGGACGCCGTGGCCGAGGGCCCCGCTCAGCTGCGACTGGACGACGATCCGACCTGACCGCGGGTCGCTACCCGCTGAAGCGGCGTCGGGCAGTGACGGCCAGCAGGCCTCCGCCGGCTGCGGCCAGGGCCAGGATGGCGACGCCGGCCGCCGACTGCTTGCCCCTGAGGTCGTCGCCATCAGCGCCTCTCGACTGGCGTCGACCGGTAAGGCCTCCTGGGGTCGGAGCCGATCGGGACCGCCCATCGCCCGCCCGCGGCTTGGCCGGTGGCGGCGAGGCCGGCCAGACGGAAAGTTCGGTGACGCGATCCAGGCCCGCCGGGCGACTGACCCGGACGAACCGCACCGGTTCACCCGAAGCCGTTGCGACGAAGAGCGGGTCCTGGCGAAGGCCGGCCGGTTCCGACCTCGCTCCGCTCAGGGGCGTCCAGGCCGATCCGTCGGCCGACGCCTCGATCACGCACTGCTCATCGCAGCCCGCGGCGAACACGTCCGCCCCCTCGATCGGAGACCGAAGCTCCACCGTGGCCGATGTCGCCCCGTTGACGCCGAAGAAGCGATCACCCGTCGGTGAGCCGACAGGCGTCGGCGGCTGCGGTCCCGTCAGCCTGGATAGCCGAGCAGGGAGCGCGGCGCGAGGGCGGGATCAGGTCGATCGGCGGCAAGGCCACGGTGGCCGTGGACAGGCGCTGGTGATAGATCGTGCGGCCCTCGGCGTGCGGCACCCGCACGTCGATGTAGGAGGTCACCAAGGCGGTGATCGGCCCGGAGTCGTCCCCCTCGGGTTCCAGACGGCGTAGATCGAGCGTCGCCTCCAGCCCCGGAGACAGTCTCGAGCGAGCGACCGCCGGGCCCGACGAGAGTCACCGCCGGCCGGGCCGAGCCGGCAGGAAGGGATGCGCTCACCGACACGGTCGCCTGCCACCCTTCGACGCTCACCTCCGGCGTCGCCTCCCACAACGACAGAGGCGGCGCGGCTTGGATGGGCGTGTTCACCTCGAACTCGACGAGGACGATGGCCCGACGAGCTCACCCTCGGACGCCGGAAGAGTGGCGGTCACCACCCAGTCGGTGTCGGTTTCGGTTCCCGGCACGTACGACCGCGGCAGGACGCCTCGGTACCG
>JBHENM010000101.1:0-1803 GCA_046262035.1 Acidimicrobiales bacterium | reverse complement strand
CCTGTCGGCCACCATGACCGTCCACTGGCGCACCGAAGCCGGCGAAGAGCTGGGCACCGAGGTGCTGGACCTGCAACTGGGCACGAGCTGGACCGAAGCCCGGGCCGACGTGACGGCTCCCCCAGGGACGGCCCGCGTGGCCGTGGACTTGACGAACCGATCGGACAATCCGGGGGACGTTCTCTACTTCGACGACCTCGGTGTCCTCGACCGCTGACTGGTTGCCACACACGGGCTCAAGCTGCTCTACGCGATCCTGGCCAAGCGACGATGCGACCCGGCGTCGCTCTGCTCCGCACGGCCGTACGAAGCCAGTCGGGATCCTGCCATCCAAGGGGGCCTCGACGGCAGGCCGACGAAGCTCTCCTCAGAACACCACTCACGAAACAGGTCCACGCCCATGGCCGTGATGAGCCCGGCGGTCTGGCTCGCCTGCGCCCGCAGGGCGACGACCTTGCGGTCGAGCAGCTCACGGCCAAGAGACAGGTGCAGGGCCAGGTCCGCCTCCGGTGTCACCCTGGGTAGGCCCCGCTCGAACACATGGAAGCGTTCATGGACCAGGCGGAACCGGGTGGCAAAGGCCGTGGTGGACGCTGCGTACAGCAGCCGTCCAGGGGCTCCGCTCGCGGCCCACGCCTGGGTGGTCCACCGCGACACCGCACGGTGGTCGAGGTGACCCGTCAGCCCGTCGGGCGCGAAGGTCACAACCGTCTCCGCCGCCACCTCCCGGATGAGCCGGGCGATGGTGGCCACGGGCCCGACGGGCGAAGTGGCGGCACAGGTGCCGTCCTCGATGTCCAGCCAGTGGTGCTCTTTGACCCCCAAAGCCGCGAGGGACGCGGCGAGCTCCCGCTCCCGCACGGCAGCCAGGCGAGCGGGGGGCCAGCGCCGCGGGTCGGACGTACCGTGCTCGCCACGGGTTGCCGTCACGCAGACGACCCGGCAACCGGCATCGGTCGCCCGTGCCATCAGCCCGCCGGCGAGGTAAGCCTCGTCATCGGGATGGGCCCACACGGACAACACGGTGCCGAGCTTGGCCATCTCGGGGTCACCCATCCTCCCATTCTCAGTTCGCCTCATTGCGATCACCTCCGTTACAGGGTGGAGCGGGCTCCCGCCGGCTGGGCTGTCCCGCCGGCGGGTGCCGCTCCGGTCGTTGGGTTCAGGGTCGGGCCTCGATGACCACGCTGAACGGGGTCGTCACCGTTGTGCGGCTCTGGGTGAAGTCGGCCTGGTCCAGCACCTGACCGAGCCGCTCGGGCCCCGCCTGTGCGCCCAGGCCGAGGGCGCCGGGCTGGGCCAGTGAGCTGGGGGTGCACACGAACGTCGAACCGGCGTAGTAGATGCGTCCCACGGGAGTCAGGTTGTCCTCCACCCGGTCGCCGGCGGCGGGCTCCACGACCATCACCGTCCCGTCCCTCGGCCAGGGTGGTCCGGGTGTGGGCGAGGACGCCGACGGGGTCACCCATGTCATGGAGGGCGTCGAAGAAGCAGACGAGGTCGTAGCCGGTGCCGCCGAAAGACGTGGCGTCGGCCACCTCGAAATGCACCCGATCGGCCACCCCGGCTTCGGCGGCAGCCTTGGCGGCGGCGTCGATCGAGCCGGCGTGGGCATCGATGCCGACGAAGGTCGAGCGGGGGTAGGCCTGGGCCAGGATGACCGTGGAGATGCCGTAGCCGCAGCCGACGTCGGCAACCCGGGCACCCTCCTGCAACTTGGCCTCCACCCCGTCCAGCGACGGGACCCACTCCTTAATGAGCGACGCCCGGTACAGCGCGCGTAGATGCGCTGTACGCCTCGGC
>JBHENM010000100.1:0-12666 GCA_046262035.1 Acidimicrobiales bacterium | reverse complement strand
CGCAGGCTGCGGTCGATCTCGTCCATGGCCAGAGCGGTGCCGGCCACGTCCTTCGGGTCGGTGTCGTGGGTGAACAGGTACAGCGGACCAGAGGGGCGGCGAGGATCCGGGCCGCCATGGCAAGCCAGGAACAGGAGCACGAGGGAATCCGGCTCGGCCTCCAGCAAGAAACCCCTCAGGGCTCGAGTGACGGCCGACGTGGTCGCTTGCTCGTCGACGAGGTAGCGGATGTTGCTGGCCGGGAAGTGGCCGCCTTCGGGAGTTTGCACCAGCTCGTACAGCTGTTCAGCGTCACGGTGCGCGTACTTGAGGTTGAGTCCCGGATCGGCGTAGCGAGAAACACCGACGATCACCGCCCAGCGCTCCCCTACGGGCGCGATCGAGGGAGAGGGCTCATCGCCGGCATCTCGCCGCGCCCCTACTCGAGGGTCCGCGCTCACGGGTCACCCATGGGGGCGGTCACCCGTCGCGTGGGTACCCCGTTCAGTCGCAGAGAATCGGGAACAAGCCGGCCCACGGGTCGACGGGCGCGCCGCCGCCGCCGAGACCCAGGCGCGCCCAGGGGAAGGCCCCCGGATCCCAATGATCGTTCCCCGAGCCCACGTGCTGGTGGCCGCATACGCCGCTGAAATTCAGCCACTCCTGGTCGCCGAATCGGATGGGGGACGTCTCCGACGCCAGCACGATGCCCTCGCCCGGCCCGTGAAAGCCCTGGGGGCAGACGGTCAGGGGCACACCGGTCTGCTCGGAGCACCACGTCAGCCAGTCGGCGATGTTGGCGAGCGTGCCTGCCGGCAGGTTGGCGATGTTGCCCGCTTGGCCCATGATCTCGCACTGGATGACGTTGGCCGTGTTGGTTGCCACTCCACCCCGGAAGAGGGCGTAGCCGCCGACGCTGATCGGAAGGTGCTGGTGGATGGCGCGCTCGTCGATCGTGGCGTGGGGCCACGACTGGTGCCCGAAGTAGTTGTCGGGGTTGTAGCGGTACAGGCCCACGCCCTCGACCGTGTGCAGTACGAGCTTCCACGGAACACCGATGTAGGCCACACCCGGCCTGGCCGCCGGCTCTCTGACCGCCCGAGGGTGCCAATCGTCCACTACCGCCTCCGATCGCAGACATCGTTCGGCATATCAGCAACTCCTACGTCGGTGCTGGTCATGCCCCGGAACTGCCCATGCAGCACCGGCGCCGTTTCTCCGTCTGAGAGAGCGTGATTGTACGTCCGGCACCGTTCGGGGGAAAGGGGCTCGTGGCCCGTCTACGGCTCGGGCAGGGAGCCCACGGGAGCCTCGGCCACGGGCGGGGCCTTGACCGGCGGCTGGCGGTGGTGCCAGGCACCCCGCACGGCACTCGTCGTCACCAGCACCGCCGCCAGCCACAGAGCGCCGAGGGCGTACCCACCGAGAACGTCGGTCGCCCAGTGGACGCCCAGGTACACCCGGGCGAACCCCACCAGCAGGACGACGACGAGGGCCAGCGTCCACGCCGCGACCTTTGCCCGCCAGGTCCGGACCCATCCTGCGATCACGTAGGCCAGCGCTCCGTAGACGGCCACACTCTGGGTTGCGTGACCCGAGGGGAAGGCGTACCGAGGCCCTTCCGCCACCCTCGGACCGAGTAGCGGACGGGGCCGGCCGATCAGGGGCTTGACCACGTCGTCCAGAACCCCGGCCCCGGCCAGGCATAGTCCGAGGATGAGCAGGGGCGTCCAGTTGTGGGTGATCCGCAGCGCCACCATTCCCGTGACGGCCACTATCACGATGAGCATCACCCCACCGCCGGCCGCGCTGAGGGCGTCGAAGGCATTCGTGAGCCAGTCGACTCGATTCTCGGCGAGGGCCCGGGTGATGGGTTCGTCCACCCGGGCGGCGCCGTTGCCGGTGAGGACGTCCCGCACGATGGAGCCGAAGGCCCAGACGGCCAGCCCCAGCATGACCAGCTGCAGCGTGAGAGCTAGGCCCAGGACCTGGCCCGGCCGCAACCGCCCGGCCATGAACTGGAGCTGGGCACGGAACCGCTTCTGGATCCGGGCCGGAAGGGGTCGCTCCCCCTGCCGTCGCACGAAGCCCCGCACCTCGTCGGGGTGGTTGGCCACCCAGCGGCCGAGGCCGGCGACGAGGGCCACCATAACCGCCAGCACGAGGAGGACGAGCCCGGCTCGGCCCGCGTACCGCTCGGCACGCCGGTACGAACTGCCGGCGAGGTACCCCAGGCCGACGACACTTGGCGCCCACAGCATCGCCCCCAGGGCGCTCCAGAACAGGAACTTCCGGTAGCGCATGTGCGATGCGCCCGCGAGGGTCGGCACCAGGGCCCGCAGGACGCCCACCAACCGGCCGAGGAACACGGCCCGTCCCCCGCGGTGGATCAGGTAGCGCTCGGCTTTGGCCCAACGCTCCTCTCCGACCCGACGCCCCAGCCACGAGCGCTTCAGGGAAGGGCCCAGCCGGCGCCCGAGCTGATAGCCCAGCGAGTCGCCGATGGTGGCGCAGACGGCGGCGATAACCATCATCGGCACCAGCTCGGCCTTGCCCTGGTAGGCGATGTAGCCGCCGGCGATCATGGCCAGTTCGCCCGGTACGAACAAGCCGATGAGCGCAGCCGTCTCCAGGGCGGCGAAGAGCCCGACCATCACGTAGGCGGCCGTCCCGCCCATCGACCCGAGGCCCTCGAACAGGCGCCTCACGGGGAAGGAGCCTCGGTCCCGGCCGTGCGACGGCGGCCTCGGTGCCACCCATGGCGCGCCCCAGCGGCTAGGAAGTTCCGCATCAAACTGGTCGCCCTACTCCCCCTCACGACGCTCGAAACTACCGAAGCTGGCCAGGCAACGGACCATCGGCTGTCATGAGCGCCGCGCCGGACGGGAGGGACGTGCCCCCCGTGCTGATCCGTCACTTGGCGACGTACCTGGGCCAATGGCCGCCCGGAGGCGAGGATTCGGGGGCCTTGGAGGTCGTCGGCTCGACCCGGCGGGAGGCGCCTGCATGGGACGGGACGCCCGTCCTGGCCGTGGCCGTACGGTCACCGGAGGGCGCGGTCGTCTCGGTGCGCCCGTCAGCCGTCGAGAGCGTGCGCTCCATGGCCGTCGGACTACGGGACCCCGCCTTTGGTGACGACCTGGCCGCGGTCGTGGGCGCGCCCCGGCGGGCCACCAGCTGGCTCGTGCTGCGCTGGACGGACGGTCCCGCGCCGCTGCCCGACGCCGGCCAGTGGATGGACTCCTCTGATCCCGTCCTCCCCGACTGGTTGCACCCGTTTCCCGGTCGAGTCCTCGCCCTGGTGGACGACGGTCGCTACCTGGCCGGTGTGGGCGTGAAACCCCACACCGAACAGGGCCGGGAGCTGGCCGTGGGCACGGTCGAGACGGTCCGGGGGCGAGGGCTGGCCCGAAGGCTCGTGGCCCAGGCCGCCCGCGACGTGCTGTCCGAGGGCGCCATACCTCTGTACGTCCACCACCCCGACAACCTGGCTTCGGCGCGCGTGGCCGATGCCGCCGGGTTCCCGGACCGGGGCTGGCGCCTCCTCGTCGTATCCGCGCCCCGACGCCGGGCGCCCTAACGTCTGGCGGAGTGCCGCCCCAGCTCCTCCTCGTGCGCCACGGCGAGACCGAGTGGACCATCAGCGGCCAGCACACGGGCGGCGCCACCGACATTCCCCTGACTGAGAACGGCCGGGAGCAGGCCGAACGCCACGGTGCCGCTCTGGCGGGACGCGAGTTCGCCAGGGTGCTGTCGAGCCCCCTGAGCCGGGCTCTGGACACGTGTCGTCTGGCCGGCCTGGGCGACGTCGTGGAGACGACCGAGGACCTGGTCGAGTGGAACTACGGCGAGTACGACGGGCTGACGACGCCCGCCATCCGCGAGAAGGCACCGGGATGGTCACTGTGGACGGACGGGGCTCCAGGAGGGGAAACGGCGGCCGACGTGGGAGCGCGCGTCGACCGCATCCTCGAGGAGGTCCGAAGCCTGCACTCCGCTCAGGGGGCCGCTCGGGCCCAGGAGGGCGACGTCGTCCTATTCGCCCACGGGCACGTCCTCCGCGTTCTCACGGCCCGGTGGCTGGGCCTTCCTCCGACCGAGGGGCGCCTGTTCGCCCTCTACCCGGCGTCCGTGTCGGTGCTCGGCTTCGAGCGGGAGACGCCGGTGATCATCCGGTGGAACGCTCCGGCCGGTGAGCCAATCACCTGACCTCGAACACAGGAGACAGCGCGATGCAACTGGGCATGATCGGTCTGGGGAGGATGGGCGCGAACCTCGTGCGCCGCCTCATGAAGGACGGCCACGACTGCGTCGTCTACGACGTCAACCGCTCCGCCGTCTCCCTGCTGGAAGGCGAGGGAGCCACCGGGGCGTCCTCTCTCGAGGACTTCGCGGCCAAGCTGACTCCCCCGCGCGCGGCCTGGATCATGGTCCCCGCCGGTTTTGCGGGCGCCACGGTGGACGAGCTCGCGGAGGTGATGGGGGCGGGCGACATCATCATCGACGGTGGGAACTCCTACTACCGCGACGACATCGACCGGGCGGCCCGGCTCAGCCCCTCCGGCATCCACTACGTCGACGTCGGCACGAGCGGGGGGGTGTTCGGCCTGGAGCGAGGGTTCTGCCTGATGATCGGAGGCGACGACGAGGCCGTTACGCACCTCGATCCCATCTTCCGTTCGCTCGCCCCGGGAATCGACTCCGCGCCACGGACGAAGGGCCGCGAGGGAGAGCCCGACCCCGCCGAGCACGGGTACCTCCACTGCGGTCCGGCCGGCGCCGGGCACTTCGTCAAGATGGTCCACAACGGCATCGAGTACGGAATCATGGCCGCCTACGCCGAGGGGCTGGCCATCCTTGACAAGGCCGGCATCGGCCGGCAGGAACAGGCGCACGACGCCGAGACCGCTCCTCTGTCCAACCCCGAGTACTACCAGTACGACTTGGACACGGCCGCGGTGGCCGAGGTGTGGCGGCGAGGAAGCGTCGTCGCGTCGTGGCTGCTCGACCTCACCGCCGCCGCTCTCGTGAAGGATCCGTCCCTCGACGGGTTCAGCGGCCGGGTGTCGGACTCAGGTGAGGGCCGGTGGACAGCCATGGCCTCGATCGACGAGGGGGTGCCTGCCTACGTCCTCACCGCCGCCCTCTACGAGCGGTTCAGCTCCCGGGGCGAGGGCGGTTACGCGGGGAAGCTCCTCTCGGCCATGCGCAAGGAGTTTGGCGGGCACGACGAACGCAAGGTTGACTAACGGCCCTGTGGCCGCAGAACCGATCACGCAGTCTGAGGAATGGAAAGCGCTGGAGGCGCACCGGCTCGAAATCGGCGAGCGCCACCTGCGGGAGCTGTTCGCGAGCGATCCGGCCCGGGGGAGCACGTTCACAGCCGAGGCGGGCCGCCTCTACCTGGACTACTCCAAGAACCGCATCACTTCCGACACCATGCGGCTCCTGCTCGCCCTCGCTCGACGGGCCGGCCTGCGCGACCGGATCGACGGCATGTTCGCCGGCGAACGGATCAACGTCACCGAGAATCGGGCCGCCCTGCACGTCGCCCTCCGCGTTCCCGAGGGCGCTTTCATCCCGGTCGACGGCAACGACGTCGTTCCTGCCGTCCACACCGTTCTGGCCAAGATGGAGGCCTTCTCGCAGCGGGTCCGCTCCGGGGAGTGGACCGGGTTCACCGGCCGCCGGATCGCCAACGTCGTCAACGTCGGCATCGGGGGCTCCGACCTGGGCCCGGCGATGGCCTACGACGCCCTGAAGGACTTCAGCGACCGGGCCCTCACCCTTCGTTTCGTGTCCAACGTGGACGCGGCCGACATCTGGGAGGCGACGCACGACCTCGATCCGGCGGAGACGCTGTTCGTCGTCTCGTCCAAGACCTTCACCACCGTCGAGACCCTCACCAACGCCCACACCGCCCGGAAGTGGCTTCTGGACGGCCTGGGTGGCGATCCGCAGGCCGTTCGCCATCACTTCGCGGCCGTGTCGACCAACGTTGCGGAAGTGGAGAGGTTCGGGATCGATCCGGCCAACATGTTCGAGTTCTGGGACTGGGTGGGAGGGCGCTACTCCGTCGACTCCGCCATCGGCCTCTCGCTCATGATCGCCGTCGGCCCGAACCACTTCCGGGAGATGCTGGCCGGCTTCCACCTGATGGACGAACACTTCCGGACCGCTCCGTTCGAGCGGAACCTGCCCGTGCTCCTTGGTGTCCTCGGCGTCTGGTACCGCAACTTCTTCGGCGCTCAGACCCAGGCCATCCTCCCCTACAACAACGAACTGACCCGCCTCACCGGCTACCTGCAACAGCTGGACATGGAGAGCAACGGCAAGTCCGTCGATCTCGCCGGCAACCCCGTGACGTGGGACACGGGCCCCATCGTGTGGGGAGCACCCGGCACCAACGGCCAGCACGCGTTCTACCAGCTCATCCACCAGGGCACGTCGCTCGTCCCGTCGGACTTCGTCGGCTTCTGCCAGCCAAACCACGCCGTCGGCGCTCACCACGACCTGCTGATGGCGAACCTCTTCGCCCAGACCGAGGCGTTGGCCTTTGGCAAGACCCGAGCGGAGGTGGAATCGGAGGGAGTGCCGGCCGACCAGGTGCCGCACCGCATCTTCACCGGCAACCGGCCCACCAACACCATCCTGGCCACCAAGCTGACGCCCAGCGTGCTCGGTCAGCTGATCGCCCTGTACGAGCACAAGGTGTTCACCCAGGGCGCGGTGTGGCAGGTCAACTCCTTCGACCAGTGGGGCGTCGAGCTGGGCAAGGTGCTGGCCAACCGCATCCTCCCCGAGCTGAGGTCCAGCGCCGAGCCCGACCTGGCCCACGACAGCTCCACCAACGCCCTGATCCGCCGATACCGCGAGACGCGCTAGGCGCGCTCTACCCTCACAGCGCTTCGTCGGTGTGACACTCGCACTGGCAGCCCAGGCCCTCGAAGTTGTCGCTCAGGAAGTTGCCCCAGGCATAAGGGCAGTCATCGTGGTTGCCCCCCAGGCACTGGAGGCTGATGGGCTTGAGGGCGATGGCGGCGGTTCCCACTCCGGCGGCGGCCAACGAGATCATGGCCGACACCAGCAACCGGCTCTTGGCCTTGCTTTTGCAGTCCTTCTCGGGCTGGATGAGGCCCACGGGAGTGGCGTTGTCCGGCTTCGCACCCAGCAACGGCGCCCCGCACCCCACGCCACCGGTGAACTCGAAGGGCAGGAGCGACCATCCCACGGCCAGGAGAATGACGACCATCACGAAGACGGGCAGAATCTTCTGCGCCTTGGTCACGCCGCGATTCCCTGGGCCACGTCACTCCTCCTGTCGCCCACGGATCGGAGGGCGTCGACGGGGGAATGGTAAACGTCGCCGCCGCATCGGGCACAGTCCCCCCCCCGGCGCTACCCCCGCCGGTGCAGCGCCTCTGCGATCTGGACCGCGTTCAGAGCGGCGCCCTTGCGGAGGTTGTCGCCGCTGACGAACAGGGCGAGGCCGTGCTCCGCTCCGGCGTCCCGCCGGATCCGTCCCACGTAGGAGGGGTCCTCACCTGCGGCTTGCAAAGGCGTCGGCACTTCCACCAGCGCCACCGCCGGGGCGGCGGCGAGGATCTCCCGGGCCCGCTCCGGCGCCAGCGGGCGCTCGAACTCCACGTTCAAGGAGAGCGAGTGACCGGTGAACACCGGCACCCGCACGCAGGTGCACGACACGGCCAGGTCCGGGAGCCCGAGGATCTTGCGACTCTCGTTCCGGAACTTGTGCTCTTCGTCGGTCTCGTCGTCGACGAGACTTCCGGCCAGGGGCAGCACGTTGAACGCGATCGGCGCCGCGAAATTCTCAGGGCGGGGGAACTCCACCGCGGAACCGGATTGGGCCAGCTCGGCCGCCCGGTCGCCCACCTTCCGCACCTGCTCTTCGAGCTCGGCGATCCCCTTGACCCCCGCCCCCGAGACCGACTGGTACGTGCTCACGACGATTCTCCGTAGCCCGCTCTCGTCGTGGAGCGGCTTCAGGACGGGCATGGCCACCATCGTCGTGCAGTTGGGGTTGGCCACGATGCCCTTGGGGATGGAGTCCAGCGCGTGGGCGTTCACCTCGGGCACGACCAGGGGAACGGCGGGATCCATGCGCCAGGCCGAGGAGTTGTCGACCACGATGGCTCCTGCGTCCGCCACTCGGGGCGCGAGCCGGCGGGAGACCGTGGCCCCAGCGGAAAAGAGCACCAGATCGAGCCCGCAGTAATCGGCGGTGTCGGCGTCCTCCACCGAGATCTCGTCATCCCGCCACGCCAGGCGGCGGCCGACCGACCGAGCGGACGCGAACAGCCGGAGCTCGGAGACGGGAAAGCGACGCTCGGCCAGGACCGAGCGCATGACCCCCCCGACCAGCCCGGTCGAACCGACGATGCCTAGGCGCATGACACCACGGTACCGGAGGGTGCCTCCTGTCAGGCGGGAGATTCCTCGTCGACCTGGTCGAGCTGGTCGAGTTGGTCGAGCTGGTCGAGCTGGAAGGCGCGGTGTAGGGCCCGGACGCCCCGTTCGACATCCGGGGCCCGGACCACGCAGCTGATCCGGATCGAGGAGGTGGAGATCATCTCGATGTTCACCTTCTCCTCGGCCAGCGTCTCGAACATGGTGGCGGCCACGCCGGGGTGGGTCTTCATGCCCGCGCCGATGAGGCTGATACGGGCGATGTCGGCGTCGGGGACGACCCGCTCGGCGCCCAGTTCGACGGCCACCTCCTCGGTGACCCGGGAGGCGACGGAGAGGTCGGCCTTGGGGAAGGTGAAGGAGATGTCGGCCAGGCCGTGGACCGAGACGTTCTGCTCGATCATGTCGACGTTGACCGCCTCGTCGGCGAGGGCCCGGAACAGCCGGGCGGCGATGCCGGGGCGGTCGGGCACGCCCACGACGGTGACCTTGGCCTCCGACGTGTCGTGGGTGACTCCCGAGATGATGGCCTTCTCCACCAGTTCCTCCCCTTTGACCCAGGTGCCCGGCTCCCAGGTGAAGCTCGATCGGACGTGCAACGTCACACCGTGGTTGCGGGCGTACTCCACCGACCGGGCGGCGAGCACCCGGCCGCCGGTGGCCGCCATCTCGAGCATCTCCTCGTACGCCACCGACTTGAGCCGGCGGGCGTCGGGCACGATGCGGGGGTCGGCCGTGTAGACCCCGGTGACATCGGTGTAGATCTCGCAGACATCGGCGCCCAGGGCCGACGCCAGGGCCACCGCGGTGAGGTCCGACGCCCCCCGGCCCATGGTGGTGACCTCCTTGTCGGTCGACACCCCCTGGAACCCGGCGACGACCACCACCTTGCCGGCAGCCACCGCTTCCCGGACCCTGTCGGCCCGGATTTCGAGGATCTTGGCCTTGCCGTGGGTGGTGTCGGTGACGATCCCGGCCTGGCTGCCGGTGAACGAGGCGGCCGGTTCGCCCAGGTCGGAGATGGCCATGCACAGCAGCGACATGGAGATCCGCTCGCCGGCGCTGATCAGCATGTCGAGCTCACGGGCGGGCGGATCGGGCGAGATCCGGTGGGCCAGCTCGAGCAGATCGTCGGTCGTGCGGCCCATGGCGCTGACCACGACGACCACATCATGGCCGCGACGGCGCGTGCGCACCACGTGATCGGCAACGGCACGGATCCGGTCGGCGTCGGCAACTGAGGTGCCGCCGAACTTCTGAACAACGAGAGTCACTGGCGGGACTCACGGTACCAGCGCCGATTACGGTGTTTCTCCGTGCCTACACAGAAGCGCGAGCGCAAGCGGCAGGGCCACCAGGCCCGGCAGGCCGCGATCGCCGCCGCCCGCAAGCGCCAGCAGGCCCGCAGCCGGGCCATTGCCGCCGGGGTCCTCGCCGTCATGCTCGTCGCCGGGGTGGCCGTCGTGGTCGGCGGCGGGGGCGACAACGACCAGGACGTCGGCAGCACCGGCCCGACCACGACCGTCACCGAGACCAACAGCACCGCCGCGGCCAAGAAGCCGGTCGACCTGCCCGCCCTGGCCGCCGGCGAGTCGATCAAGGGCGACACGCCCTGCCCGCCCACCGACGGCTCGGCCAGGCGGACCACCTCCTTCGAGAAGCCACCGCCGCTCTGCGTCGCCGTGGCCAGGACCTACACCGCCGAGATCGAGACCAACAAGGGCAACATGACCGTCGACCTCGACGTGAAGAACGCCACCAGGACGGTCAACAACTTCGTGGTCCTGGCCCGCTACAAGTTCTTCGACGGCATCTCCTTCCACCGCATCGTGCCCGGCTTCGTGATCCAGGGCGGCGACCCGCAGCAGAGCGGCCTCGGCGGCCCGGGCTACAAGTTCGAGGACGAGCTGCCCAAGCCGGGCTCCTACAAGGTGGGCTCGCTGGCCATGGCCAACTCCGGCGCCAACACCAACGGCAGCCAGTTCTTCATCGTCACCGGCGACGCCGGCACCAGCCTGCAGCCCAACTACTCGCTGTTCGGACAGGTCACCCAGGGCCTCGACGTGGTCAAGGCCATCGAGGAGACCGGCATACCGGGCACCCAGGACGGCAAGCCCAGCGAGGTCGTCACCATCCGGACGGTCATCATCAAGGAGACGTGAGTCCCATGCCCACCGAGTGCCCCGCCGCCGACGGTTCCAGTCCCAGGACCCAGAAGTTCAGCGGCCCGCCGCCCATGTGCATCGACCCGACCAAGAACTACATGGCCACCATGGTCACCAACAAGGGCACGATGACGATCGCCCTCGACCCGATCGCCGCGCCCATGGCGGTCAACAACTTCGTGGTCCTGGCCCGCTACCACTACTACGACGGGGTGCTTTTCCACCGCATCATCCCCGGCTTCGTCATCCAGGGCGGCGACCCCCAGGGCACGGGCATGGGCGGTCCCGGCTACAAGTTCGCCGACGAGCTGCCCAAGGCCGGCCGCTACGAGATCGGGTCGCTGGCCATGGCCAACGCCGGCCCGAACACCAACGGCAGCCAGTTCTTCATCATCTGCGGCATGAGCGGCATGCAGCTCCCGCCCCAGTACTCCCTCTTCGGCAAGGTCGTGGACGGCCTCGACGTCGTCCTCGAGCTCGAGAAGGTGGGCACCCCCGGCGCCGGCGTTCCCAAGCAGCAGGTCTTCATGGAGTCGGTGACCATCACCGAGTCCTAATTCCCCTCGTTCTGGCTGCAGTTACCGTCGTATACGCCGCTAACTGCAGCCAGAACGCCTCAGCCCTCCCGTTCGACCACCTTGAGCTCCCCGAAGAGGCCGAACGTCTGGATCCGGATCTCGGCCGCGCCCTCGCCACCGGCCGCCACGTCGACCTCCTGGTCGCCGAACACGCTGAAGCCTCCCTCCTTGATGCGGGAGCCTTTGGGCACGTAGACGGTCGTCTCGCTGAAGACGTTGACCAGCGTGAGCGCGGGATCCGGTCCTGGCGGGGCCGACGCGTCCAGCGTCGTGTCGCCGAAGATGCCGACCACCGTCTCCTTCGTCCAGCCGGGTGGGAGCTGCGCCCGCCGGTCTCCGAAAATGCCGAAGTGCATCTGTCCCTCCTCTTGTCTACGGCAGCGCCTCCAGGCCGGCTTCGTGGCCGTCGACGAAGACCACCACGGCGCCCACGCCCTCGACCGACCAGGCGCCGTCGGGGCTGCGGATCAGCGCGGTGCGCTCGTCGATGCCGACGATCGGCAGTCCCTTGGGGGCCAGGGTGATGGTGCGCTTCGCCTTCTCCTCCGACCACGTGTTGTGGTGGGGGATGAGGGCCACCTGGGCCAGGAGGCCGAGGCCCAGGGTGAAGGCGCCGCCCCGGGGGTCGACCATGGGGTCGCACAGGGCCATGGCGCCTGCGGAGGAGCCGGCCAGCACCGCCCCGCCGTCCCACGAGTGGCATACCGCGTCCCAGGCCGGGGAGTCCTTCAGCACCGACCGCAGGTGCAAGGGCGACCCGCCCGAGAGGTAGATGAACCGGGCGTCGCGGATGGCTGCCACGTTGGCCTCGTCGTCGGCGTCGGGCCGGGCGACGACCATCAGGCCCCGGGCCTTGGCCCCCAGGCCGGCGAACCACCGCTCGGCGGTCTCCACCGCCCGCTCAGGGTGCTCGTAGGCGGCCGCGGTGGGCAGGACCAGCACCTCGTCGGCGCCGCTCTGGGCCAGCAGCGCCCGGTCGAAGGTGCAGCCCTCCTGCCACTCGGCTCCTCCTACCAACGCCAGTGGCCCGGGCACCGGGTCAAACTAGCGTCCGTGCTCCAGGGCGACCAGGTGACGCTGCGCCCGGTGACCTTCGCCGACGTCGAGCCCCTCACTGCGTTCTTCGCCATCCCCGAGGTCGCCGAGTGGTGGCCGGGGGAGAACGAGGTGCGGCTCCGGGCCCGCCTGGAGGACGAGGACGAGGGCGTCGGCATGGTCATCGAAGCCGACGGCCGGCTGATCGGGTTCGTGCAGTACTTCGAGGAGGACGCCCCCGACTACCGCCACGCCAGCATCGACATCGTGCTTCACCCCGACTGGTGCAACCGGGGCCTGGGCACCGACGCCATCCGGACGCTGGCCCGCCACCTGTTCGAGGACCGCGGGCACCACCGGCTCACCATCGACCCGACGGTGAGCAACGCCCGGGCCATCGCCTCCTACCGCAAGGTCGGCTTCCGTGACGTCGGGGTGATGCGGCGCTACGAGCGGGCCAACGACGGCACCTGGCGCGACAG
>JBHENM010000099.1:0-4514 GCA_046262035.1 Acidimicrobiales bacterium | reverse complement strand
TGGTGACGGCGACGGCGGGTCCGGGACTGGCCCAGGCCTACAGCTTCACCAAGGTGGCGGACAGCGTCGCCGACGGTTTCGATCCCTTCAGCTTCGGCTGCGCGGCCATCAACGCCGGGGGTGACATCGCCTTCCGGGCCGGGCGCGTGGCCGAGGACGGGTTCAACACGGTGGGCGGCATCTACCGGGTCAACGCCGACGATGGGACCATCACGACCATCGCCGAGGAGGGGAAGCGGTTCGACTTCCTCGGCAACAACCCGTCCATCAACGACGTGGGTGAGGTGTCGTTCGCGGCCAGGTTGACCAACGGTGAGGAAGCCATCCTCCGAGGGGACGGCAAGAAGGTGACCGAGATCGCCTCCACCAGAAAGGACTTCAACTTCTTCGGCTTCGACACCTCGATCAACAACGAGGCGGTCGTGGCCTTCAAGGCCGAGCTCGACGAGCAGTTCGGCTTCGACGAGGGCCTGTTCTCCGGGGACGGCGGCAAGGTGACGACGCACTACCTGGCTTCGACCAGCGATTTCGACGGCAGCGACTCCCGTCCCTCGATCAACAATTCCGGCGACATCGCCTTCGAGGAGTCGGTCGAGTTCGACGACGGGATCTTCGTGACCGACGGCGGCGGGTTCGCGGCAATCGCCCCACCCGATCCGGACGATTCCGTCGGGGAACCAGTGCTCAACGACGCCGGGACGGTCGCCTTCGAGCGGTCCTTCTTCGACGAGGCCCAGGGCGAATTCGTGAGCGAGATCGTCACCGGCGACGGAGGGACACTGACGACGGTGGCGGACACCCGCGGAGAGTTCTCGTTCTTCGGCTTCAGGCCGCCTTCGCTCAACAACGCCGGTGACGTGGCCTTCCTGGCCACCCTCGACGATTTCGTCACGACCGGGATCTTCGTGGGGCCCGACCCCGTGGCCGACAAGGTCGTCACCACGGGTGACACCCTGGACGGGGCGGCCGTCGTGAGCCTCACCTTCTGCGAAGAGGGCCTCAGCGATTCGGGAGAGCTGGCCTTCGTGGCCACGCTGGAGGACCCGAGCGCGCCGGAGGGCGTCCGGGTGGCGGTGTTCCGGGCCACGCCTGTGACGTAACCGAGAGGGCGCGGACCCTTGCGGGTCCGGGGAAGTGGGTGGGAGGCGCCAGGCCTGGCGGGAAGGCATCTGGCGCCTCAACCACCTCGGGCGCTCCGGGTGGGCGGACACCCGGAACACCCAATTGAACCACGGCTGAGGCTCGGAGATTCCCGCGGGACGGCGGTTTTCTTGCGGGCGGCCGCAGAATTCGCCGGCGAGGCCCGGACGCGGAAAACGGCGGTCGTTCTGGGGCGACCGCCGTTTCCGGCCCTCGTGACAGGATCTTGAAAGCTCAGTCGACGACGCGGCGCCTCACGACCCGACGCTCCACGGGGGCGTCGTAGCCGTCGTCGACGACGGTGGTGCCTCCCCGGCCGGTCAGGCCGTTCATGAAGGCGATGGCCACCAACAGGCCGATGACGCCGGCGGCCATGAGAATCCAGCCGACCGTGGCCAGATCGATCCCCGAAACCGCGTAATCGACGGCGAAGGCGAGGATGGCGCCGACCGCGATCAGGAACACACTGACTCCGATACCCATGAAAAAGACCTCCTCGGTGAACTAACCGATCTGTACCCACAGGGGGTCCAACGCATGCCAAGTGCCTGCCGGTGGGAGAATTTTCCCGAAACGACCAGGAGGAACCCGTGCCTCGACCGATTTGGAGCGGTGCCATCAGCTTTGGCCTGGTGAACGTGCCGGTGAAGCTGTTCAGTGCCACGTCGCCCAAGGACGTGCGGTTTCATCAGATCGATGCCCGCACGAAGGCGCGCGTGCGCCAGAAGCGGGTGTCCTCGGCCACCGGGGAGGAGGTCCCCTACGAGGAGATCGTCAAGGGGTACGAGCTGCGTCCGGACACGTACGTGACGATCACCCCCGACGAGCTGGACAGCCTGGAGCCCAAGGCGACGAAGACCGTCGACATCGAGGACTTCGTCGACCTCGACCAGATCGACCCCATCTACTTCGAGCGCCCGTACTACCTGGTGCCGGACAAGGGCGGGGCCAAGGCCTACGCCCTGCTTCGGGCGGCCATGCAGGAGACCAACAAGGTGGGGATCGCCCGGGTCGTGCTGCGCACCAAGCAGTACCTGGCCGCCATCCGGGCCAAGGACGACGTCCTGGTGCTGGAGACGATGCTCTTCCCCGACGAGGTCAACTCCACCGAGGACCTCGACGTGCCCGGGGACGAGGTGGAGGTGAGCTCCCGGGAGGAGAAGATGGCCCGCCAGCTCATCGACTCCCTCACCACCGACTTCGAACCCGACAAGTACCGCGACGAGTACCGGGAGAAGGTGCTGGCCCTGATCGAGCAGAAGGCTGCGGGCCAGGAGATCGTGGTCGAGGAGCAGACCGAGGAGCCGGCCAAGGTCGTCGACCTCATGGCCGCCCTGGAGGCCAGCCTGGCTGCGGTCAAGAAGGGCGGCGGGGACGAGCCCGAGAAATGAGTGCTGCTCCGGCCAACACCCTCGAGGTCACGGTCGCGGGGCGTCAGCTCAAGCTGTCCAACATGGACAAGGTCCTCTATCCGGAGGCCGGGTTCACCAAGGGCCATGTGATCGACTACTACACCCGCATCGCCCCGGTGCTGTTGCCCCACCTACGCCAACGGCCCCTCACCCTGAAGCGGTACCCCAACGGGGTCGACCAGCAGTTCTTCTACGAGAAGAACTGTCCCAAGCACCGCCCGCCGTGGGTGGAGACGGTGGGGGTGTGGAGCGCCCGGAACAAGGCGGACGTGAACTACTGCCTGGCCAACGACCTTCCCACCCTCGTGTGGGTGGCCAACCTGGCCTCCTTGGAGCTGCACACCCAGCTCTCGTGGGCGGCGGACGTGCAGCAGCCCTCCATGCTCGTGTTCGACCTCGACCCCGGGCCGCCGGCGACGATCGTGGAGTGTGCCCGGGTCGGGTTCCTGCTGAAGGAGGTTCTCGACGACCTCGGCTTGGCCTCGTTCCCCAAGACGTCGGGCTCCAAGGGCCTCCAGCTGTACGCCCCCCTCAACACGTCGGTCACCTACAACGACACCAAGCCCTTCGCCCACGCCCTGGCTCGCCTCCTGGAGGAGCGCCATCCGGAGCTGGTGGTGTCCTCCATGAAGAAGGAGCTCCGCCACGGCAAGGTCCTGATCGACTGGAGCCAGAACGACGACTCCAAGACCACGGTTTGCGTCTACTCGCTGCGGGCCCGGCCCCGGCCGACCGTCTCCAGCCCGGTCACGTGGGACGAGGTGGCCCAGGTGCTGGACGCCGGCGACCCCGCCCAGCTCTCGTTCGAAGCGGGAGCGGTCCTCGATCGCGTGGGGCGCGACGGCGACCTGTTCACTCCGGTGCTCGAGATGGAGCAGGGGCTGCCGAAGGCGCCGCCCGTCTGATCAGAGGGGGCTGGGGGCGAAGGTGACGGTCACCGAGGTGTAGCCGAGGGGCCGGAGCATCCCTTCGAGCATCGTCCGGGTGTTCGCCTCGGCCCGGGCCGGCAGGTCGCTCTCGCCGGCGGCGGTCCGCATCTTCTGGTCGGCGGCCCGGTAGAGGGGCTGGTCGCTGGTGGGGCTGTCGGAGAAGACCGAGCCCAGGCGGTCGAGGAGGCCCCGCTCCCGGTCGACCACCCGGCTGTTCTCGGGGTCGATCCGGGGCTCGGCGAGGGCGGCGGCGGGCAGGCTGACGGTGACCGAGCGGCGGTCCTCGGAGACGGCGATCGAGCGCTCGTCCAGGGCGGAGAAGTCGACGGTGGCGTCGACCGATCCCGCGGCCACGAACAGCGTGCGCTCGCCGCGGAGGACCGAGGGCATGAAGCGGGCGTCCTTCTCGGTGTCCACGATCACCTGAAAGTTCCCGGTGGCAGCCTGGTAGCGGCTCAGGTCCTCCAGGGACTGGAGGAGGGCGGGCTGACTGCGATCGACGGTCTTGGTGCCGAAGGGGTTGGGCAGGGATGGCAGGAGGTTGCCGAGCTTGCCGCCCCCGACCATGAGAAGGGCCAGTACGACGAGGGCGGTGGCCACCAGCCGGCCGAACCGGGAGCGACGGGGCGGTACCAGCACCGCCATGGGGACGCTTCTGTCAGCAGCCATGGACTCTCCGCGAACGAGGGGGAAACGGTCCCCTCATGGTGCCATGGTGTCGGGCCTACGGAAACGTCTCAGGAAGACGAAGGGCCCCGCTGGAAGGCGGGGCCCTCGGGCTGGCTTCCTAATCCCTCCCCCGAGAAGAACTGCTTATCCACAGTTTACCGCGCCTTGGCCAGTTTCACTCCAATGGTTATGAGAAGAGCGGTGGCGAGGGCGCGGGCCGTGGTCTCGTCCAGCCGGACGGGCACGAAGCGGTGGCCCGGGCCGAAACCGGTCACCTCCATGCCCCGGGCCGTCACCACGAACCCGAGCACGATAAGCGGGGCGGGAGGCTCGTCCAGCGCGCCGAACTCGACCACGCCGGGGA
>JBHENM010000098.1:0-7590 GCA_046262035.1 Acidimicrobiales bacterium | reverse complement strand
GAGCGGGGTGACGGGCCCGAGCGGCCCTCTGAGCGGGGTGACGGGCCCGAGCGGCCCTCTGAGCGGGGTGACGGGCCCGAGCGGCCCTCTGAGCGGGGTGACGGGCCCGAGCGGCCCTCTGAGCGGGGTGACGGGCCCGAGCGGCCCTCTGAGCGGGGTGACGCGCCCGGCTGCGGCCAGGGGAGGGCGACCCCGTAGGGGTTGGCCGGATCGGTGGCGGCCAGGAGCACGGCCACGTGCTCGTCGGGAGGTCGGGCTCGGAGGCGGTCGACCGCGCCGGGAAGGGCGAACTGGGCTCCGCCCAGCCCGGCGACGAAGTAACCGCGCCGGACCCGCCCCGCTTCCTCCAAGGCCCGCAGCACGGGATAGACGGCGGAGAAGCCGCCCGGGTGCCCTTCGCCCCGGACCGCCTCGCGGGTGAGGACGCCGTGGCGCTCGAGCAGGGCGCCGGCGAGAGCCCGGGCCCGGTCGGTGGCCGTGATCTCCTCTGCGGGTAGGTCGGCGTCGACCAGCGACCACCGCCCTTGGGCGGTGGGCGGCCCGAGGACGGTGAGCGAGCCCATCCGCGGTCGCCGGGTGGCGCGGGACTTGGTTGCCACCGGCCGAGGCCCCCCTCCGACGAAGGCCCGAAGGGCGGCGAAGGAGTCGTTGGTGACCTCGCCCGCCCACACCAGGTCCCACAGGGCGTCGAGGGAGGCCTTGTCGTCGAGGCTGGCCAGCTCCCGAAAGAAGCAGGCCCCCCGGCGCTCGAGCACCTGACGCAAACGGTCGTGCTCGTCCGACGAGGGCCGGTCGCCGGCCGCGGCCACCGGTCGCAAGGCGGCGGCCTGGTCGCGCAGCAGCAGCACGACCCGCCCGTCGTCCCGGCCCAGCCGACCGGCGCCCAGCCAGACGACCTCCCCGGCGGCGGTCAGCTCGTCCAGCAAGCGGGGCGTGTAGTCGGTGATGCGGGAGGCGAGCACGTCCCGCTCGAGAACGGAGGCCGGGATGGGGACGCCCTGGAGCTGGGCCACCACCTCGACCAGGCGGTCGAGGCCGCGGCCGGCGTGGCCCCGTGGGTCGGTCACCGATGCGGCCCCGTGCCACGCAGGAAGGAAACGGGCCAGGGCCTGGGCGTCGACCGGCTCCACCTCCTTGCGGAGGACGGCAAGGGACCGCTGGCGGAGGCGGCGCAGGACGTCGGGGTCGCACCATTCTCTCTCTTCACCACCGGGCTTGAACGCGCCCCGCAGGAGCTGGCCGGTGTCCGTTCGGCGCGCCAGGACCGCTTCCACCGCCGCCGGGGGCAGGCCGAAGCGCGCTGCCGGCTCGGCCGTGACGAACGGGCCGTGCGTGCGGGCCCACCGGCCCAGGAGCGACTCGAGGGGATCGTCCACGGGTTCGAGGAAGGCGTCGGGCACGCCGGGCGGCGGTGACACGCCCAGGGCGTCCCGGTACCGGCCCGTGTCCTCGATGGCGATCAGCCGCGCTTCCCCGGCGATGCGGACCTCCACCACCCGCCGTTGGGCCACCAGCTCGGCGGCGAAGTCGTCCGTCGCCCGGGCCCGCAGCTCGCCGGTGGTCAGGTCGCCCAACCGGCGCAGAAGGTCGGCGGCGGCGTCGACGCTGCGGGCCCACCGGTCCTCGTCCAGGGCCTGGAGGTCGGCCTCGAGGTCGGCGAGGGCCTCGGGCGAGATGAGCTCGCGCAGCTCCTCCGTCCCCAACAGCTCGGCCAGGAGGCCTCGGTCGAGGGTGAGGGCCTGGGCCCGGCGCTCGGCCAGGGGCGCGTCGCCCTCGTAGAGGAAGCTGGCGACGTAGGCGAAGGCCAGGGACTGGGCGAAGGGGGACGGCCGGACGGTGTCGACCGACACCACCCTGACCGTGCGGGACCGGATGGAGCCCATGAGGTCGATCAGGGCGGGCAGGTCGAACACGTCCCGCAGGCACTCGCGGTACGTCTCCAGCAGGATGGGGAACGAGGCGTGGCGGGAGGCCACGGCTTGCAGGTCCGCTGCCCGCTGGCGCTGTTGCCACAACGGCGTGCGTGAGCCTGGCTGCCGGCGAGGAAGGAGCAGGGCCCGGGCCGCGTTCTCGCGGAAGCGGGCGGCGAAGAGGTTGCTGTTGGCCACCTCGCTCACGACCAGGTCCTCGACGTCTTCGGGGTCGAGGAGGATCGACTCCACCGGCGGAGCCTCATCGGCCTCGGGGAGCCGTACGACGAAACCCTCGTCGCTCCACATGGTCTGCACTTCGAGCCCGAGGCGCTGGCGTACCCGGGCCTCGACGGCCAGGGCCCACGGGGCGTGCACCCGCCCGCCGAGGGGCGAGAGGACGCAGACCCGCCAGTCGCCGAGCTCGTCGCGGAAGCGCTGGACCACGATCTGGCGATCGGTGGGTAGGGCACCCGTGGCTTCCCGCTCCTCGGCCAGGTAAGCGCGGAGGTTGCTTACGGCGAGGCGGTCGAGGGAGCAGTCCTCGGCCAGCCGCTCGTCGGACCAGGTGTCGATCTCGCGCAGGAAGGCGCCGATCGCCCGCCCCAGCTCGGCGGGACGGCCCACGCCGTCGCCGTGCCAGAACGGCATCTTGCCCGGCTCGCCCGGCGCCGGCGTGACGAGCACCCGGTCGCGGGTGATGTCCTGGATACGCCACGTGGTGGCGCCCAGGACGAAGGTCTCGCCCGGGCGGCTCTCGTAGACGAACTCCTCGTCGATCTCGCCGACCCGGGTGCCCTGGGCGTTGGCCCCGCCGGGGGTGAACACCCCGTACAGGCCCCGGTCCGGGATGGTGCCGCCGGAGATGACGGCCAGCATCCGGGAGCCGGCCCGCGCCCGGAGCTTGCCCTCCACCCGGTCCCACACGATCCGGGGCCGCAGCTCGGCGAACTCGTCCGAGGGGTAGCGCCCGGCCAGCATGTCGAGCACGCCCTCGAGCAGGGACGTGGTGCAGTCGGCGAAGGGCTCGGCCCCCCGGATCACGGTGAAGACCTCGTCGACGGTCAGGTCGTCCATGGCCACCATGGCCACGATCTGCTGGGCCAGCACGTCGAGGGGATTGCGGGGGATGCGGGTCTCCTCGATCAGCCCGGCCCGCATCCTCTGGGCCACGACCGCGGCGACCACCAGGTCTCCCCGGAACTTGGGGAAGATCCGGCCCCTCGACGGCTCACCGACCTGGTGGCCGGCCCGGCCGATGCGCTGCAGCCCGCTGGCCACCGACGTGGGGGACTCGACCTGGATCACCAGGTCGATAGCGCCCATGTCGATGCCCAGCTCCAGGCTGCTGGTGGCGACCAGGGCGGGGAGCTTGCCCGCCTTGAGGGCGTCTTCGATCTCGAGGCGCTGCTCCCGGGCCACCGATCCGTGGTGGGCCCGGGTGAGGTCGACCCTCTCGCCCGTCTCGCCGCGCTCGGTGGCCAGGTCGTTGAGCCGGTTGGCCAGCCGTTCCGCCAGGCGGCGGGAGTTGACGAAGATGAGGGTGGACTGGTGCTGGTCGATGAGATCGAGCAGGACGGGGTGGATCGCCGGCCAGATGGAATGCCGGACCTCGGGGTCGCCGGCGGCGGGGCCGGACAGGATGGGGCCGTCGCCGGACGCGTCCGTCATGGGCCGCCCTAGCTCGGACATGTCCTCGACGGGGACGACCACCTGGAGGTCGAGGGGCTTGCGCACGCCGGCGTCGACCACGGTGACGGGACGGGGCTGCCATTCCCCGGCTCCGGTGGCGGTCCGCTCGCGGCCTCCCAGGAACCGGGCCACCACGTCGAGCGGGCGCTGCGTGGCTGACAGTCCGATCCGCTGGGGTGGGCGACGGGTGTGGCGCTCCAGCCGTTCGAGGGAGAGGGCGAGGTGGGCGCCACGCTTGGTGCCGGCCATGGTGTGGATCTCGTCCACGATCACGTGCTCCACCCCCGCGAGCACCTGGCGGGCGTTGGACGTGAGCATCAGGTAGAGCGATTCCGGGGTGGTGATGAGGATGTCGGGCGGGTGGCGGGCAATGTCCCGCCGATCGGCGGCGGGCGTGTCCCCGGTGCGGGTGGCGACCCGGATGTCGGGGGGAGCCACCCCCCTCCGCCCCGCCTCCAGGGCCATACCCGTCAGAGGGGCCCGGAGGTTGCGCTCGACGTCGTAGGTGAGGGCCTTCAGGGGCGATACGTAGAGGACCCTGCACGTGCGGGCATCAGGCGACACCGAGGAGGGCTCGGTCGCCAGGCGGTCGAGGGCCCACAGGAAGGCAGCCAGGGTCTTGCCCGAGCCTGTGGGGGCGAGGATCAGCGTGTGCTCGCCGCGGCTGATGGCGGCCCAGCCCTGTTCCTGGGCGGCCGTCGGGGCGGCGAACGTCGCCTCGAACCAGGCCCGGGTGACGGGGGAGAAGCGGTCGAGGGCAGCCATCAGCCCAGCCCGGAACTCGGCATGCCCGCCAGGGTAGGGGTTGGCTGCGACTTTGGCCGCCGGGCGCGTTGCGGCCCCGGGCGATTGCTCACCCGGGCCGCGACGCTGCGGTGCGAAGGGGCTTAGTAGTAGACGCGTCTCCGGCGACTCACCATGGCGACCACGATGACCGCGCCGATGACGGACATGATGAACCCGGGCCGGTACCCGGACCCGAACAGCAGGACGCCGATCAGGCCACCCAGGAAAGCGCCGGCGATGCCGGCGCCGATGGTTCCCAGAATGCCCATCCCATCGGCTCCTGGAACCAGCACCCGTGCCACCGCTCCGATGATGAGGCCGGACACGGCGGCGACGATCAGGAAGGCGATGAAGGCCTCTGTGTCCATGACCTTGCCTTTTCCCACCGAAGCCCGTTTCCAACCGCTCCGCGGCGCCCGCCGACTGGACCGTTCGGACGGACGTCCCGGCACGATGAGATACTTCTGGAATGGAGAAGACCCAGGCGGACGACATCATCTCGCGGAGCGTCTGCGCCATGTGCGGCGGGAAGGTCCACATCGACCCGAGCCACGGACGGATCACCTGCGACGGGTGCAACCAGTTCACGGAGTACTGCACCTGCGACTGGCCCCCGTCGGCGTCGGGCCGCTAATCCAGAGCGACACGAGCGGACGGCGCCGTCGTCCAGAGCGTGGCGCGCGCCGTGGCTGTCTCCGGACACCTATTCTTGACCCCGCTGTAGCGGGGTGAGGTCTCCAGAGGACGATAATGCCCGTGTGGAAGGGGTACGCCGGCATCGAGCGGCGTTGACCAGGGATAGAGGGATGTCGGCCCGATGAAACCGTGGGAGGTGCTCGGTGTCTCGCCCCGGGCCTCCAAGCCCGAGATCACGACCGCGTACCGGGCGCTGGCCTACATCTTCCACCCCGACCGCTTTCAGGACGCGCCCGAGCAGGTCCAGGAGGTGGCCCAGCAGCGGATGGCCCAGCTCAACAAGGCCTACGACCTGATCAAGAAGGGGGCCAAGGACGACGTGTCGTTCAAGCTGGCCCACGACGAGCGGGCCCACGCCGAACGGATGGAGCGGGCCCGGTCCCAGCCGACGTGGCAGCAGCAGAACCGCGAGCGGGCCAAGGCCGAAGGACGGGCCCGGGAGATGCGTGAGGCACGCGAGCGGGCGATGACGAACGGGCAGGCGCGGCCCCGGCCGAAGGCCCGAAATGGGCCGGCCATCCTCGCCGGAATCGGCGAGGCGGTTCACACCGGCAAGCTCTACTGCCGCGGCTGCAAGAGCATTCAATGGCTTCCGCCCGAATGGCGGGTACAGCTGGATTACACCGACTTCTACTGCTCGGTGTGCGACCGCCTCATCCTGGCCCGCTGACCCAGGAGCAGGGCCGACGGCGCGTTACACGTATCGGTCGCGGGCAGGTATCAGTCAAAGACACTCACCGGTGTTCGGACTAGAGGCGCTGATCACCCCCCTCAGTCACTAGAGGTTTAGGACACTATCGCCCCCGTCGGGGAGTGCCATACAATCCCGGCCGCACGTCACTGTCGGATCTTTTGGGGGAGTCGCCTCGTGTTCTGGTGGATTGGAAACCTGATCTTGATCGGCCTCGTGGCCCCGCTCGTGATCCTTTTTCTCAACAAGGTTCTGCGCCCGATCAAGGAGATCGACCACTACGTGCAGGACGTTCTCGAGCACGGGGTGGGCCTGACCGCCACCCTCGACTGCGTTCCCAACCTGATCCGCACGTGCGAGCTCACCGGCACCTGCCGGCTGAACGTGACCCGGTACGGACTGGCCCTCGCCCGGCTGCTGCCGGTCGAGGAACGCTGACCACGTACGAAGTCCGCTGATTCGTCTCTGAAGAACCGCAGAAAGGGGCAGCAAGGTGTCACTTGCGTCAATCGTCACCCTGGTGGGGGTGGGCCTGATCGTGGCCGTACTCGCGCTCTACCTGATCACCGTGTCGTGGATTCTGTACCGGGTGTACTTCACGCTGGGCACGGTCATCATCGGCGTCAAGTCCATATGTCACCAGGTGTCGGTTGTGCCCAAGTACGTCGGGATCATCATGAACGACGTGCTGGCCATCGACCAGGCGGCCAAGCAGCTCCTGGCGTGGGGCGGTGAGCCCGAGGACATGATCGAGGACCCGAGGATCGCCCGCATGACCCTGCAGCTGCAGGACGTGGACGACGAGGAAGAGATGGCGGCCCCTAGTAGCGGGCCCACCGGGGCCGAGAGGTCCACGGTGGCCCAGCCGGCCATGCGATGAGTGACGAGGAGGATCGCGTGATGGAGAACGAGCAGGGGCCTCAGCCCACTACCGGCCCGGTCATGACCGCCGAGCAGGATCAGCCCAAGCGCAGGGGTCGCCGGGCGGCCAAGGCGGAGAAGAAGCAGCAGCAGGAGGAGCGCACGGCGCGGAAGCGGAGCGAGAGCGGCGGGCAGACGGTCCGCGCTTCGGCCCTCGTCTCGATGGTGACGGCGGCCCCCCCGAGCAGGGAGGAGTTGCAGCGGGAGGCGGCGGCGGAGTTCAACCAGGCCATGGCGCCCTCTATGGACCTGCTGCAGGCGGCGGTGCCCGAGGCGTCATCGCCCGAGGAGGCGTGGAAGACGATCGAGAGCAAGCTGGGGCAACCCCTGCAGGACTCCGATGCTGAGCTTCCCGACCATCCCCTCTACTCCGGCGACACGCTGGTGTACTACCAACTGCGTCGCCACTACGGCCGGATCAGCCCGGCGGGATCCTTCCGTGCCGGATGGTCCCGCGGTGGCGGCGGAGGTTTGCCGCCGATCCTCGGCGCCTGACAGTCTCAGGTCCGGCGCAGGCGCTCTGAGCGACTGTCGCTTTTCCTATTCGCGATGGTGGCGCGCCGCGCCGCTCAAGGGGGTACCTACGTAGTGGCCAAGTTCACCTGGACGTCTGACAGCGCGGTCGAGCTCGATGCCGACTCGAGCGTGCATCCGATCCACGGAGAGATCCGGGGTCTGCGGGGCGAAGCCGAGTGCGAAGTGGCGGACGGCAAGCTCGTCCCCGGCTCCGGAGCCACCGCTTGGATCGAGGCCGACGTCAACCAGCTCAAGACGGGCAAGAAGCTGGAGGACATGGCCCTCAGCAAGCAGATAGACGCCAAGAAGTACCCCACCGTGCGGTACGAGGTGCGCGGCGTGGACGGCGGCCCCGAGAGCTACAAGCTGACCGGCGCC
>JBHENM010000097.1:0-22748 GCA_046262035.1 Acidimicrobiales bacterium | reverse complement strand
ACCGGATACCGGCGGGAGGACCTGGTGGGCCACCTCATCGACGAGGTGCTGGAGCCCCGGAGGGTCGACGGGCAGCGCCTGTGGGTGAACGGGTGGCACCCCTCGGCCCAGCTCCGGTCGGTCGTGCGCATCCCCGAGCAGCGCATCCGGTTGCGGGGAGCTGGGGGCCGGGAGTTCACGGCCATGGTCACGGCCCGGTACCAGCGGGACGCCGACGGACGGCTCCAGGGTGCGGTTCTCGTCCTCCGGGACGGAGCCCGGCGCCGGGCCCCGGCCGAGGGCATCGAGGTCATCTCCACCGTGAGCCACGAGCTCCGGGCGCCGCTGACGTCGGTCAAGGGCTACACCAGCCTCCTCCTCAACCGGTGGGAGCGCCTGGGCGACGAGCAGAAGCGCATGATGCTCGAGCAGGTCCATCACGACGCCGACCGGGTGACCCGGCTGGTCACCGAGCTGCTCGACATCAGCCGGCTTGAAAGCGGACGGCTGGTGCTGCGTCCCCAGCTGGTGGACGTCCCGAGCCTGGTGGCGGTGGTGACGGACAAGGTGCGGATGATCGAGCCCAAGCTGGATGTGGCCGTGGACTTCCCGGCCGAGTTCCCCCGTGTCTACGCCGATCCCGACAAGGTCGAGCAGGTCCTGACCAACCTGGTCGAGAACGCGGCAAAATACGCCAGCCCGGCGGGGATGAGGGTGGCGGGGGAGGTGAGGGACGGCGAGGTGGCGGTGTCGGTGAGCGACCGGGGCGACGGCATACCCGCCTCCGACCTCCCGCGGGTCTTCACCAAGTTCTTCCGCCGGGCCGAGACCCGTCCCACCGGCTCCGGCCTGGGGTTGTGGATCAGCCGCGGCCTGGTGGAGGCGCACGGTGGGCGGCTGAACGTGGACTCCGAGGTGGGAAAGGGTTCGACGTTCCGCTTCACGTTGCCTACGGTCACGCCCGAGGAGCTGACGTGACATCGGTCGAGGATGGCGTGGACATCGGGTCGTGGGTGGAAGCGGGACTGGCGCGGGTGGGCGCCGCCGATTCCGTGGAAGCACTGGCCGTCGTCGAGCAGGAGATCCTGGGACGCCGTTCGGCGTGGGCCGCAGCCAAGCAGCAGCTGGGCTCGCTGCCGGTGGAGGAACGGCGCGAGGCGGGGCGGGCCGTCAACGACGCCCGTCAGCGCCTGCAGGCCGCCCTCGACGCCCGCCGGGCCGCGCTCGAGGCGGCCGAGCGGGGGCGCAGACTGGAGGAGGAGCGGCTCGACCTCACCGAGGTGTCGGGAGGCCCCGACCGCGGGCACCTCCACCTCGTCACCCAGACGCGCGAGGAGTTGGAGGACGTCTTCGTGGCCATGGGGTACCGGGTGGCCGAGGGTCCCGAGGTCGAGACCGACTGGTACAACTTCGAAGCCCTCAACATGCCTCCCGGCCATCCCGCCCGGAGCATGTGGGACACGCTCTACGTCCGTCTGGGGGCGCCCGAGTCCACCGTGCTCCGCACCCACACGTCGCCCGTGCAGATCCGGGTCATGGAATCGCAGCCACCGCCCATCCACGTGGTGATGCCCGGTCGCTGTTACCGGCGCGACACCCCTGACGCCCGCCACCTGCCCGTGTTCCACCAGATCGAGGGCCTGGTCGTCGACCGGGGGATTACCTTCGGCGACCTGGCGGGGACCATCGAGGCCTTCACCGGGGCCTACTTCGGGCCCAACATCCACTCCCGGCTGCGCCCGTCCTTCTTCCCCTTCACCGAGCCTTCGGCCGAGTTCGAGGTCACCTGCATCTTCTGCGAGGGCCAGGGCTGCCGGGTGTGCTCCCAGTCGGGGTGGATCGAGCTCGGGGGCTGCGGGATGGTCGATCCCAACGTGTTCGCCGCCGTGGGCGTCGATCCCGAGGAGTGGCAGGGGTTCGCCTTCGGGTTCGGCATCGACCGCTGCGCCATGATGCGCCACAACGTCGACGACCTCCGCCACTTCATCACCAACGACATCCGCTTCCTGCGCCAGTTCTAGCGACCTTCGGCTCGCAAGCAAAGGCTCGCTCGCCGAGTCATCAAGGACCGGCGGTCCGGAGATCAGGCCGACTGCATCTCCGGGACGAGCTCGAGCATGCGTTCGTCGAAGGGCAGCAGCTTCCCCGAGGGCATCACGATGGCGTGCTTGGGGGCCAGCTGGGTGACGAACTCCAGGTCGTGGCTGACGAGGACGACGGTGCCGCGGAAGTGCTGCAATGCGGCCAGCACCGCTTCTCGGGAGGCCGTGTCCAGGTTGTTGGTGGGCTCGTCGAGAAGGAGGAGGTTGGCCTTGCCGGCGACGAGGCGGGCCAGGGACAGCTTGGTCTTCTCACCTCCCGAGAGGGTGGACGCGTCCTGCTGGGCCACGTCCCCCATGAGGCCGAAGTGACCGAGCATCCCTCGTAGGTCTGTGCTCGTGACCCCTGCTGCGGCAACGGCCTGCATGGCCTCGAGGACGGACGTGCCGGCCCGGATGTCCTCGTGCTCCTGGGCGTAGTACCCGACGGTCACGTTGGTGCCCAGGCGGACGGCGCCGCCGTCGGGGGCGTAGATCCCGGCGAAGCAGCGGAGCAGGGTGGTCTTGCCCGCCCCGTTGGCCCCGACCACAAGGAACACCTCGCCCCGGTCGACCGTCAGCCCGATGTCGCGGAAGATCGTGTTGCCCCCGAGCCGTTTGGTGAGGCCCCGGGCCGACAGCACGATGTCGCCGGCCCGCACCGGGTCAGGGAACCTGACCTTGAGCACCCTCCGCCGCACGGGAGCGAGGACGGTCGACTGCTGGGCCTCGATGCGGCGGATCCGCTGCTCCAGCGCCCGCCGGCGCCCAGCCGAGGTCGCGTTCCCCTGGCGGAACTTGTCCGCCGTCTTCTGCAGTCGGGCGACCTCCTTCTGGGCGTTCGACGCCACCCGCTCCCGCGCCGATTCCCGCTCCGCTCGCTTGGAGAGGAACTGGGAGTACGTCCCGCGGTAGACGTCGAGCTGCCCCGCCTCCAGGGCCAGCACGCGGTCGATGGACTCGCTCATCAGGTCGATGTCGTGGCTCACCACCAGAACCGCGTTGCGGGACGTGCGCAGGAAGTTCATGACGAAGGCCTTGGCCTCGTCGTCGAGGTGGTTGGTGGGCTCGTCGAGGATGAGCAGCTCGCCCTCGGCCAGCAGCAGGCGGGCCAGTTCCAGCCTCCGCCGCTGCCCTCCGGACAAGTCGGCCACCTCCACCAGGAGGGCCTCCTCGTCGAGGCCGAGGCCGGCGGCAATGCGTTCGGCGGTGGACTCGAGCTCGTAGCCGCCTCCGAGGCGGAACCGCTCTTCGAGCTCGCCGTAGCGGTGCACGGCCTTGTCCAGGGCCTGAGCGTTCTGGTTGACCCCGGCCTTGTCCATCTCGTCCTGGGCCAGCCCCAGCTGCTCGCGGATCTTGGCCAGTGGGCTGGCCTCGAGGAGGTGGTCGTAAGCCAGCAGGTGGCCGATCTCGGGCCGGGCCGCGGTGTCCTGGGGAAGCCAGCCGAAGTTGGGCGAGCGGCGCAGCGAGCCGGCGGCGGACGGGATCTCGCCGGCGATGGTGCGCAGGAGCGTCGTCTTGCCCGCGCCGTTGGGGCCGACGAGGGCGACCTTCTCTCCCTCACCGACGTGGAACGTGCCGTCGCGCAGCAACGCCCGGCCTGCGATTTCGACTCGAAGTTGTGAGACTTGCAACGCCACGGGAACCCTCGCTCCGAACTGTGAGACGCCCTGCTGCTCGGCGACAGGAAGGGGAGGACGTCGGAGTGAAGTGGAAAGCGGTTGCCGAAAGCTGCTGCCGCTTGCGGCTCAGCTTCGCTCGCCGGTCACCCCGAACTTTCGATTCTACTGTCCTTCGGCGCAGTCGGAAAACCGATTAGGCCGGGCCGGGGCCCACGCCTACTCTGACGTCATGCGGGTCCCGCTCTCCTGGCTGAGCGACTTCGCGCCCTTCGAAGGCGCGCCCGAAGAGCTGGCCGCGACCCTTTCCGACCTGGGGCTCGTGGTAGAGGGCATGGAACGGGTGGGGGAGGGGCTGGAGGACATCGTCGTGGCCCAGGTCCTGACCACCCGCCCTCATCCCAGCGCCGACCGGGTTCAGCTCGTGGAGGTCGACCGGGGTGACGGGACGACCACCCAGGTCGTGTGCGGTGCCTTCAACTTCGTCGCCGGCGACCTGGTGCCCCTGGCCCCGATCGGCGCCCGGCTGCCGGGCGGCCTCGAGATCGGCCGGCGCAAGGTCCGCGGCCAGTGGTCGGAAGGCATGCTGTGCTCCGGTGCTGAGCTCGCCCTGTCCGACGACAGCCACGGAATCCTGATCCTCCCCGGCGGGCTCCTCCCCGGAAGCCTGCTCACCGAGGCTCTGGGCATCTCCCCCGACGTCGTCTTCGATCTGGACGTGACCCCCAACCGCCCGGACGCGCTGTCGGTGCTGGGCGTGGCCCGGGACCTGGCCGCACGGCTCAAGGTGCCCCTGGCCGTGCCCGAGCCGCCCCCGCCCGTGGTATCCGTGGCCGTCGAGCCTCTGGGCAGCCCGACGGTGGCCGTTCTCTCGCCCGACCTGTGCCCCCGGTTCACGGCGACCCTCCTCACAGGAGTGGTCGTGGGCCCTTCTCCGGGATGGCTGGCCAGCCGCCTCACCCTGGCCGGGATGCGCCCGATCAACAACGTGGTCGACGTCTCCAACTACGTGATGCTGGAGCTGGGTCAACCCAACCACCCCTACGACCGCGACCTGCTCGGCACCGACGGTTTGCAGGTTCGCCGAGCGGAGGACGGGGAGGTCGTCACCACCCTGGACGACGTGGAGCGACGCCTGACGTCGGAGGACTGCTTGATCTGCGATGCCGCCGGGTCGGCCGTGGGCATCGGCGGGATCATGGGAGGGGCGTCCTCGGAGATCATGGAGACGACCCGGACGGTGCTGCTGGAGGCGGCGTACTTCGAGCCCATGGCCATCGCCCGGACCTCCAAGCGCCTGGGCCTGCGCACCGAGGCTTCCGTCCGCTTCGAGCGGGGGGTCGACCCGGAGGGGATCGAGCGGGCCGTCGCCCGATTCTGCCAGCTGGCGGCGGAGGCGGCGGGTGCCGCCGTGGCCGCGCCGGTACGGGACGTCAGCGTGTCCCGCCCTCCGCCGTCGCCGGTCGTGGTGCGGACCAGCCGGGTCAACGCCATCCTCGGTACCGCCCTGGAGACCAGCCAGATCGCGGCATACCTGGAGCCGCTCGGCTTCAGCACCTTCCCCCTGAACGGGGACGCTCAGGCCCTGAGCGTCACCATTCCGACGTGGCGGCCGGACAGCGAGCGGGAGATCGACGTGGTGGAGGAGGTGGCGCGCCATCACGGCTACGGCCGGATCATCCGCACCCTCCCTCCTGTTACCGGCGTCGGTGGACTTACTGCGGCCCAGCGCGGGCGGCGCCTGGTCCGCCAGGTGCTGGTGGGGGCAGGGCTGTCCGAGGCGTGGTCGACGTCGCTGGTGTCCTCCGCGGACCTCGAGCGGGCGGGGCTGAGCACGCCGGCGGTGGAGGTGGAGAACCCGCTGGCCCAGGAGGAGTCGGTGCTGCGGACGTCGCTCCTACCCGGCCTGCTTCGGGCGACGGCCACCAACGCCAGCCGCCGCTACCCGGACGTGCGGCTGTTCGAGGTGGGGAAGGTCTTCCTGCCGCCCCGGGACGGCGAGCGGCTGCCCGACGAGCCCGAGCTGGTGGCGGGGATCCTCGCCGGAGGCGATGCGGGTGAGGCCAAGCTGGCGGTGGACACCCTGTTGGAGGCGCTGCGAGTCGGGCGGGACGGGTCGCCGGGCGCCGTCTTCGCCGCCGGTGCCTCGGCCGGCCTGCACCCGGCGCGCAGCGCGGTCATCACCCTCGAGGGTGAGCCGGTGGGAACGGTGGGAGAGGTGGACCCCGATGTCCTGGCCGCCCACGACGTGCCGGGCCGGGCCGGTTGGTTCGAGCTGAACCTGGACGCCCTGCTGACGTTGCCCAGCGCTCCGGCCCAGTACCGACCGGTGAGCCGGTTCCCTTCGGCCGACTTCGACCTCGCCTTCCTGGTGGAGGACACCGTGCCCGCGGCGGTAGTGGAGGAAGCCCTGCGCCGGGCCGCAGACGAGCTGCTCGAGGATCTCTGGCTGTTCGACGTTTTCCGCGGCGAACAGCTGGGGGAGGAAAGGCGGAGTTTGGCCTTCCGGTTGCGGGTGGCGGCGCTGGACCACACGCTGACGGAACAGGAGCTGGCCGGTCTGCGGGCCCACTGCATCGAGGCCGTCGAGGCCTCGGCCGGGGCCTCCATCCGGACCTGAGCAATTACCGCCAGTCCGAGATCGCCCCCTCCGCCTCCTGGAAGGCCCTCCGGGCATCGGCCACTTGGCGCATGGCTTCTTCGACCTGCCGGGCGCCGTCTGGGTCGCGTCCGCCCTTCAAGCAGTTGTCGCTCGCCATCAGGGCCAAGTCCACGGATTGACGCAGGGGTCGCTCGACCTGCTTGTTGGAGACGGGGAACACTTCGTCCCTCATCTCCTTGGCGTCGTCAGCCAGCTGGGTGCAGGCGTTGAGGGTGGCCGTCTTCTCGCCTCGGTTGAGAGTCATGGTGGTGGCGTCGAGATCGCGGCCAAAGGCGGCGACCAGGTCTCGGTGCTCCGCTTGCCACTCCCGCTTGCTGGACCCACTCTCGTCACCGTCCCCACCGCAGGCGACGAGCGTGAGCGCCAGCATCGACCCGACGGCCGTCCTACTCGCCTTCAGTCCGCCCATGCCGCCCTCCCGTCGTGTTGCATCGTCGCGCGCCGGGCACCCTCTCAGCCGAGCGTCACCGGTCAGGCCGGCTCCGGGTGGCGAGCAAGCCGACTACGCCCACGGCCACGAGGAGGAGCGGGACGAGCCACCGTCCGCCCCAGCCCGGCCCCTGATCGAGCAGGGCCACGAGGGCGAAGCCGCAGAAGGCCACGCCGGCCACGAGCGACAGGGGGTCAAGGTCATGCCGAGGCACGGCGCACCTCCACTTCTGCGGCTCCGGCCTCGATGCGCAGGATGAGGCGGCCGCCGCCCTCTACGCCGCGATCCATCACCCGATGGTCCACCCCGGTTCCTTCCCAGTGACGGCCGAGGAGGTGGAGCTCGCCGACGCCCAGCTCGGCGTCGACGTCCACCGAGGGACCGTAGGGCACGATCACGAGGATCTCGCCCACGCCCACGCTGGCGACGATGGTCGTCGTCGACCCCGACAGGTCCAGGTCCCGGAGGTCGAGGGTGAGCTCGCCCGCGGCCAGCCGGTAGGGCGAAGCGACCTGGGCCCGGGTGGCGGGGCGGTAGAGGCGATCTCCCACTCCGCCCCCGAGGGGCACGTCGATCACCGACGCTCCCATGAGGGCAACACCGAGGAAGAGCCCGAGCGGGATGAGCCACCGGGCCCGGCCCCGCCACGCGCCCACGACGAGGGCTCCGCCGGTGACGAGCAGGGCCAGGGCCAGGCCCGTGACCAGGGACACACTGAGGACGCCGCCGGAGTCGAGAAGGGCCAGGCCTCCGGCGAGGATGGCCAGCAGGCTCAGGGTGACGGGCACCAGGGCCGACCGGGGGCGGGGCGGGGCCGGCGACGCCATGGGGAGGGGCTCGGTGGCGGGGCCGGAGGGGGGAGGCGGCGGTGGTGGCGCGGCGGTTGAGTCGCCGGTGAGGCCCTGCCCCTCGCGACGGGACCAGAGGACGAAGGCACCCAGGCCGATGAGGACCAGCCCGATCGGGACGCCGCCGTGGTCGAAGCTGAACGCGTCCACGAGCAGGAGCAGGCCGGCCCCGGCGATGACCGCGGCCAGCAGCTTCTGGTGGCGCTCGGGGCCGATCTTCTGGGTGGGCGTGTAGCCGTGGTCGTCGGGGATGAGGAGCCAGCCGACGAGGTAGAGCAGCACGCCCGAGCCTCCGGCCAGCGCCATCACCACGAAGGCGATCCGGAAGACGACGGGATCGATGCCGAAGTACCGGCCCAACCCGGCCGAGAGGCCCGAGACGACCTTGTCGTCCGTCGCTCGGGTCAGGCGGGGGCGGGGAGGTTCCGGGGTCGGGGCCTCGGGAGGGGGTTCGCTCTCGTTCACGGTTTCCATGTCCCGATCGTGCGCTTCGCCGTCGATTGCTTCCATCCGGGATGTCCCGGAACGATCCCGGAGGTGTACGGAGGGCAAGGTAGGGAGCCCGCCCCGTGGTCGGGGATGCCCGCCCATGGGATCATCGGCGAGGTGAGCGGCGAGACGTCTGTGGCCGGCGGAGAGAGCGGCCGGCGGCCGGCCGTCCGTCTCACGCGCCGCAAGAGCGACCGGGTGCTGGCCGGGGTCTGCGGAGGCGTCGCCCGCGCCCTGGGCCTGGATCCGCTGGTGGTGAGGGTGGCGGCCGTGGTCCTCACTGTGGCAGGGGGAACGGGGGCGCTGCTGTACCTGCTGGCCTGGATCATGCTGCCGGCCGAGGACGAGGCCGGGGAAGCGGACGGTCGGATCGGGGCCGCCGCCGCGCACGATTCGGGGACCGACGTCGCCCAGGTCCTCGCCATCGGGTCGATCATGCTTGGGGTGCTCCTCCTCGTGCGTTCCACGGGGATCTGGTTCAGCGACGTCCTCGTCTGGCCCGTGCTCCTGGCCGGCGTCGGCCTCACCGTGATCTGGCGACAGGCGGGGGACGACGACCGCCCGTCCCTGCTCCGGGTGGTCGACCGGTTGCCCCGGCCGGGCGCGCCCACGCTCGACCTCCGGTCACGCCGGGCGGCCCTGGCCCGGGTCGTGCTGGGCGTGGCCTTCGTGGTGAGCGGGGTGGGGGCGTTCCTGGCCGCCAGCTCCGCCTTCTCCGCGGTCCGCCAGGGTTTCCTGGCCAGCACCGGGATCGTCGCCGGGCTGGCCCTGATCACCGGTCCGTGGTGGCTGCGGATGGGGCGCGACCTGGCTCGGGAGCGCCGGGAGCGGATCCGGTCCGAGGAGAGGGCCGAGGTGGCCGCCCACTTGCACGACTCCGTGCTGCAGACCCTGGCCCTGATCCAGCGAAACGCCGAGGACCCCAGGGCCGTGGTGACCATGGCCCGCCGTCAGGAGCGTGAGCTAAGAGGCTGGCTGTACGACCCCGAACAGGAGGGGGCGGTAGCCGACACTCTCGCTTCCGCCCTCCAACGGGCGGGGGAGGAGGTCGAGGGGATGCACGGCGTGAGCATCGACACCGTCGCCGTGGGCGACCTGCCCCTGGACGACCGGCTCCGGGCACTGGTCGCGGCGGCACGGGAGGGGATGGTCAACGCCGCCAAGTGGTCGGGCGAGACGGCGGTGTCGGTCTATGCCGAGGTGCGCGACCGCGACGTGTCCGTCTACGTGCGGGACTGGGGCAAGGGATTCGATCTCGAACACGTCGCCCCCGACCGCCACGGGGTGACGGAGTCGATCGTCGAGCGGATGGCCCGCCAGGGCGGGACGGCAGTGGTGCGGACGGCACCCGGGGAGGGGACGGAGGTGGAGCTGCGGATGACGGCGGAGGGGCGATGACCAAGGCCCGACCGAGCGTCTTCCTGGTCGACGACCACGAGCTGTTCCGGTCCGGTGTGCGGGCCGAGCTGGGTGACGCGGTGGACGTGGTCGGCGAAGCCTCGGTGGTCGACGCCGCCGTGGAGATGATTCTCGAGCGCCGGCCGGATGTGGTCCTGCTCGACGTCCACCTCCCGGACGGCGGCGGCCGGGCCGTGGTCCAGCGGGTGGCGCCCACCGCCCCCGAAGTGCGCTTCCTCGCCCTGTCCGTCTCCGACGCGGCCGAGGACGTCATCGGCGTGATCCGGGCCGGGGCCCGGGGTTACGTGACCAAGACCATCTCCGGGCCCGAGCTGGCCGACGCCATCCGCCGGGTGGCCGACGGGGACGTGGTCTTCTCCCGCCGGCTCGCGGGGTTCGTGCTGGACGCCTTCGCCGCCAGCCCCGGGCCCTCGGCCGACCCCGACCTCGACCTGCTGACGACCCGGGAGCAGGAGGTGCTGCGCCTGATCGCGCGCGGGTATCCGTACAAGGCCATTGCCCAGGAGCTGGTGATCTCGGCCCGCACGGTGGAGAGCCACGTGTCGTCCGTCCTCCACAAGCTGCAGCTGTCCAACCGCCACGACCTCACCCGCTGGGCCACGGAGCGTCGCCTGATCTGAGCCGCCCCGCCCGGCCTTGTGCGTTTGCATAGTAATGCAGGTCGTCGTATCATCGACGGATGCCGGGCATCGGGATCATTGGCGGCTCCGGGTACACCGGCGCCGAGCTACTCCGCCTCTGTCACGGCCACCCCGACCTGGAGGTGGTCTGGGCGTCGGCCGACACGTCGGCCGGCATCGCCGTCACCGCCCTCTACCCGAGCCTGTCGACGGCGTATCCCGACATGGCCTACCTGACCTACGACCCGGCTCTCGCCGACGACGTCGACCTGGTCTTCCTGGCCCTTCCCCACGGTGCCTCCCAGCGGCTGGTGCCGGAGCTTCTCGACAGCGGCCGCCCGCTCGTGGACCTGGCCGCCGACTTCCGGTTGCTCGACCCCACGGCCTACGAACGCTGGTACGGGGAGCCGCACATGGCCCCCGAGCTACTGGGCCGGCTGGCCTACGGGCTTCCCGAGCTGAACCGGGAGGCGATCACCAAGGCCGACGGCGTGGCTTCCGCCGGCTGTTACCCGACGGCTGCGGCCCTGGCCCTCACGCCCCTCGTCCGGGCGGGTGTCATCCAGGCCCACGGAGTGGTCGTGGATGCGGCCAGCGGCGTGTCTGGCGCGGGACGGGGATTGAAGGCGACCAGCCACTTCGGCGCGGCCAATGAGGACTTCGTGGCCTACGGCCTGCTCGACCATCGTCACACCCCCGAGATCGAGCAGATGACCGGGGCGCAGGTGCTGTTCACGCCCCACCTGGCACCCATGACCCGCGGGATCCTGGCCACCTGCTACGCCCGCCCCGCAAGTGCGGCATCGACCGACGACCTGCTCGGGGTCCTGGCCGAGGCCTACGACGGAGAGCCGTTCGTCGTGGTCGGCCCCTCGTCGCCCTCGACCAAGGCCACGTGGGGTTCCAACACCGCCCACGTGACCGCCCGCTACGACCCCCGCACGGGCTGGGTCGTGGTCCTGGCCGCCCTGGACAACCTGGTCAAAGGGGCGTCCGGCCAGGCCATGCAGTGCGCCAACCTTCTCCTCGGACTCAACGAGACCGCCGGCCTCCCGGCAGTAGGGACGTATCCATGAGCGAGCCGCAGGCGAGCGAATCAATGAACACAGGGCCCCGCTCAGCGGGGCAGCCGCCGAAGGCGGTGGCCCGATGAGCGAGCCGCAGGCGAGCGAATCAATGAACACAGGGCCCCGCTCAGCGGGGCAGCCGCCGAAGGCGGTGGCCCGATGAGCATTACGCGCGCCAAGGGTTTCGTGGCTTCCGGTGTCCACTGCGGGATCAAGCCGGAGGGGGCCCTCGACCTGGCCTTGGTGGCCACGGCCGACGGCGTCCCCGTACCGGCGGCGGCCGTGTTCACGTCCAACCGGGCGGCGGCCGCGCCGGTGCTGGTGTCGCGTGAGCACCTTCAGGCGACCGGCGGCCACGCCGCAGCGGTGGTGCTCAACAGTGGCAACGCCAACGCCGCCACCGGCGCCACCGGCCGGGCCCACGTCGAGCAGACGTGCGGCGTGACCGCCGAGGGCCTGGGGTGCGCCGAGCAGGACGTGCTGGTGTGCTCCACCGGCCTCATCGGCATCCCCCTTCCCGTGGAGGCCCTGGTGGGGGGCATCCCCGCGCTGGTCGAGGGGCGACGGGGCGACCCCCAAGCCGCCACCCGGGCGGCCGAGGCCATCCTCACCACCGACACCACGGTCAAGGAGACGATGGTGGGGGTCGGCTTCTTCACCATCGGGGGGATGGCCAAGGGGGCGGCCATGCTCGCCCCCAACCTGGCCACCATGCTGGCCGTGCTGACCACTGACGCGGCGGCCACCCCCGAGCAGCTTCAGGTCGCCCTGCGAGAGGCCGTCGCCGGCAGCTTCAACACCCTGTCCATCGATGGTTCGTGCTCCACCAACGACACGGTGATCGTCCTGGCCAGCGGCAAGGCGGGCCCGGTGGGGGACGAGCCCCTGCTGGAGATGCTCAGCCTGGCCTGCCAGGACCTGGCCGAGCAGATGGCCGACGACGCCGAGGGGGCCACCAAGGTGGCAGTGGTGCGGGTGCAGGGTGCGGCTTCGGACGGAGAGGCCCGAATGGCCGCCCGGCGGATCGCCGAGAGCCAGCTGGTGCAGTGCTCGCTCTACGGGGCCGACCCCTACTGGGGCCGGATCGTGAGCGAAGTGGGGGCCTCGGGGGCCGTGTTCGACCTGGACCGCGTCTCGGTGGCCTACGGCGGGGTCACCGTCTGCCGTGAGGGGATCGCCACCGCCCACGACGACGCCGCGGTACGGGCCCACCTCGCGGGGCGGATGGTGGAGGTGACCGTCGACCTCGGTGGCGGTGAGGGCACGGCGGCCATGCTCACCACCGACCTGTCGCCGGCGTACATCGACGAGAACATGCGGACCTCATGACCAGGGCAGGCCAGTGACCTACGCGGGCACGACGGCGCTGGTGTCGCCGGCCGACAAGGCCACCATCCTGGCCGACGCCCTGCCCTACATCCGTCGCTTCTGGGGCAAGGTCGTGGTCGTCAAGTACGGCGGGTCGGCCATGGACGACGACGCCCTGGCCGCCCTGTTCGCCCAGGACGTGGTGCTCATGCGCTCCGTGGGCATGCGGCCGGTTGTCGTCCACGGGGGTGGTCCGCAGATCGGCGCCCTGATGGCCCGGCTGGGCAAGACGCCCGAGTTCCGCGACGGCCTCCGCGTCACCGACGCCGACACCCTGGACATCGCCCGCATGGTGCTCGTGGGCAAGGTCAACCGCGACATCGTGTCGGCCGTGAACGTTCACGGCCCGCTGGCCGTGGGCCTCTCCGGAGAGGACGCCGGCCTCATCATCGCCAGCCCGCGGTCGCCCGACCTGGGCTTCGTGGGCGACGTGGTCAGCGTCAACACCAGCATCGTCGAACGGCTCCTGGTCGAGGAGCTGATCCCGGTCATCGCCACCATCGGCAGCGACACCGAGGGCCAGGCCTACAACATCAACGCCGACGTAGCCGCGGCCGCCATCGCCGCCGCCCTGGGGGCGGAGAAGCTGGTGTACCTGACCGACGTGGTGGGCCTCCTCCACGACGTGAACGACCCCACGACGCTGGTTCACAGCCTGACCCTGGACGAGCTGGACGCCCTGGTGGCGTCGGGGTCGGTGACGGGGGGGATGATCCCCAAGCTGGTCTCCTGCGCCCGGGCCGTTCGGGAAGGGGTGGGGCACGCCCACATCCTCGACGGGCGGGTGGCCCACGCCCTGCTGCTCGAAGTGTTCACCAACGAGGGCATCGGCACCATGGTGGAGCCATGACCGGGGAGGAGAGCCCGCTGATGCCGACCTATCCGCCTCCGCCGGTGACGTTCGTGCGGGGGGCGGGCAGCCGTCTGTACGACGACGAGGGCCGGTCTTACCTGGACTTCGTGGGGGGACTGGCGGTGACGTCACTCGGTCACTCCCACCCGGCCGTGGCCGACGCCCTCGCTGCCCAGTCGCGCACGCTGCTGCACGTCTCCAACCTCTACGGCACGACCGTGGCCACCGAGGTGGCCCGGGTGCTCGACCGCCTGCTCGGGGCCGGGCCCGGTCAGCTGTTCTTCTGCAACTCGGGGGCCGAGGCCAACGAGTGCGCCATCAAGCTGGCCCGTAAGTGGGCGGGCGAGGGCCGGTACGCGGTCATCAGCGCTCACCGCTCCTTCCACGGCCGCACGCTGGCCACGCTTCACGCCACCGGCCAACCGCTGAAGCACGCCGCCTTTCAGCCCCTGCCCGAGGGGTTCCACCACGTTCCCTACGGGGATCTCGACGCCCTGGCCGCGGCCCTGGAAGCCCCTGACGTGGCCGCCGTGCTGCTGGAGCCGGTGCAGGGCGAGGGGGGCGTATTCGTGGCTCCTCCCGGCTACCTCCAGGGTGCCCGCCGGTTGTGCGACGAGCGGAGCGCGCTTCTCATGATGGACGAGGTCCAGACCGGGCTTGGCCGGACCGGCAGGTGGTTCGGATTCCAGCACTCCGGCATCCGGCCCGATGTCGTGACCATGGCCAAGGCCCTGGGCAACGGCGTGCCTATCGGCGCGTGCTGGGCCCGGGCCGAGGTGTCCGCGGCCTTCGTTCCCGGAGACCACGCCACCACGTTCGGCGGCCAGCCGCTGGCCACCGCGGCGGCGCGAGCGGTGCTGGCGGTGATGGAGGCGGAGGACGTCCCCGGCCGCGCCGAGCGGGCCGGGAGGAGGCTGCGGGCCGGCCTGGAGGCCATGCCCGCCGTAGTGGGCGTGCGGGGGCAGGGCCTCCTGCTGGCGGCCGAGCTGCGCGACCGCCCGGCGGCCGAGGTGGCGCGCGCCGCCCTCGGAGCGGGCCTCCTGGTGAACGCGGTGACGCCGACGGCGGTGCGGGTGGCGCCGTCCCTGCTCGTCACCGACGAGGAGGTCGACGAGGCCCTCGGGATCCTGGACGGCATCCTGTCCGAGGTGGCGGCCTGAGTGGGTGCCCACGTGCGCCACTTCCTGGAAGTCGAGGACCTGGACGCGGCCGAGCTGGAGGCGGTGCTGGATCTGGCCGAGGATCCGGACCCGCCGCCCGTGCTGGCCGGAAGGGGAGTGGCCCTCCTGTTCGAGAAGCCCTCGAACCGGACTCGCGTGTCCATGGAGATGGCGGTGGTGCAACTGGGCGGCCACCCCATGACGATCCGTCCCGACGAGGTCGGCCTGGACAGCCGGGAGCCGGCCGAGGACGTGGCCCGGGTGCTCTCCTCCTACTGCGCGGCCATGGGGGCTCGGGTGTTCGATCACGGGGTTCTGGAACGGCTGGCGGCGGCGTCCACCGTGCCCGTGGTGAACCTCCTCTCGGACCGGGCCCATCCCTGCCAGGCCGTGGCCGACCTGCTCACGCTGCGCCAGCGCCTGGGAGACCTGCCCGGGAGAGCGGTGGCGTACGTGGGCGACGGCAACAACGTGTGCCGCTCCCTCGTCGCCGCCTGCGGCCTGCTGGGGGTCGAGGTCCGGGTGGCGACCCCCGCGGGCTACGAGCCGCCGGCCGACCTGCTGAAGCGGTCGGGCGCCGATCTCACCACCGACCCGGCAGAGGCGGTGGACGGAGCCGATGCTGTGTACACCGACGTCTGGGCGTCGATGGGCCAGGAGGAGGAGGCTGCCCGCCGGGCGACGGACTTCGCCGGATTCTGTGTGGACGACGCCCTCATGGCTCGGGCCCGGCCCGGGGCCATATTCATGCACTGCCTTCCCGCCCACCGGGGCGAGGAGGTCAGCGCGTCCGTGGTCGACGGGTTCCAGAGCGTGGTCTGGCAGCAGGCCGCCAACCGCCTGCACGCCCAGCGGGGCCTGTTGCTGTGGCTGCTAGGTGCCGCGGAGAAGGGCCAGCTGTGAGGCTGGCACGCGCCGCCCGGGAGGCGGCGCCCAGGAGCAAGTGGAGCCAGCCGTGAGGCTGGCGAAACCGCAGCGGCAGCACCGGGTGTCGCGCATCCTGGAGCAGCACTCGGTCACCAGCCAGGGCCAGGTGGTGGACCTGCTGGCGGCCGAGGGCGTGGTCGCCACCCAGGCCACGGTTTCACGCGACCTGGAGGAGCTGGGGGCGGTCAAGGCCCGGGTGCCGGGAGGAGACCTCGTCTACGTGATCCCCGAGCACGCCAAGCACCGGCCCGCGCCGGAGGAGCACCTGAAGCGGGTGCTGGGGGAGTGGGTGGTGGAGGTCGCCCACTCGTCGAACATGGTCGTCCTGCGCACGCCCCCGGGCTCGGCTCACGTGGTCGGCTCGGCGGTGGACCGCGCCGGCCTCCCCGACGTCCTCGGCACCGTGGCCGGCGACGACACTGTGCTCGTGGTCACCAGCGAACGGGCGGGAGGCGAGGCCGTGGCCCGCCGCCTGGGATCGTTGGCCGGCCTGTGACCGGGAGGGCTAGGGGCGACCATATGGCCGTGGTCCTGCAGTCCCGTGTGGACTACGTGCGCGATGGAGATCTACCCGGCCCGACCAGGGCCGGATCTGCCGAACAGGAGGCCTGATGGCCAAGAGAGTGGTGCTGGCGTACAGCGGTGGCCTGGATACTTCGGTCGCGCTCCGATGGATGAACGAGCAGCTGGGCGTCGACGTCGTGGCCGTGGCTGCCGACGTGGGCCAGGGAGGCGACCTCGAGGAGGTCCGCCTGCGGGCCCTGGCCGCCGGGGCCGTGGAGGCGATGGTCGTCGACTGCCGGGAGGAATACGCCCGCGACTTCGTCGGTCCCGCCATCCTGGCGAACGGCCTCTACGAGGGGAAGTACCCATTGGTCTCCTCGCTCTCCCGGCCCCTGATCGCCCGCCACCTGGTGGCCGCCGCCCGGGAGCACGGGGCCGACGCCATCGCCCACGGTTGCACCGGGAAGGGCAACGACCAGGTGCGGTTCGAGGTGTCCGTGCGCGCTCTGGCGCCCGACCTCGAGCTCCTGGCGCCGGTCCGGGAGTGGGGCCTGACCCGCGAGGACGCCATCGAGTACGCCGAGCGCTTCAGCATCCCCGTCACCGCCACCCGGAAGAACCCCTATTCCATCGACCAGAACCTGTGGGGGCGGGCCATCGAGTGCGGCGTCCTGGAGGATCCCTGGGCGCCTCCCCCCGAGGATGTCTACGAGCTGACCGTGCCCGTCGCCACCGAGCCGGTGGAGGTGGAAATCAGCTTCGACCAGGGCCTCCCTGTCGCCCTCGACGGGCGGTTGCTGCCGCTTCACGACCTGGTCGTCGAGCTCGGCACGGTCGTCGGGTCCTACGGCTGGGGCCGGCTGGACATGGTCGAGAACCGCCGGGTCGGGATCAAGAGCCGGGAGGTGTACGAGGCCCCGGCCGCCCTGGCCCTGATCCTCGCCCACGCCGACCTGGAGGACCTCACCCTCGAGCGCGACCTGGCTCACGAGAAGGCCCGGCTCGAGCCGCGGTGGGCCGAGCTGGTGTACGACGGGCTCTGGTTCTCCCCCCTCAAGGAGGCGCTGGACGGGTTCGTGCTCGCCAGCCAGCGGTGGGTGACGGGCGACGTGCGACTGCGGTGCGAGCCGGGGCGCGTGTTCGTGGCCGGACGGCGCAGCCCCGTCGGCCTCTACGACTACGGCCTCGCCACCTACGACTCGGCCGACCGGTTCCGTCACCAGGACGCGGCCGGCTTCGTGCGCCTGTGGGGCCTGGGCGTGGAGACATGGGCCGCCCGCCAGGCCCGGAGGGACGCCCGTTGACCCTCTGGCAGGCGCGCCTCGGCGGGCAACCGGCCGAGGAGCTGTGGGCCTTCACGGCCAGCATCGGCTTCGACTCCCGCCTGGCGGACGACGACATCACCGGCTCCGAGGCCCACGTCCGGGGCCTGGGACGCGCCGGCCTCCTGACCGCCGAGGAGGCCAGCGTGCTGCTGGCTGCCCTGGCCCGGGTCCGGGAGGAGCTGGCGGCCAGGTCGTTCAAGTTCGAGCCGGGGGACGAGGACATCCACACCGCGGTGGAGCGGCGGGTGACGCAGCTGGCGGGACCGGCGGGGGCGAAGCTGCACACGGGCCGGAGCCGGAACGACCAGGTCGCGACCGATCTCCGGTTGTACACCAAGCGGGCCCTGGCCGAGGTCGCCCGCCGGGTCTCCGCTCTACAGCGGGTGCTCTACGAGCGGGCTCGGTCCGTCAGCGACCCGGATGCCTACCTGCCGGGCTACACCCACCTCCAGCGGGCCCAGCCCGTCCTCCTCGCCCATCACCTCCTGGCCCACGGGTGGGCTCTGAGCAGGGACGTCGATCGCCTGCTGGCGACCCGTACCCGCCTCGACGTGAGCCCTCTGGGGGCGGGGGCTCTCGCCGGGTCGTCGCTACCCCTCGACCCTGACGCCACCGCGGCCGACCTGGGCTTCGCCCGCCGGTTCGAGAACTCCCTCGACGCGGTCAGCGACCGGGACTTCGTGGCCGAGGCCCTCTTCGACCTCGCCCTGCTGGGCGTCCACCTGTCCCGCATCGGCGAGGAGGTCGTCCTGTGGGCCAGCGCCGAGTTCGGGTTCCTGCGCCTGGACGACGCCTGGGCCACCGGGAGCTCGATGCTGCCCCAGAAGAAGAACCCCGACGTGGCCGAGCTGGCGCGGGGCAAGGCCGGCCGGCTCATCGGGCACGTCGCCGGTTTCCTCGCCACCCTCAAGGGCCTGCCCTTCGCCTACAACCGGGATCTCCAGGAGGACAAGGAGCCGCTGTTCGACGCCATCGACCAGGTGTCGGCCGCCCTTCCGGCCGTGGCCGGGCTGCTGGCGACGGCCACCTTCGACCGCGACCGCATGGCCCGCGCCGCCGACGCCGCCGACGCCACCGCGGTCGACCTGGCCGAGTGGCTGGTGGAGCGGGGCACGCCCTTCCGCGACGCCCACACCATCGTCGCCGGCCTGGTGCGGGACGCGAGCCAGCGCCACGTACCTCTGTCCGAGCTGGTGATGGCCCATCCCGCCCTCGGGGAGGACGCCTTGTTCCTCCTGGAGCCCGGGGCGGCGGTGACTCGCCGGACCACGCCGGGCGGTGCCGGGCCGGGCCCGGTGGCCGACCAGCTCCGCCGCTTCCGGGACCACCTGGGCTCGGTGGAGGAGCACCTCTCCCGGTTGTAGGAGGGTCGCTCCCGTGCCGCCTTGCTCAGGTGGCGATGGATCGCATCCAGAAGGTGGGGTCGCCGCCGATGATGACGCTCACCACCTGCGTGCCGTCGTCGACCACGACGATCATCCGGTTCTCGCCGCCCTGCACGGAACCCACCGACGAACCGCCGATGAACGGCCCCAAGGGACCGTAGGCGGCGACCACCGTGGCTGCGGGATCGCCCACCTGCACGCCCAGGGCCGTCGCCGGGCCGGGAGCGTTCGCCGACCAATCCGTGAGCCGGGGCGACGTGGCCGACGGTGTCCGGAAGTTGAGGGTGAGGCCTCGCTCGCCGCTCAGCTGCCAGTGCCGGAAGTCGTACTGGGCGCCGTGTACGTCCGTGTGATTGCCGTGGGCGGTCGGCTGGCCGAGGACGGCGACCACCTCCGAACCGAGGGCTCCCAGGCCGATGCCGCCCACCGAATCCGGCTCGATGATGACCTGGGCCGGGGCCACGGTGGGCAACCCACCGAATGACACGACCCAGAACCAGGTCTTCGGCCCGACGATCCCGTCTGCGACCAGGCCGAGCCGCTGCTGGAAGTCGCGGACGCGGCTCTTGGTCGCGGGGCCGAAGGCGCCGTCGACGGCCAGCGGCGGAAGCATGTTCTGGGCGGCGCGTACTGCGTCTCCGGAGCTGCCGGGGCCCACCTGGGTGATCACCGCCAACCACGTCTCGTTGTCGACGGTGCCGTTCGAGGGCAGCCCCGACTGGCTCTGGAGCTGGCGGACGGCACCTTCCGTCTTGGGCCCGAAGATGCCGTCGGCGGCGACCTCGAACCCGCGTCCCCGCAACAGGAACTGAAGGGTGGTGACTCGGTTGCCGACCGAGTCCCGGCTGATGATCGGCCACATGGCGGGTCATCGTATCGGGGGCACTTCGGCAGGGCCGGGGGACTCTGCGGGTCGGGCCGCAGCGGCGGCAGCAGCGGCAGCGGCGGATACCGTCGGCGCCTCTGAGAACGCCCGGGCGATCGTTCTACCGGCGGGACAGCCGGGCCGTCGCGCCCCAACTGCTCAACAAGCTCCTGGTGCGGGGGGAGCGCGTGGGGCGCATCGTGGAGGTGGAGGCCTACGCCGGAGTGGAGGACCCGGGCAGCCACGCCTACCGGGGCCGTACGCCACGCAACGCCACCATGTTCGGCCCCGCGGGCCACCTGTACGTGTACTTCACCTACGGCATGCACCACTGCGCCAACGTGGTGTGCGGCGAGGGGGATGAGGCGATGGCCGTCCTACTGCGGGGCCTGACCCCGCTCGAGGGCCTGGACGAGATGCGCGCCCTCCGCCTGCGGGCGAGTAAGGACCGGGACCTGTGCAGCGGGCCCGGAAAGCTCTGCCAGGCCTTCGGTCTGGACCGCACCTTCGACGGCGCCGACCTGGTCACCGCCGACCGGGGGGTGACCGTCGTGGACGACGGGACGCCTCCGCCCCTCGATCCGGGCGTGAGCGTGCGGGTGGGGCTCACCACCGGGGCCGACCTCCCGTGGCGGTTCTACGTGCCAGGGGCGGTGGGGTTGTCCCGGCCGGGCTGAAGCCCCTCAACTACGGTCCCGCTGATGGCAGACGTTCTCGCCGACCTGGCCTGGCGGGGGATGGTGCACCAGGTCACCGACGAGGGGCTCGGGGACAAGCTGGAGGCCGAGCCCTTCGTCGTCTACCACGGCATCGACGCCACCGCCGACAGCCTCCACGTGGGGAACTTCATCGGTGTGCTCGCCCTCCGGCGGCTCCAACGGGCCGGGCACCGTCCGATTGTCCTCCTCGGGGGGGCCACCACCCTCATCGGCGACCCCAGCGGGAAGGCGTCGGAGCGGCCCATGCGAGCGGCCGAGGAGGTGCGGGGCAACATCGCCGCCCTGCGGCACCAGCTCGAGCGGTTCCTGGACTTCGGAGCGGGCCCGGCCCAGGCCCTCCTGGTCGACAATGCCGACTGGCTCGGGTCGGTGACCCTGACCGACTTCCTCCGGGACGTGGGCAAGCACTTCACGGTCAACGCCATGATGGCCAAGGAGTCCGTCCGGGCCCGCCTCGAGACCCGGGAGCAGGGCATCTCCTTCACCGAGTTCAGCTACATGCTCCTCCAGGCCTACGACTACCTGCACCTTCATGACACCGACGACTGCCGGCTCCAAGTCGGGGGAAGCGACCAGTGGGGGAACATCACCGCCGGCGTCGACCTGATCCGGCGGGTGCGGAGCCGGGAGGTCTACGGCCTCACGTGGCCCCTTATGACCAAGGCCGACGGGTCGAAGTTCGGCAAGAGCGAGGCGGGCAACGTCTGGCTGAGCCCGGACCGGACCAGCCCGTACCAGTTCTTCCAGTTCTGGGTCCGCACCGACGACCGGGACGTGATCCCCTACCTGAAGCTGTTTACCGACCTCGGGCCCGAGCCCATCGCCGAGCTGGAGGCTCAGGTGGCGGAGGCCCCCGAGCGCCGGGCGGCGCAGATGGTCCTGGCCCAGGAGGTCAGCGCCGCGGTCCACGGCCCCCAGCACGCCGACCTGGCGCGGCAGGCGGCGGAAGCCTTGTACCGGGGCGATCTGGGGCAGCTCGACGAGGCCACCCTGCTGGAAGCCTTCGCCGAGGCGCCCTCGGTCACCGTCCCCCGCCCCGAGCTCGACCGGGGCCTCACCCTCCTTGACCTGCTGCTACGGGCGGGGGTGTCGCTCTCGAGGTCGGCCGCCCGCCGGGAGCTGCAACAGGGCGGCATCTACGTCAACAACCTCCAGGAGCGCGACGAGGACCGCGGTTTGGGACCCGACGACCTGCTGGCCGGGCGCTACCTGGTCCTGCGGCGGGGCAAGAGGAACTACCATCTGGTGGAGTTCCGGGAATGACCGCCTACCTCTGGCGGTTGTACCGTCGCTGGCCCCACCTCACCCATTGAGAGCAATCTCGGGGTGTGCTAAGGTCAGCAGGTTGTGACCCCGCCTCCGGGCGGCGTCCAGCCGGCCTCCGCCGCCGGCTCAGACTCCGGTCTGGGGCGGTGTCGCCGGAGGAACGAGGAAGTGCGGGGCATGACTCCGCAACCCTCGCCCAGATCGGGCACCGACGTCCCCGCAAGGAGACGTGTGCCTCGGGGCAAGACGCTTCTTGAAAACGGAACAGAGAGCCATGCGAAGGCTCGTGGCCAACCAGGCGCCGACCCCGTCGGGGCTTGCTGGTCGACGAACCTTCTGACGGGGCTGCCGATCGATGTCTGATCCGCAGTTCCCGATGCCAGTGCGGGCGACCACGAACGTGGTCGTAGCAATTCTGCACTGAAGACGGACAACAACAACCCGTCTCTGGTGCCAGTCGGAAGAAGGGGTTCAGTAGCCCCGACAACCGGCTCTCCGATCTCTGGTCATCGAGTCCTACGGGGCGAGGTGGCCGAAGGTCTTGATGGAGAGTTTGATCCTGGCTCAGGACGAACGCTGGCGGCGTGCTTAACACATGCAAGTCGAGCGAGGTCCAACCCTCCGCAAGGAGGGGGAAGACCTAGCGGCGAACGGGTGAGTAACACGTGAGCAACCTGCCCCGAAGTTCGGGATAACACCGGGAAACCGGTGCTAATACCGGATATCCCCACCGAGCCACATGACTTGGTGAGGAAAGAATTTCGCTTTGGGAGGGGCTCGCGGGCTATCAGCTTGTTGGTGGGGTAACGGCCTACCAAGGCAACGACGGCTAGCTGGTCTGAGAGGACGACCAGCCACACTGGGACTGAGACACGGCCCAGACTCCTACGGGAGGCAGCAGTGGGGAATCTTGCGCAATGGGCGAAAGCCTGACGCAGCAACGCCGCGTGGGGGATGAATGCCTTCGGGTTGTAAACCCCTTTCAGCAGGGACGAAAATGACGGTACCTGCAGAAGAAGCCCCGGCCAACTACGTGCCAGCAGCCGCGGTAATACGTAGGGGGCGAGCGTTGTCCGGATTTATTGGGCGTAAAGAGCTCGTAGGCGGCTTGGCAAGTCGGGTGTGAAACCTCCAGGCTCAACCTGGAGACGCCACTCGATACTGC
>JBHENM010000096.1:0-7684 GCA_046262035.1 Acidimicrobiales bacterium | reverse complement strand
ACGGTCTCCGGCCGTCGGTCGACGCCGCCCTCTACCGGCTGGCCCAGGAGTCGATCACCAACGCACTCCGCCACGCCCGCCGGGCGACGCGGATCCACGTGACGGTCAGCGGCGACGATGACTGCGTGCGGCTCACCGTCGGCGACGACGGCGACGCCGGCGCCTTTGATCCACGCTCGGCCTCGGGGTTCGGGCTGATCGGTATGGCCGAACGGGCCAAGCTCCTCGGTGGGACCCTCGAAGCCGGACCGAACCGGAACGGGGGGTGGACGGTGCAGGCCGTGCTGCCCAGAGACCATGGCTGACGGCGGAGGCCCGGCCCATCCGGCACCCACCGAGCCGCCCCTCGACGAGGGTGGCCCGCCGGCCATCCGGGTCCTCATCGCGGATGACCAGGAGATCATCCGCACCGGGCTGCGGATGATCCTCAACGCACAGGTCGGCATCGACGTCGTCGGGGAGGCAGCCGACGGCCGGGAAGCGGTGGCGCTGGCCCGCCGGCTCCGACCCGACGTGTGCCTGTTCGACATCCGCATGCCGCACGTCGACGGCATCGAAGCCACCCGCCAGCTCGCCGGTCCCGAGGTCGACCACCCGCTGGCGGTCGTGGTGATCACCACCTTCGATCTCGACGAGTACGTGCACGGGGCCCTCAAGGCCGGCGCCCGGGGGTTCCTGCTCAAGGACGCCGGTCCGGACCTGCTCGTGCAGGCCATCCAGGCCGCCGCTCGGGGCGACGCACTCATCGCCCCCAGTGTGACCGTCAGGCTTCTCGCCACCTTCGCGAACGTGCCGGCCGCAACGCCACCGGCGCCGCCCGTCGAGCAGCTCACCGACCGCGAAGAGGAGGTCCTCCTCACCGTCGCCCGGGGTCGGACCAACGCCGAGATCGCCGACGAGCTCTACATCAGCCTCAGCACGGTCAAGACCCACCTCGCCAGCCTCATGAACAAGCTCGGGGTACGGAACCGGGTGGAGATCGCCATGTGGGCCTACGAGACGGCCGCGTCGGGAGTTGATCATCCGGGCCTCGGCACGAGCGCGCTCGGGCGAAGAAATGGAACAGGACCGGACGGCGAACGTCTGAGAGACTGACCCTGGCTGGCAGGACTCGAGGTGCGATGGTGCGACCGGTCCATGGCGGATGCTGGTGGGCGATCGCAGCCCTTGTGTGGCCCCGCTGCTGTGGGCCGATCCTGCGGGAGCCGAGACCACCATCGATTTCGAGGCCGGCTACGCCGGATCCTTCGTGCCCGGCCAGGAGGTGCCGGTGCGGGTCCGGGTCTCGACCGACCGGCTGCTTCGCGCCACCCCCCTCGAGATGATGACCCTCCACGTCTCAAGTCCTCGTCATCTCCGCCTTCTGCCGGGGTCGTGAGCAGCGGTCATCGCAGCGACAGCGCTGGCGCTCGGTCGTGCGTACCGCTGGAGTGAACGTAGGTTCTGGTGGCCGCTCTTGGCCATCAGGAGCGGCAGGTTGACCCCTTCCTCGGCTAGGTGTGTCAGAGCGGAGTGGCGCAGCTGGTGCAACGTCCAGCCGCGGCTCGCCACTTTGAGCGAGCCCTTCTTGAACAGGTACTCGGCGCGCTCGTAGGACAGCCGCCCCCGCCCCGTGACGGGACATAGGTCGGCGGCTGCGGGCGTACGGGCTGGCCCGGGGCGTCGATCGGCCAGGAAGATCGGCCCGGCCCGGCGATCGCCGATCACCCGTGGTAGGAGCCGCGCCGATCCAGACTGGAAGTGGAGCCAGTCGGCGTCACCCCCCTTGCGCCGCACCCGGAGGCGCTTGTTTTCCAAGTCGAGATCATCGACGTCGGACGACAGGACCTCCTCGGCCCGCGCCGCTGTCTCATACAGCAGCCTCCAGAGGCATTTCTCCCGGACGCCGACATCGGTTCGGCGGAAGAGTCGCTCCAGTGACGACTCTGCGATCCCAGCTGCTCAGCTGCACCGCCTCCGAGGTGGCGGCGATGGTCGAGGGCGCCGTTCGCCACGGCACCTCGATGCAGCTGGAGGGCAACTACGTCGATTCCGACGGCCAGTCCGAGATCGGCTTCGCCATCACCTCGCTGCTGGACTTCGACCTGTTGGCGCGCATCAAGCGGATCAACAAGATCAAGCTCTACGGCCCCGACCAGGAGGCCTTCCCCCGGCTGGCGCCGGCGATGACCCGGGCGATCCGCTGGGACCTGATCGAGCAGAACTACGACCAGATGATCAAGTTCGCCATCGCCATCCGGGTGGGGACGGCATCGGCGGAGGCCATCCTGCGCCGCTTCACCCGCAACGCCACCCACCCCGTCTACCAGGCCATGCTGGAGCTCGGCCGGGCCCAGCGGACCATCTTCGTGTGCCGGTACCTTCGCGATCGCGACCTCCAACGCGAGATCGAGGAGGGCCTCAACGTCGTCGAGTCCTGGAACCGGGTCAACTCCGTGATCTTCTTTGGCAAGAGCGGCGAGTTCGCCACCAACCGGCGCGACCAGCAGGAGCTGGCCATGGTCGCCCTCCACATCCTCCAAGCCGCGATCGTTTACGTGAACACCCTCATGGTCCAGGAGGTGCTCGCCCTACCCGAGTGGGGGGGCGTGCTCACTGTCGACGGCCGGCGGGGGCTGACCCCGCTGTTCTGGAGCCATATCCTGCCGTACGGGGAGGTGAGGCTGGACATGGCCCGGCGACTCGCCCTCGGCAGCCCAACGCCGCCCGCCCTGGACGAGGACGCCTCGTAGGCCTTGCTACTTGTCGGTTGGTGCCAGCTTCCTTAACGGAGGGCCGCGTTGGCCGGAGGTGACCTCCCATCGCTATCGCGTAGCGCTCGTCCGTCTCGTTCACGTCGGGGTCCGTTGTGAAGAGTGAGTCTCTCAAATCTCGGGGTCGTCTCGGAAGAATCGGAGTCCCCGCAAGTAGCCATCGACCACAGCGTCACCGTTGGAGGCGACCTCTTTGGCGGTCGCTAGCAGGGCGGCATGGTCCAATTCAGATCCGCGAACCACTCTTGAGATGAGCCAACGATGGAAACTCTCTGGTTCGAACGTCCAGGCCAACACTCGCTCAGACATGGCGGGCTCGTGTCGTCGATGTAGGACGCCCCCGCTTGAGCGTTGGGCAGAGTGACCGTCTCCTGGGATTGAGTTCTTGCACCTGATGCAACTCATGTCAGTTGGCCGCCCATAAGCCACGTTATGTAACCTTAGCGATGTCCGGACAACCGTCGCACGCGTCGCCATCGAGGCGGCGCTGACCGACGCCGTACGAATCGGCATCGACTACCTCGAGCACAACGCCGCTCACCTGCGCGTCTCGGTTCGCAGCGACGACGGCACCGGCCATCGCCTCGAGCGCCAGGCGGCGAGCGGCCTCGTAGGAGCGGCCTACCTCCACGACACCTCCCGGGCCCTCGACCCCCAACTCCACTTCCACGTCGTGGCCGCCAACATGGGCGAGGGCCCTGACGGCAAGGTCCGCGCCCTCGACGGGCGCTCGCTGTTCCTGCACGCCAAGACGGCGGGCTACCTCTCGGCCGCCGAGCTGCGCAACCGGCTGAGCCGCGAACTCGGAGTCACCTGGAACAAGGCGACCCGGGGCGTGGCCGACATCGAAGGCGTGCCCCGCAGCGCCATCTTGGAGATGAGCCAGCGGTTCCGTGAGATCAACGACCACATCGACCGCATGGAAGAGCACAAGCCGACGTCGGCGCGGGGCCGCCAGATCGCCGCCTACGACACCCGAGCAGCCAAGGACGCGGCCGTCGACCCCGACTCGTTGCGACCGTCATGGGAGCGCCGCCTGGGCGCCGTGGGCTTCGACCGCGCCGCCATCGACGCCTGCTAAGCGCGGTGGGCCGCAGGGTCAGGCCGAAGCCGGCGATGCGCCCGTCATCGTCCCAATCGGTCCCCGGCTGGACCCGGAGGAACCCTTCCACTTCACGGACCGGCAGCCCCGCAGCCTCAGCCACCTGCCGAGGCTCGACCGGTCGGCCGTCGGCCAGCAGGCGCACGAGGTGGGGCAGGAGCTCGAATCCCTCGAAGCGGCTGATGAATCGAGCCTCCCTCTCCCCGCCCGAGCCGTCGACGTCCTCGTCGCCGTCAGCCAACGCCTCCAAGAGCGGGCACTGCCGGCGGGAGCGGGGGCGGTCGCAGGTGGCCACCAGCTGGGTCAGCGACCTCCGCATTGCCTCCAGGGCCTCGATCCGCTGCTGGAGGTCGGCGAGCTTCTCGGCCGCCAGCTGTCGGGCCTCGGCGCAGCCTCTCGGCCCACCGGCGGCCAGCTGCAGGAGCGCCTCCACCTCCTCGAGGGTGAAGCCCAGCGTCTGCGCCCGCTTCACGAATCGCGCGGTGCGCACCGCCTCCGGGCCGTAGGAGCGGTAGCCCGAGTCGAGTCGCTTGGGCTCGGGGAGGAGCCCGCGTCGCTCGTAGTAGCGCAGCGTCTGGACGTTGACACCGGCCTGGGAAGCCACCTCTGACGTCCTCATGGAATGAGGGTAAGCCCTGTACCTCGGTACAAGGTCAAGGGAAAGTTTGCTACTCCCGGCCGTCAGACCGTTCGTGCCCCAGCGGGGACCTGAGATCCTCCGTGCGCCTCGTGGACCGACGCCTGACGCTCGCTCGGCAGGCGGAACAACGCCAGCGACAGCAGCGTCCCAAAGACCACGTGCACGACCAGCTCGAAGGGCTGGTTCGCCATCTCGAGCACCGGGAAGGCCGCGGGAGCGAAGATCTTGAAGTTGACGAGGTAGAGCGCAGCCCCGTAAAGCGGGCCGGCCACGGCCAACGCCCCGTTCGTTCTCAGCTTCGAGGCGACCAGGGCGAAGACCACGCCGAAGAACGCCGAGAGGACGGCATGAACGGCGAGGCCGACGCCAGCGCTGGCCGTGCCGTTTGCCATGGCGGCGTCGCCTTCGACGATCGTGGACATCATGAGCAGCGGTCCCTTCGCCGGGTCGCCCACGCTGGTGGCGAACCACATGGTGACGGCGAGGAAGGCGGCGCCGGCGACAAGGCCCCCGAGCGCCCCCCGGGCCAGCCAGCGAGGCCAGTGAGTCTCCGTACGCTTGCGCTCCACCATGGACGCCTCCTGTCAGAGGGGCGGGAGCCGTCCCGCCCGCGGGATGGACGCGGCGGAAACCCGGTGGCGTCGACACGCATTCCCCTTGTGGCCGAGATGCGTGGAATGGCGGGTCAGCGGAGCGGGTTCCCAGGGGTCGTGCATCCCCATCCCGCCACCGACGAGGAGGAACGAAAGGCGTCCTTCGCCCGCTACGTGGTTCCCGAAATCGACGTGCTCTACCGGGTGGCGCTCACGCTCGTAGACCGCCCCGCCGACGCCGAGGACCTCGTCCAGGACACCCTGCTGCGGGCCTACCGGGGCCTTACTTCCTTCGACGGGCGCCACCCCCGGGCGTGGTTGCTGACCATCCTGCGCAATGCCCACCGCAACCGCAGCCGCCGGCGCCGGCCCGATCTGCTCCGGGACCCGGAGTTCCAGGGTGCCGCCGCCACCGCCGATGGTTCACCCAGCCCGGAGGGGCTCGTGGTGGACCACATTTTCGACCCCGCAGTTGCGTCGGCCGTAGAGACGCTGCCCCTGAAGATGCGGCGGGTTCTCGAGCTCGTCGACCTCGACGGCTTGAGCTACGAGGAGGCCGCCCTGGCCCTCGCCGTCCCCGTCGGCACCGTAATGAGCCGTCTCCACCGCGCCCGTTCGCGCATCCGGGAACGGCTCGCTGCCAGCCAGGTCGTCCCGAGGAGAGGCTCATGAGGTTCCGTCGCCGCGCCGACGAGGCCAGCTGCCGAGAAGTGTCCCGGGCACTGCAGGCCTACCTCGACGGCCATATCGACGAGGTGACTGCCCGACGGGTCGCCCGCCACCTCGAGGCCTGCAGACGGTGCGGTCTCGAAGCCGACGTGTACACCCGTATCAAGGAGGCCGTGTCTCGCATGGACCGAGACTTGTCATCTTTGCCGGTAGCCCGCCTTCGCGACTTTGCCCAGCGCCTGGCAGAGGAGGGCCCTCCTCGTGCCAATGACTCCCCGGCCTGAGCGGCCGCGCGCCCTACGCTGCGCGAGTAGGTGCAGATGTAAGAGGAGGACAAGCGATGCCGAGTGACGTTGACCGCATCCAGGCCGCCTTCGACGCCGCCGTTGGTGGAGATGTCGAACCTCTTGTCGAGTTGCTTGACGCGAGCCTCGAGTGGCGAGGCATGACGACCGGACACCTGTGGTGGCGCCACACGCCGAACTGACACGGCCCTGAGGAGGCCCGGTCGGTCCTCCAGCACCGCGCGCAGGGCGTCGCCGAGGGCGAGATCGTGGATCCCCGAGCACAGGTGGTCGCGCAAACCGACGCCGGTCTCGTTGTCGGCCTGCAATGGCGCCGGCGGGACCGTCGCGACACGTCCGAGCTTTTCCAGATCCTTCGCCTGCGGGACGGCAAGATCGTCGACATGCACGATTGCCGCGATCGCCTGGAAGCGCTGAAGGCGATCGGTGCCGCAGCATGACCCCGCTCCAGTCGTCCCGCCCATGTTCAGCACACCACCGACTTGCCCGTCGAGGACAGTGTCATCGCCACATCGCCGCTGGTCACCCGACGTTTGAAGAATCGTGCTCTGCACGAGGGTGACTGTGCTCAAGACGGCAGGCTGGCGCGAGCACGCTCCTCGCTGGCGACCTGGGGGACGGGGACAGCCAGCAACGCGCTAGTCCGCCGCCCTCGTGCCGGAGCTGGAGCCCGTCGGCTGATCGAATGGGCGCGCCTCGCTACGAGCTGGTCGCCTCCGCCTGGGAGGGGACCAGCTCGGCGAGGAGCTGCCTGACCCGGCCGTCGATCTCCTCCCGGATGCGGCGGACCTGGTCCACGCCCTTGCCGGCGGGGTCCTCGAGCACCCAGTCGAGGTAGCGCTTGCCGGGATAGACGGGGCAGGCGTCTCCGCAGCCCATGGTCACGATCACGTCCGCGGCCCGAGAGGACCGAGGCGGCGTCGACGACCCACCCGTACACGTCGAGCTGGTGCTGGGCTCCCGCACCGTTGCCGACCCGCACGGGGCGGCTCCCCCCCTTAGCCGCACCACGCCTCCAGCTCCCGCTCGGGAGGCACGGGCGTGCCGTCGAGGGTGAGCATCGGGCGCAGGCGGGCCGGTCGAGGCGACTGGCGTGCAGCAGCCAGTAGAGGAATGCCCGCGCCTCCTGGTGGCGCCCGCAGCCCAAGAAGGCGGCGGTGCCGATCGAGGCGTCGCGGGGCCAGGCGTAGCGGTAGTCCCAGTTGCGCCGCCCCCCAGCTCCTCGGGAAGCGAGGTGGTGGGGGCGGCCACCGGCGCCCCCGAGGGCGAGTAGGTCAGCAGCTTCAGGGTGAGCAGGCTGCGGACCACCGCCTCCCGGTACGGCCCCACGTCGCCGATCTCCGACCACGCCCGCCACCACGCGTCGGTGGCCCGCAGCTCGTCCCACGCCCGCTCCCGCCGGCACGTGGACGAGGGGCTCCCGGTGCGCGACGCCAAGGGCGAGGACGATCGGATGGCTCTCCTCCACGACGACCTCGACCTCCCGCCCGGGCTCCGCCACGATGCCGCTCGACGCCTCGAGGCCGACGGCCGCCGCGCCCCAGGTGCAGACCACGCCGCGGCCGCGACAGTCGACGCGGGGGCGCCGGCGCGCGTCCCCGTGACGGGGATCGAACCACAGC
>JBHENM010000095.1:0-11349 GCA_046262035.1 Acidimicrobiales bacterium | reverse complement strand
GGATCTGGCCGTGAGCGATATCGGCTGGGTCAACGGGACGTGGCCGGCGAAGGGACCCGCTCGACAACGGCACGTTTGCGCTCTTGCAGCCGGGCACGGGCGGCCGCTGGTCTGGGCGTTATGGGGCGCCCAATCGACCTGGTGTTCGACCGCCGACCGCCCGTGCGCGCGTAACATCACCTACGCCCAGAACGGCACCATTGGGACACCCTCGGCGCCCATGCCGCCGGGAATCGGAGACGCGCGTTAGGGGCGCCCCTGCGTGATACCGGTCACCTTGCGCTGGCAGGGAACCCCCGTTCGAGATCCGGCATTCTCGTCGGTTGCGGGTGTGCGGCGCCACCGCGTTGCCGCTGATACCGGATCGGTGTCGTCCCAGCGCGATGGGGTGTCAATGGCCACGCTTGCGTTTTCCGCTCGCACTGGCGGGATGGCCCTTCGACCACCTACATCTCCCGACGGTGCGAGCGCCACTGCCTACTCCTCGTCGGTAGAGGTGCCGGCCGATATGCCATGGTCCGCGCCGGGGCCTGCTCGCGTGACGATATGGTCCGGAGGCATTGAGGCAAAGGAGGCCACCGAGCTGCTCCGCTCAACGGCTGAGATATGTGCCCGACGACACAGGCCCCCGGCTGATTGGGATCATTCACGCCGTCGCCGGCCAACCAACTGTTGTCAGCGTCGCGGATCACTTCCCGTTCCGGCGGGCTTGGCGCAACGTCGGCCGTGTGCCGGATCACCTTGACGGGACGCGATCATGTTCGACGAAACAGCACTTCGCCCCCGACAGGGGCGTATCCAGCCGCGAGGATGGCTCGCAGCGAAGCTGCGTTGCCGGGTGCTGTCTGCATGAACAGCGGTTCGCCCGGCTCAATGAGCCGCAGGCACGTCCGGGCGAGCGCGCGGCCGAGACCTTGTCCTCGATAACGGGGGTGCACCTCGAACGCTGCCTCCGTTCTGTCGGCGAGGCCTGTTCCGATGATGAGAACGGCCCGGTCCTGCTGGTCCGCGTACACGCTCACTCTCCGTCGATACCGATGGGCGCGGTCCACACGGGGATGGTGAATGGGCGACGACACCTTGACCAAGGGCAGTTCCAGCTCACCCGGCTCACCACGAGCAAAGAGCACGAGGTCCAGGCTTCCGGGACGGCTGCCGAGACGCTCGCCAAGTGCACCGAGGAAGCCAGGGCTCATCGGTGCTGACAGATCCCCCTCAGGAAGCTGCGACTGCACCCAGGACGGCTCGACGTTCGCAGCGACGACGTGGTGGGCGGTGAAGGCAACAACAGCATCGACCGGGCCGGGAGGGGGCCCGACGACGTCAATGATCGAATCGGGCTCTGGGAACCGCCCGTCTGCCACGGCGGCGAACAGCTGGCACAGAAGATGGGCGGACCCGGGCATGGCGTCATCCGATCCCGACGTCAAGAGGCCTCATCCCTGCGGGCAATGAGCCCGTCGAAGCAGCGCTGTCGGCCTGGCCTTTTGTTGCTGCGTCGTCGCGTTGGCGTTGGAGCGTGGGACGGAACTCGATCGCCGTCTGGACGCGTGCACGACTCACCGATCGACTCGAAGTGGCAATCGAGGCCGGCCGGTCGGGGCGCAGTAGCCCTTGCCGAGCATCCGCTGGTCGCATCTTGGCTCGCAGCCGGCGCATGACGGCGCCTTCTGCGTCGGCGGGCAGCTCCCGTGGCGCGTCGTGGAGAGCCTCGACCCTTCTCGGAGACCGAGAAATACTCCTCGGCAACGGTCCGGTTGGCGATGCGGGCATAGACCATAGTCATACGCATCGATCGATGTTCCAACAGTGCGGCTATCGCGTCGAGCGAAGGCCTTCACGTCCACGACAGGGTGAGCAGCGGCGGCAACGTCGCGTCGACTACGCCGCTCTTGTGAACCCACGGTGCGTGGTCTTGGGTCAAATAGTGCAATGGTGGCCGGCCCGAACGCGTCCGCGACTCCCAAGCGGAAGGGCAGACAAGCCGGCGTTTCCCGGTCCCCTCAGATGACGGCCGGTACCTTGACCGCGGAGACGTCTAGTTCCAGCTTGATCTTGTCGCTGACGAGCAGTCCCCCTGTCTCCATGACCGCGTTCCAGCTCAGCCCCCAGTCCCTGCGGTTGATCGTGGCCCGGCCCTCGAAGCCGGCGCGGAGGGCCCCGTACGGGTCCCTCGAGGAGCCAATGAACGTGAGCTCCACGGCGATCGGCCTGGTCAGGTCCTTAATGGTCAGGTCGCCGGTCAGCCGAAAGATGTTCTCGCCGACGTGCTCGACCGCCGTGGAGGTGAAGGTCAGCTTCGGATAAGTCGCGGCATCGAAAAAGTCCGCGGAACGCAGATGCGCATCGCGCTGGTCGTTTCCGGTCGACAGACTTGTGACCTCGACGCAAATCTCCGCGCTCGAGTTCACAGGGTGGGCGGAGTCGAGGTGGGCCGTGCCCTCGAACTCGGCGAATGCGCCCCGCACCGACGTCACCATCGCGTGCCGGGCGATGAAGCCGATGCGGCTGTGCTCGAGATCCAACCGATAGTCGCCGGTCAGATCCTCGAGGGCTGAGCTCGGTGCGGGGTCAAAGTCGACTGCGGTCATGTCTCCTCCTCGGAGTGCTTGAGTGGGTGTCAGTTGGACGTGGACGAGTCATGCCGTTGGATGTGCGAGGCCATGATCGGGCCGCTGCCGGCCTGAGCCGTCGCCGGTCAGCTCAGCGGGTCGCGGTGGGACCTGTGGATGCCGAACATGAAGCAGCCGGCGTAGAGGTTGCGGCTGTGGATGACCTCGATGGTCGGATCGGCGAACATCTCGGCGATGGCCTGCTCGGCGTGACGGCCCTCCACCATGGCCAAGGCGGGGTAGGCCATCCGGCCGTCGAAGTGGTACGGACGGAAGATCAGCGTCGGCCAGTCGCGAAAGCCCGGCGGGTACTGCTCGGGCGTGTCGTAGCCTGCGCAGCGTCCGGCGTGGATGAACACCGGTCCCACCTCGGCGTACGGACCCGGCCGGGCGAACGGGCGGTGAGCGATCAGAGCCACCGCCGCACCCGGCTCGGCCGGCTGCAGGCAACACCGCAACGGGGCCCCGCCCTCCTCGTCGATGGTAACCAGGATCGGGTTGCCGAAGTCGTCCTCCCCGTCGACGCGGATTCGATCCAGGGCGTCCGGGGCGATGGCCTCAATGCGGAACTGCGGCCTCAGTGCGCCCCTGACAGGCGCCGGTTCCTGCGGGGATCGCTGAGCGGTGGCTTCGGGCACATGTTGTAAACGCCCGGCGGAGGCGAAATGTGAGGTCGCACCCTGAGTTTTCGAAGGAGACCTATGTTGGAGGTCGGTCGACCTCACACCAACCGCCTGCGATTCGTTAACTCAACATGACCTTGCCGCCGTTTGACGAGGCCGTGGCTGTCCACGGTTCTGCGGTCCTGCGGGTCTGTCGGGCGCTGCTCGGCCCCCACGACGCCGAGGACGCGTGGGCGGAGACGTTCCTCGCCGCACTGACCGCCTACCCTCGGCTGCCCGAGGGCAGCAACGTCCGCGGCTGGCTGGTAACCATCGCTCATCACAAGGCCATCGACGGGCTCCGATCCACTGCCCGTGCCCCGGTTCCGACCGAGGTGATGGCCGACAAGGTCGGATCGGACGCCGAGCCGGCCGAGTCGGACGGCGCCCTGTGGGCGGCGGTGCGGGCCCTGCCGTCCAAACAGCGCCGCGCCGTGGCCTACCACCACCTGGCCGACCTGCCTTACGCCGAGGTTGCGCTACTGCTGGGGACGAGCGTGGAGGCCGCCCGGCGCAGCGCCGCCGACGGTATCGCCACCCTGCGCTCCACCTACCGTGGAGAGGACCGCCCGTGATCAAGCCCGCCGCTGACCTGTTCGGGTCCACGCTGAGCCCCGACGACGAAGCAGTAACGAGGCTGCGGACGGACCTGGCCCGACGCGCCCACCTGGCCGGCCTGCTCGACGTGGCCTACCGCACCCTGGACAGCCCCGTGGGGCTGCTGCTGCTCGCGGCAACTCCAGCCGGCCTCGTGCGGGTCGCCTATGCCCGTGAGAACCACGATCGGGTCTTGGGCGTCATCGCTGAGCGGATCAGCCCAAGGGTGCTCCTCGCCCCCGCTCGGCTCGACCGGACTTCCCGTCAGCTCGATGAGTACTTCGCGGGCGACCGCCGCCACTTTGAGCTTCCCGTCGACCTGCAGCTGGCCAGCGGTTTCCGCCGTTCCGTGCTGGAACATCTGCTTGAACTCGACTACGGCTCCACCGCCACCTACGCGTCCGTTGCCGCCACCACCGGAAGTCCCCGTGCCGTGCGCGCCGTCGGCACGGCGTGCGCGAACAACCCGGTGCCCATCGTGGTTCCGTGCCATCGAGTGGTGCGCAGCGACGGCACGATCGGCCAATACGTCGGTGGCCCCGAGGCAAAGCGCGTCCTTCTGGACCTTGAGGGTTGATCAGGGGGCCCGGCCACGCTCCGATGGTCCGCCATGATGAAGGCGACGAGCTGGACCGGCAGACCGCGGGGCAGCAGCGTGCGATGCGAATTCGGATTACAGGCTCGGCCCCGTTGGTGGGCCGGTGACGGGCAGGCGCCTGGAGGGTGGCACACAAGGTCACACGGCAGCGCATCCCTGGCCCAGGGCGATAGACGCCCGCCTCCGCCCTACTCAGTGACGCTTACGACTCTACGCGCATGAAGGGGCGGCAGCACTCTCGACTTGTCCAGCGCCGCCACCCGACGAGTGGGCGCCGATCACTCCGACTCCGGCTGCGACATAACCCTTGGAAAAGTACTCGACCGCTTCGGTGATCCCGCCAAGGCGAAGCCAAGGCTGGCGCTCGCCATGGGCCTTGGTGATCCGACACGCCAGCCGCCACAGAGCGCGGTACATGATCGGTTCGCCCGGACTGCGATGCGCCGAATACCCGACGTCGAGCTCGCTGACGCGACCACCATCACGTGGCAAGCCGATCATCGCTCGATAGGCCTCCTGCCAGCGGGGGATGACCGAGAGGGCGAAGGTGCATATCACGGCGTCGATGTCGTCGCCATCGTCGAGAATGGCGCCGTTTCTCAGCTCGTCCATGGACAGCGCGGCCGCGTCCGCCCGCAACAGGGCGACGTTCAACCACCCGGCTCTGAGCACCCGCTCGTGAGCGGCCGCGAGCATATTGGTGGACCAGTCGACGCCGACGACCCGGCCGGACTCGCCCACCGCCGCGTGCAGGAGGGCGAGGTTCTTTCCCGAGCCGCAGGCGACGTCGACCACCGTCTCGCCGGGCTCAAGGTTCAAGAGCTCGACGGCCCGGCGCCGAGCCCGGGGAAAGAAGAGACGCTCGACGACCACCGCTCGGTCATAGAACGCGGCAACCCGGTCATAGCGCCCGCGCACCCTGCAGAGACAGCCTTCGGCGCGCTCCGTGACGCGCTGAGACACCCTTCGACCGGCGTCTCACCAATGGCCCTCATGACCGTCGCGCTCCGGGCCTGGCGGCAGTTTCGCCGCTTGCCACGATGCCCGCCCACACCACGGCCACCAGCCGTTCGGCGACCGCCTCAGGGGTGGCCGCACCGGTGACGTGGAGGCGGTAGATGATCGGGGCGACCAAGAGGTCGACCGCCAGCTCCATGTCGAGGCCCGCGGGCAGCTCCCCGCGCTGGATGCCCCGTTCCAAGATGTCGGCGATGGCCTGCCGACGGGGCATGATCAGCCGTCGCCGCCACGCCTCGGCCACGGCAGGGTTGTCGACCGAGGCGTCGAGCAGTCGGGGAAAGAGCCTGCCCCGGTCCTCGGAGGCGTGGAAACGACGAATCCCGTCGCGGACCGTGGCGATGAGGTCAGCGCGGGGATCGTCGGAGCACGGGGGAGGGGGCAGCTCGCCGCGCATGTGGCCGACGGCGTCGACGATCAACTCCTCCTTGGAGGGCCACCACCGATAGACGCTGGCCTTGCTGACCCCCGCCTCGGCGGCGATGGCATCCATGGTGGTACCCCCCAACCCTCGCTCCACCAGCAACCTGCCGGCCGCCTCGAGCACCGCCTCATTGGTTCGCCGGCTCCGAGGCCTGCCCCGCCGCGGCATGTCCGGCGCATGGTCGTCCACCGCTCGTTCGCCCCGCGACCGGGCCGTCCGTTCGTGCTGTCCGGTCTTGACCATAGCAATACAATACTATACGGTTCAGTATCAACCGGGGACCGTCGGGCTGAGCAACCCAGGAAGGAGCCCGGGCCATGGGAGCGGTCGGCTTCGGCCTCAACATCTCCAGCTCGCCTGCAACCGACGCCGTAGCGGAGGCCCGCAACGCCGAGGCGCTGGGATTCGATTTGGTCACAGTCCATCCCGACCACCCCCCGGCTACGGGACGCCACGGCACGGCGCCGTCGCTGGAAGCCTGGGGCCTGCTGGCCTGGATCGCCGCACGCACGACGAGCGTGACGCTGGCGCCGTGTGTCCTGTCGCTTCCCTTCCGGCACCCGGCGCTGGTGGCCAAGATGGCCGAGACGTTTGACCGGCTGAGCGGGCGGCGCCTGGTGCTCGGCCTCGGGGCGGGGGGCGACGACGAGGCGACGAGGGCGTTCGGGCTGGAGGTACTCCAGGGCCACCAGAAGGTGGAGGCACTCGAGGAGGCCATCGACGTCATCCGTGGCCTCTGGACCACCGCCGAGTTCACCATGCACGGCCGACACTTCCGACTGGAAGCAGCGAGCATCGAGCCCCGGCCCTCACGGCCGATCCCGATCTGGGTCGGCGCCTATGGCCCGCAGATGCTCGACCTCGTCGGCCGCAAGGCCGACGGCTGGCTGCCGACGCTCCACTACCTCGTCCACGTCCTCGGCCGGGAACCGTCCGCACTGGAGGGGATGCTGGCGCGCGTACGGCGGGCCGCGGTCGACGCCGGACGCGACCCCGACGACATCACCTACGCCTGCAACGTGCAGGTGCTCATCGACGGCGATCTCGGGCCCCGCCGGGGCCAAGTGACCGGCGGAGCCGAGGAGGTCACCCGACAGCTCCAGAAGCTCATTGGGCTGGGCTTCACGTTCATCAACGTATGGCCCGTCGGCGACTCCGCCTCGCTGCCTTCGCAGCTGGCGCAGGACGTGATCCCCGTCCTTCGGGGCGTCAGTGCGTACTGATCATGGCCGGCCTGCCGACGCGGTCTTGCGTCACGAATTCCGGTCACGTCGATGGTCATGCCCGGTTGTGCGACGCGCACAGGAGCGGTCAACCTTTGGTCGAGCAGTGCAGTACAGGACCAGCACGCCACGGCCCGGATGCGTTCGCACCTGCATGGTGGCGGGGAGCAACAGGAACACCCGCCCCAGCGGCGCCCAGGCACTCCGATGAGCCTGGTCCAATGGTGTCGAGACCTTCCCGCACCCCGACCCGCGGCGCTGTCGTTGCAGCAGGTCGTCTGCCGCTTCGGTGCCGTCACCGCGATTGACAACGTCGATCTCGACGTCGCCCCCGGCGAGCACGTCGTGCTCATGGGCGCCAACGGCTCGGGGAAATCCACGCTCCTGCGGACCGTGCTGGGACTCCATCCGTACGAGCAAGGATGCATCCTGCTCGACGGTGCGGCCGCCGGCGATCGGGCCGACTGGGCCGCTGTGCGACGCCGTGTCACCTGGATTCCCCAACGGCTCCGCACCGGCAGCTTCCCGCTGCTCCTCGGAGAGCTGCTGGCGAGCTCGGGCGACCGGGAGATGACGATGGCTGCGGCCGGCCACCTCGGGCTCAACGGTCTTCAGGAGCGACCACTCAGTCGGCTTTCGGGAGGCCAGCTTCAACGGGCCTTTGTCGCCCGGGCAATCGGAGGTGTGTGCGCGGGGGCAGGCCTACTGCTGGCCGACGAGCCGACTGCTGCTCTGGACTTCGACGCCCAGCAGCTGGTGGCCGCCGCGCTGGACGAGCTGCGGGTCACGGTCCTGGTCGTGAGCCACGACGTGCGGCTGGCCGCTGGCGCCCGCCGGTTGGTCGAGATGGCGGGTGGCCACCTGCGAGAGATCCGGTGATCGGCGTCAGTGGCGTCGATCTCCTCAGCCTGGAGGCGGTGCAGCGTTCGCTCGTGGCACTGCTGCTCGCCGCGGCGACGCTGCCGATCGTCGGAGTGCTCATCGTCGGTCTCGACATCATCCCGGTCCGTTTCGCCATCATGCACGTGGCCCTGCTCGGAGCGGCCCTGGCCCTCGTGGTCGGCACCGATCCCATGCTGTCGGCACTGGTCCTGTGCGGGATGGCGGGCGCCCTGCTCGCCCCCCTGGCTCGGACCGCCCCCGGCCTGGCCGGGGGCATCGGCCTTCTGATGCCGACCTCCATCGCCCTCGCCCTCCTCGTCGTGTCCAGCTCAGGCGTCAATTCCAGGGGAGTCTTCGGATTGTTGTGGGGGTCGGTACTGGCCACCCGCGGGGTCGACCTGCTCGTCCTCGGCGCCGTCGCCATGGCGGTGCTCACGCTGTACGGATCGCGCCGCCAACAGCTGGCACTGCTCATGTTCGATCGGGAGATCGCGACCTGTTCCGGCGTGGCCGTCGATCGGTTGACATCCATCGTGCTCGTCGTGGTCGCCCTGGCCGTCGGGGCGTCCATTCGCCTGACCGGCGCCCTGCTCGTCGACTCGGTGACCCTGCTGCCTGCGCTCGCTGCTCGCAACGTCGCCGAGTCCTTCGGGGCGATGGTTCGGTGGGCGGTCGCCTTCGGCGTGATCGGGAGCGCCATCGGCTTCGCCGTGGCCCTGTGGATCGACCAACCTCCAGGTCCAATGCTGGTTCTGGCGGGGGCGCTGATCGTGGTGGCCACCTACGTGTGGGCCGGAAGGAGATGACCATGCGACTGAGGGTTGTGGCGCTGACGGTGGCCGGGCCCATCGTGCTCATCGGCTGCAGCGACAACGCGCCGGACACCGGTGCAACCTCCACCGCGGCGCTATCGGGACCGAGGGTGGTGGCATCCACGACCTGGACTGGGGCGTTCGCCCGGGCGGCGGGAGCGTCCGACGTTCGCGTGATCGCCCCGGCTGAGTTCCAGCACCCTCCCGACTATGAGCCCAGACCATCGGACCTGCTTGCGCTGCGTGACGCCGACTTCGTGGTCTTCGGGGGCATGGAGCGGTTCGTGGACCGGCTCAAGGAGACAGCGGGAGGCGGGGCCAAGGTCATCCAGGTGCGGCCGGACAACACCCGCGACGCCATTCGCGCCGAGGTGAGCCGCCTGGGCGGCCTGTTCGGTACTCAGCGACCGGCTGAGGAGTTTCTCGGGCGCTTCGAAGCCGTCTACAACCGTCTCGCTCAGGAACTCCGAAGTGCTGGCGGGGTGGGCGCGGACCGACCCGCGGTCATCTCCAACGTGGTGCAGGCATGGTGGGCTGAACTGGCTGGGCTGAAGGTCCTGGCCACATTCCCCAATCAGCCGCTCTCGGCCCAGCAGGTCGCCGACCTGGCGGCGAGGGACCCCGACTTGGTATTCGACAACGCCAATGTGCCTGGTGCCGCGGCGGTGGCCCAGGAGGCCGGCGCCGAACGGGTCCTGTTGACCAACTTCCCCGACCGTGACCTCGACCTCATCGCCCTGTTCGAAGCCAACGCCGGGCACATTCGGGACGCGCTGCGCAAGAGAGAGCACCGATAGTGGGGCATGACACCGCCCTGGCACGATGGGGCACAGCCCTGCGCGGCTGGGCGGTCCCTGAAGCGATCCTGGCCGGCGCGCCAGAGCCGCCGTACGGCCTCCCGCTGGAGCCTCTCCGGCGGCGAGCTGAGACCGTGCTCGATCGCGAGCCGTCGGCCTCTGCTCGTCGCGCCCGTGAAGCAGTGCCCGATGGTGGTGTGGTCTTGGACGTGGGGGTCGGTGCTGGGGCCGGGTCGCTGCCTCTGAGCAATCACGCCTCACGAATCGTCGGGGTCGACGCTTCCGAGGACATGCTGGGCCACTTTCTCGCAATCGCCGGCAACGCCGGAATAGCAGTCGAGGGGATCGTCGGTCGGTGGCCGGAGGTCGCCGGGCGCGTCGGGCCCGCCGACGTCGTCTTGTGCACCCACGTGCTCTACAACGTGCCCGACATTGCCCCGTTCGTTGAGGCGCTGTGGGCGCACGCCCGGCGCCGAGTGGTGATTGAGATCCCCGATCGCTATCCATGGGCGTGGACGGCCGACCTGTGGCTTCGTTTCCACGGGGTCGAGATGCCGTCCGGACCCACTGCCGATGATGCGGAGGGCGCCATCGAGGAGCTGGACCTCCGAGTGATGCGCGAGGAAGAGGTCCGAGCCCCCGAGGGGGGCTTTAGGCACCGAGGAGATGCCGTGGCCATGGTTCGGCGCCGGCTTTGCCTGACCGCGGACCGGGATCCCGAGATCGCCGAAGCTCTAGGCTCGCGGCTAGGCCGAACTGACGGACTGTGGTGGGTGGGAACTCCTACCCGCACCGCCGTGACGCTCTGGTCGGATACCTGAGCCAGCGAGACCGCTGCACGGACGGGGCACGCCGGCAGCGTTGGGAATGAAGTCGGTCGTGGGGACGCACGGCGGTTCTCCTGATGGGGGGCGACATCGCACCTATGAGGAAGTGCCCCCGAAGCACGTCCCTGCATCCCGACCGAAGCGCGTCTAAACGCCGGGTAGGCCGGATACCTCGGCGGCTTCTTCCTACCGCTTCTTGACGGCCGTCTTCGCTACAGCAGTAGTCTTTGGCGCCTTGGCAACCTTCGTCGCCGGCCGCTTGGCCGGTGACGTGGCCGCGGGCGCCTTGGCGGCCGCGACCTTGGAGGTTGAGGCGGCGGATGCCTTCCTGGCCGGTGCCGCCTTCGCCAGCGCCTTGGCGGCGGGCGGCCACACGCCCTTGGCCATCTTGGGGGCAGCCGAGGCGCTCATGACCGCGTCCTTGAAGCCCTTGAGCGGGGTGATCTTCGCCTTCTTGGACGCCTTGACCTTCACCGGCGCGCCCGTGGCGGGATTCCTGGCCATGCGAGCGGGCCGGTCGACGCGGGCGAACTTGGCGAAGCCGCTGATGGTGATCTGCTCCCCTTTGGCCGCGACCGCCTCGATGACCTCGGTCATCCCCTTCAAGGCCTTGTCCACCTCACGGGGCTCCATGCCGGTGTGGGTGGCGACGGCGCCGACGAAGTTCCTTACGGTTCATCCATGCTCCCGGGTCTTGGGTAGTAGCTAGGCACCAGTGTGGCGAAGGGTCGTTCTGCGATGAGGGATGGGGGCATCAGGGCGCTTCGTTGCGTCGCAGAGCCGAGCCTCAAGCGCTCCGTGAGGGAGTGGGGGGTGTGCGGCTCGGCCATGGGCACGCTCCTTCCAGCGGGTCCGGCTCGTCGCGGCCGCCCGGTCGAATCATCACCGGGCATTACAC
>JBHENM010000094.1:0-16215 GCA_046262035.1 Acidimicrobiales bacterium | reverse complement strand
TTGGTGCCGTACCAGGACGCCACCAGCGCGGTTCCCTCGTGGGCCAGGAGACCCAGGGCCGTTTCCAGGCTCTGCGGGTTCCCCGACACCTCCACCACGAGGGGTACGCCGGCCCCGCGCGTCTCCTCGGCCACGACGTCGACCACGCCCTCGGTCTCCACCGTCCGGAGCCCGAACTCGGCCGCCGCCTTGCGCCGCCACGGTGAGGGTTCGACGCCGATCACCTCGGCGCCGGCGCGGCGCAGGAGCGCAGCCGTGAGCATCCCGACAGCACCGAGTCCGATCACGACCACCCGCTCGTGATGGACCTGGCCCGCGTCCAGGCTGATCTGCAGGGCGGTCTCGACCAGGGGGAAGAGCGTGCCGATCCTGGGGTCGCAGTCGCCCAGGGGCACCAGCTCGTCGGTCCGGGCCACGAACCGGTCCTGGTGGGGGTGGAAGGCGAAGACCCATGACCCCGAGGGCAGGCGCTCATCCCCCCGCTCCACCTGTCCCACGCAGCTGTAGCCGTAGGCGAAGGGATAGGCGAAAGTGCCGGTAAGGGCGCCCAGGGTGTCGTCCAAGGGCAGCGAGGCGTCGATCTGGCCCCGGTAGGCGAGCAGCTCGGTACCGCTGCTGATGCCCGAATAGCGGGTGGCCACCAGGGTTTGGCCCGGCCCGGTCTCGGGCAGTTCAACCTCGGTGATCTCCACCCTGCTAGGGGCTACGAAGGAGAGGGCATGGGCCTTCATCGGTCAAAGGGTCCGGCAACGGACTCGCCGAACGCTAGTGCCCGGGCACGGTGGTCCGGAACGTGAGCGCGCTTTCCGAAACCTCCTTCAGGGGTAGCTCGCTTCCGGCAGGCGGTGCGGTTGCCGCACCCCGGCTGGTGGCGACCGTCCCCCTGCCCACCGCCCTCGGGCTGTTCGAGGCCCAAGCCTTCGAGTGCGCCTCGGGGTTCGTCTACCTCGCCCTCGTACGGGGGGACGTGGTCGGTGAGCAGGGAGTTCTCACCCGGCTCCACTCCGAATGCCTCACCGGCGACGCCCTCGGGTCACTGAGGTGTGACTGCGGGATCCAGCTCCGGCTCGCCCTCCGCACCATCGCCGCCCACGGTTCCGGCGTCCTCGTGTACGCCACCGGCCACGAGGGCCGCGGCATCGGGCTGGTCGAGAAGCTCCGGGCCTACGTCGAGCAGGACCAGGGGGCCGACACCCTCGACGCCAACCTGCGGCTGGGGCACGTGGTCGACGGGCGGGACTACGGCGACGCCGCCGCCGTGCTTGGGGCGGTGGGTCTGCGCTCCATCCGCCTGTTGACCAACAACCCGGACAAGGTCTCCGCCCTCAAACTGGCCGGAGTGCAGGTCGACGCCGTGGTCCCCCTCGCCACCGCTCCCCACGCCCGGAACCTGGCCTACTTGCGGACGAAGGAACGGCGGCTGGGCCACACCCGCCCCGCCGGTCCTCCTGTCGAGATGGACGTGCCCGCGGGGTCGGATCCCACCCAGCTCCTCGGCCCCGTGCGCCCCGGCGAGGACCGCCCCTACGTCGTGCTCAAGTTCGCCCAAACGGTGGACGGCCGGATCGCCACCGCCGACGGCGACGCCCGGTGGATCAGTGGCGACGAGGAGCGGCGGATCTCCCATGCCCTGAGGGCCAGCTGCGATGCGGTGATGGTCGGGGTGGGGACGGTCCTGAGGGACGACCCCGAGCTCACGGTGCGCATGGTGGCCGGAGCCTCGCCGCTGCGGGTGGTACTCGACTCCCATCTCCGCACGCCCACCACGGCCAAGGTCCTCAGCTCCGACGTGCCCACCCTCATCCTCACCAGCGATCGGGCGCGCCAGCGGAACCGTCAACGTCTCCAGGCCCGGAACGTGGCCGTGCGGGTGGTTCGCGGGGGCGCCGGCGGACTCGACCTGGCCGCCGCCATGGCCGTGCTCCGCGAGGAAGGTGTGTCCTCCCTGATGGTGGAAGGAGGCGCCCGGGTGATCACGTCGCTCCTCGCCGCCGGACTCGTCGACCGGATGATCATCGGGGTCGCCCCCACCATCATCGGCCAGGGCACCCAGGCCGTGGGTCAGCTGGGCGTAACCCGGGTGGCGGACGGCATCCGTCTCACCAACCGCTCGGTACAGGTCCTCTCGGACGACATCCTGCTCGCCTGGGACGTGGAGCCTTCCTAGGACGCCTCCCGCCCGTGGATCATCCACTGGGCCGTGCGCTCGGCCAGGGCGGCGATGGTGAGCGACGGGTTGACCGCCAGCGGGCCGGGGATGACGGCGGAGTCGGCCACGAACAGGCCGGGGTGCCCCCAGACCTCGCCCCGGTGATCGACGACCCCTCCGGACGGAGAGTCGCTCATGACCGCTCCCCCCATGGGGTGAGCGGTCAGTAGCCGCTTCAACGGGCGGCGCCAGGGGAGGCTGCGTACGAATTCCCCCCCTACCGCCCGGCTGAGGGCGCGCATGGCGTCTTCCATCTCGTCGTACATCTCCTGGCTGGCCGCCGGGTTCCAGTCGAGCCGCAGCCGGCCCCGGGCGTCGAGCCGCATGCGGCCGTCGGCGGCGTCGGTGCCGAGGCCGAGGTAGGGCAGGAAGTGGGGGACGAACGAGCCCACGAACAGGTTGCGGGCGGGAAACGACTCTCCCCGCCGGGCGGCGTGGACGTAGCCGCTGGCCGCGTGGGCCAGGCTGCGCACCCGGCTGGGGATCGGAAGGGTGCCGTCGAACAGCGACGTGAGCGCCGGTGGGAAGCCCAGGTCCTGGATCTGGATGAGGTGCTTGGACCCCGGTCGGTGAACGAAGGCTCCGGCGGTGATGCTGGGCCCCGAGCTGGAGTCGACGATCTCGGCCACGTTCTTGGTCCCCGCGAAGAGCATGTCGCCGTTGCCCGAGAAGCGACGGCCCAGGGCCCGGGGCAGGGCGGGCAGGCTCCCGTGGAGGTCGCGGGCCCGCAGCAGCAGCTCGGTGGAACCGATGGCTCCGGCCGAGACCACCACCGTACGCCCAGCGATCTGGCACGTTTCGAACACCCCGGGATGGTCGGCGTCGAGCCGGTTGGCGGTGACGACGTACCCCTGATCACCGTCGCGCTCGATGTTCTTGGCCACGTGCAGGGGCCGGATCTCCAGCCCGTGCTGCTCACCGAGGGGCAGGTAAGTCATGTCCAGGCTGTTCTTCGACCGGGGCCGGCAGCCCAGGAGGCAGTCGGCCGTGTAGGTGCACGGCTCCTGCTGGATCCCGCTGATCGGATGGGCCCGGGACGGCCCGGTATGGACGGCGATGGGTACGAGGTGGGGGTCGAAACCCGCTCGCCCCGCGGCCCGCAGGAACGATTCCGTCCGGGCCGGTAGTGGCCTCCCTTCACTTGTCCCGACCGGCGCCGGCGTCATGACCGACTCGGCCCGCTCGTAGTACGGGTCGAGCGTGCTCCCCTTCAGCGCCTCCGGCCACTCCGGCCTCTCGACCAGCCCCTTCGGGGCCCGGAGCTGGACGTTGAAGTAGTGAAGTGACCCCCCGCCCACGCCGCACCCCTGGATGACGTCGATGCGGGAGAAGACTCGGTAGTCGAGGAAGCCGTAGCTGCTGTGCTCGTCCCAGACCGCCCCCGCGGCCTGGCTGAAGGTGCGGGGGTAGTGGTCGGGGTCCCAGCGGCGACCCCGTTCCAGCACGCACACCGACCGCCCTGCCTCCGCCATCCGGGCGGCGACGACGGCACCGCCGAATCCGGATCCGATGACGACGACGTCGAACCGGTCCACGGCCAGAGTGTGTCGCATGCTCGGCCGTCACGCTGGCCCGGACCGAAGAAGGCCAGCACCACCCGAAAAGAGACGTGCCAGCACCCTTTACGTTTCGGAGGTTTCTGCCGACACTCCTGGTGTAAGGGGTGCCTGGAAGGAGGAGCGCCATGAGTCCAGATCAGCAGAGGAAGTTGCGGACGCTGGAGGGGCGCACGATCAGCCTCGCCCTGGCCGACGGCTCCCGCCTCGACTCGGCGGCCTTGATCTCGGCCCGCGGTCGGACGCTCTGGGTGTTCACCAAGGGCGAGGACGCTTTCCTCCCCGTCGGCGACGTGATCGACGCCTGGGAATCGCAGCCGCAGCGCTGCGCCGCCTGACCCGCTCGGCCTGACCCACTTGGCAACGGGACCCGGGGACTCCCCGGGGAATACGTCCTGCGTTCACCCCCCGTTCACCCCGCTACAGCCGGTTTGTCACCTGCCCCTCATACCTTCACGTCGTGAAGCACCGCGCCATCAAGGGGGATCCTGTGCTCCGACGTTTGTCCCGACTGGTGAAGCCCATGGCGGTGGGGGTCGTGCTCGCCCTGGCTGCCGGTGCCTGTGGCGGCGACGACGACACGAACGCTCAATCCGGCGGCCAGAACGAGCCGAAGCTCAGCGGGACCATCCGCGTCGACGGCTCGAGCACGGTGGCGCCACTGAGTGAGACGGCTGCGGAGCTGTTCCAGGAGGAGCAGCGGGGGGTGCGGGTGACGGTGGGCACCTCGGGCACCGGAGGCGGTTTCGAGAAGTTCTGCAACGGCGAGACCGACATCAGCGACGCCTCGCGGCCCATCAAGCAGTCCGAGATCGACCTCTGCACGGCCAAGGGGGTCAAGTATGACGAGCTGGCGGTGGCCAACGACGGTCTCGCCGTCGTCGTCAGCCCCACCAACACCTGGGCCAAGTGCCTGACCGTTGAGCAACTGAAGCAGGTGTGGGCGCCCGGCAGCACGGTGAACAACTGGCGGGACATCGACCCCAGCTTCCCTGACGAACGGCTGCAGCTCTTCGGCGCCGGCACCGACTCAGGCACCTTCGATTACTTCACGGAGGCGATCAACGGCAAGGCGGGGGCGAGCCGCACGGACTACAACGCCACCGAGGACGACAACGTCACGATCAACGGCGTTTCCGGGACCAAGGGAGCGATGGGCTACCTGGGCCTCTCCTACGTCGAGGAGAGCGGCGGCAAGGTGAAGCCCGTACAGATCAACGGCGGGGGAGGCTGCGTCGATCCCACGGTGCAGACCGTCCAGAGCAACACCTACAAGCCCCTCGGCCGCCCGCTGTTCATCTATCCGAAGGCTGACGCGATGAAGCGGCCCGAGGTCCAGGCCTTCGTCCGCTTCTACATCGAGAACGTCGACGCCATCACCGAGCAAGCCTTGTTCGTGCCCCTCACCGATCAGCAGAAGAAGGACGCCATGGCCAAGGTGGCGACGCTCATCGCCTCGTGACCACGCTGGAGTCCGCCGGTCCCGTGCCGCCGGGCGCGGTGGCGCGGGGCTTGGCCGCTCGCAAGCCTCGCTACGGGGAGAAGGCCATCAAGGCGTTCTTCTTCCTCTGCGCCTGTCTCTCCGTCGCCACGACGGCAGCCATCGCCGTTTCCCTCCTCGAGCCCACCTTCGAGTTCTTCGGCGAGGTGGGCATCGGCGAGTTTTTCACGTCCACGACCTGGGCGCCGCTGTTCGCCGACCCGCAGTTCGGGGTCCTCCCGCTGGTGTCGGCCACCCTGCTCATCACCGGGATAGCCATCCTGGTCGCCGTCCCCATGGGGCTGCTCACCGCGACCTACCTCCAGCAATACGCCCGGCCCCGAACCCGGTCCCTGCTGAAGCCGACGCTCGAGGTACTGGCGGGAATTCCCAGCGTCGTCTACGGCTTCTTCGCCCTCACGCTCGTCACGCCTCTCCTGCAGGACCTCTGGCCCTTCGGCGATCCCCCCGGGATCTTCAACGCGGCGTCGGCCGGCGTGGTGATGGGGATCATGATCGTGCCCACGATCGCCTCCCTCTCCGAAGACGCCATGGCCGCCGTGCCCCGGTCGCTGGCCGAAGGGGCCTACGCCCTGGGCTCCAACCGCATGAGGGTCTCGACCAGGGTCATCATGCCCGCCGCCCTTTCGGGCATCGTCGCCGCGGTGGTGCTGGGGATCTCCCGGGCCATCGGCGAGACGATGATCGTGCTCATTGCGGCCGGAGGGACCCCCAACCTGAGCTTCGACCCCGCTCAGGCCATGCAGACGATGACCGCTTTCATCGCCTCTGCCGGTATCGGTGACCAGCCGACAGGTAGCACCGGTTACAAGACGATCTTCGCCGTAGGGACGACGCTGTTCATCATCACCTTCATGATGAACATGCTCAGCATCCGCCTTGTGCGCCGCTTCCGGCAGGTCTACGAATGAGTGAGCAGCGGTCGCCGACTCCTGGCGAGGGCGCGGTGTCTCTCCGGCGCCGATCGGCGCCCGGTTCCCGGGCTGCGCAGGGGGCGTTCCGCACAGCCATGCTGGTCAGCCTCTTCCTGGCTGTCGGCACCCTCGTGACCCTGCTCGTCCAGGTGGTGGTGGAAGGCTGGCCCCGGCTCAACAGCCGGCTGATAACCGAGTTCCCGTCCAGCCGGCCGACGAGGGCCGGTGCCCAGTCCGCCATCTTCGGCACCATCTGGGTCATGGGCGTGGTGGCCGTCACCTGCATTCCCATCGGACTGGGTGCGGCGATCTATCTCGAGGAGTACGCCGACCGGTCCCGCTGGTACAACCGGCTCATCGAGCTCAACATCCAGAACCTGGCCGCCGTACCGTCGATCGTCTACGGAATCCTCGGTCTCGCCTTCCTGGTGCGCGGTCTCCCCAACCTCGGGCCCACGGTGCTCTCTGCCGGCCTGACCCTCTCTCTGCTGGTGCTTCCCATCGTGATCATCGCCTCCCGGGAAGCCCTTCGCGCCGTGCCTGGTTCGCTCCGGGAGGCGTCGCTCTCGCTGGGCGCCACCCAATGGCAGACGGTCAGCCGTCAGGTCCTGCCCGCCGCCATTCCCGGGATCGCCACCGGGACCATCCTTGCGCTCTCCCGTGCCATCGGTGAGGCCGCACCGTTGCTCCTGCTGGGAGCCCTGACCTTCGTGACGTTCAACCCCGACGGCCTCGACAGCGCGTTCACGGTCCTGCCCGTCCAGATCTTCAACTGGATCTCCCGGCCCCAGGACGAGTTCCGGATCCTGGCGTCGGCCGCCATCGTCGTCCTCCTGGCCATCCTCCTGGCCATGAACGCCACCGCGATCTGGCTGCGAAACCACTACCAGCGGGAGTGGTGAGGTCGAGGGTGTCGAGGCCGCGGTCTTAGCGACTCCTCAGACCAATTCGGGGTGCTGGCACCACCTCTCAACCCTTGTGGTGCCACCCTCGACATTGCTCGACCAAGGGCGAAGTATGTAGACGAGCCGATCGCGCGGCGGCTCTTGGTCGCAACCGTGGCCCTGCCTCGGCGCGACGCGTTCCCAGCCCTATCTCGTCCTAGACCTCCCCTCACTCGTCGGCACGGCCTTTGGCGGCGCTTGATCGGCGGTCGCTCCTCAGCAGAAGGGATCACAGGTCATGGCGACACCTCTGGCTTCCGAGTCCACCCACTTCACCCTGGACAATCTGGGGCGGTTCCTCTGCAACACCCTTCAGGAAGCGCAGGACAGCGCGCGCCAGACCGTGGCCGGACGCTCGCGTGAGTTCGACGTCATCGTCATCGGCGGAGGGACGTTCGGGGCCGTTGTCGCCGAGCACTTGTTCGTCAATGACACCACGCACAGCCGGCGCATCCTCGTGCTCGAAGGCGGACCGTTCGTGCTTCCCGAGCACGTGCAGAACCTGCCCTACCTGGGAGGCGCTCCCGACATGCGGGCGCCATGGGTCAACCACCCGTCGCTCAACTACAGCGGCCTGCTCTACGCGGTGGGGGGTCGTTCGCTCACGTGGGGTGGGTGGTCACCCGAGCTGCTCGACGAGGAGCTGGCGGAGTGGCCGGCGTCCGTGCGAGAAGACCTGCGCGACCGGTACTTCGAACAGGCCAGCGGTCAGATCGGCGTGCTTGCCACCAACGACTTCATCCACGGGCCGCTCCACACCGCGCTCCGGAAACAGCTCCGCGACGGGCTCAAGTCGGCGGGCAACCAGACGGGCTTCCCCATCTCCGCGCTCCCTGAGCACCCAGCGGTGCGCTATCACGACGGGTCCGAGGGCCAGATCGACGCGGCGCTGCTGCGCCGGTGGCTGGACCTTCCCGAGAAGGACACGACGGCGGAAGCCGAGCTCCGAGAGCTGTTGAAACTCGAGGCGCCGTTGGCCGTTCAGTCCGTCGCCGAGCCAGGGCTCTTTCCCACCAACAAGTTCAGCGCCGTGCCGGGTCTGATCCGCGCTGCACGTCTCGCCGGCAGCCAGGCCGACGGCATCGGCACTGCGGCCGACGCCCGCAAACGGCTCATGATCGTGCCCAACTGCCACGTGCAGGAGCTCATCACCGAGACTCAAGCCGATAACTGGGTGCGCGTCACCGGCGTCCGGGTCTGGCACGACGGCAATTCCGTCCCCCTCTCCCTCGCGCCACCACGTGACGGCCGGCACGGCGCAGTGGTAATTGCCCTCGGCACGGTCGAGAGCACCCGATTGGCGCTCACCACCTTCCAGCACTCTCTCGCCGGGCGGGCGGCCCAGCGCATCGGCACCAACCTCGTGGCCCATCTACGTTCCAACCTCGCCATTCGGGTCCCCCGCGAGGCGGTTGCCGCCAACCTGCCCCCCGAGACCTTGAATAGCCTCCAGTGCTCCGCTCTACTCGTGAAGGGCAAGGCGTCCAACGACCGCACGTTTCATTTCCAGATCACGGCCTCGGGGTTGAACAAGCTCGGGACCGACTCGGAGGCTGAGCTGTTCAAGAAGATCCCCACGCTCGAGCACTTGGAGGCCCTGCAGCGCGCCAACGATGACACCGTGGTCATCACCATCAGAGCCATCGGCGACATGACGGCTCGCAACCCGGACAGCTTCATCGAGCTCTCGCCCTCGGGCACCGACTTCGACCGTCCCAAGGCCGTTGTCCACCTCGGCAACTCCAAAGCGGATCCCAGCCAGTTCCCCGGCAGCCCCCAAACCCAGAACGACCGGGAGACCTGGGAGGCGATGGACCGGGTTTCGGACAAGATCGCCCTCATCTTCGCCGGGACTGAGCCCTTCGAAATCCTTCCCAACGCAGGCCGATCCATCCCCGTACCTGGTGGCACCAAGGCGCAGCGACTGGCGGCGTTGGGCGCGTTCAAGAACCGTCGTGACGACCTGGGGACCACTCACCACGACGCCGGGACCTTGCGCATGGGCGATGACGTCGCTGATGCGGTCACCAACGACTTCGGCCGCATCCATGACACCACGAACTGCTACGCGGCGGGGCCTGCGCTGTTCCCGACCGTCGGTTCGCCGAACCCGATGCTCACCGGCGTCGCCCTCGGCCGGCGCACGGGAGACCTCCTCACCCGTAGCGTCCTTCCCGGACCCGAACCCGTGACCAGTCCCCAGTCCGAAACCGGGTTCCGTCCGCTCTTCGACGGCACGCAGGACACGTTCAAGAACTGGCGCCTCGCCGGTCCGGCCGGCGGAGGGATGCTGCACCTGTCCGGCGAGATGGTCAGCTACGGCGACGGCGGCCTGCGCCTCTTCTATTACGCACGGGAGACGTTCACGGACTTCACGCTCCGCCTCCAGTTCAAGATCTTCGAGCACGGCGCTCACAACAGCGGCGTGTTCGTTCGCTTCCCTCGTCCCACGCTCGATCTCGCCACCGATGAACTGAAGCGCCGCGCGGCTGAGGAGCCGGCGTTCGACGCGCACAACCCAGCCTGGAAGCCCGTGATATCCGGATTCGAAGTGCAGATCGACGACAACGCCCACGGAGACTCGAACAAGGCCTTCTACGGCATCCGGCCCGAGCCCAACGGGTTGTTCAAGAACCGCACCGGCGCCATCTACAAGATCCAAGCCGGTGACCGCATCTGGCACCAGAACCGCAATGAGCCTGAATTACAGGAATACACGCCCGGTCCGAGGCTCGTGCCCGGCGCCTGGTTCGAATACGAAATCGCGGTGAGCGGCGATGACTACACCGTCTTCCTTGCCAACGTCGAGACGGGCGAACGCGTGAAGACGAGTACATTCCACAACACCGATGGTGAACGTGGGCGCTCGCCGGGCCTGATCGGTATGCAGGTCTACCCGGGGAGTACCGTCGCTTGGCGCCACATCCGGATCAAGTCCGCCTAGGAAGGCTCCCGAGCCCGACGTGCGCCGTTGAACGGCTAGGTTCACACCGTCCTTACGACACAAGCGCGGGAGGGTCACGAAGTGGCACGCAGACAGCTCGACGCCACCACGCGTCTGTCGGTGAAGATGGTCATCGCCGCTCTTTTTCTGGGGACGACGGCCGCGCTCGCTCCCGCGCCGGCGAGTGCCCAGACGTACTTCCCGGAAGTGATGGCCCTGCCGAACGGCTGGCAGCCGGAAGGCATCGCCAACGGGCCCGGGAGGACGATGCTCTCCGGGTCCCGCGTCACGGGCGACGTCGTGGCCGTGGACATCGTGACCGGCGAGAGCCGGCTGTTTGTCGACGCCCCTCCCGGCCGCACGGCCATCGGGTTGGAGTTGGACCGGTGGGGTCGGTTGTGGGTGGCCGGCGGAGCCACCGGGCAGGCCTACGTCTACGCCCCCGATGGCACGCCGCTGGCCACGTACCAGCTCGGTTCGTCGCCGACCTTCATCAACGACGTGGTCATCACCCGGGACGCGGCGTGGTTCACGGACTCGCAGAAGCCCGTTCTCTACAAGATTCCCATTGCTCTCAATGGTTCGCTCGGGCAGCCAGTAGTGGTCCCCCTCACCGGCGATTACCAGCACGCACCGGGCTTCAACCTGAACGGTATCGAGGTCACGCCGGACGGCCGCTGGCTGATTGCCGTGCAGTCGAACACGGGGGCCCTCTACCGAATCGACCCGCGTAGCGGCGCGGCCGTCCGCATCGACCTGGACGGGGCCGTACTTCAGGCGGGCGACGGCATCCTCTTCCATGGGCGCCGGCTGTACGTCGTCCAGAACGTGTTCAACCAGGTCGCCGTCGTCGATCTGGACCCCCGGACCTGGGCCTCAGGCGAGGTGGTCGACGCTCTGACGTCGCCCAACTTCGACGCCCCCACCACCATTGCCAGCTTCGGCAACCACTTCTATCTGGTCAACGCCAGGTTCCCCGCCAACTGGGTTCCGGGGGCCCCGTACAACATGGTGTCCATTCCCCGGCGGTGACGCCCGGCTTGGCACGACCGACGGATACTGTTTCATCGGGGCATCCGTAGGGATCAAGCCTGGACATGGGAGGGAGCATGAAGCATCCCTCAGCTTCGCCGCCGGCTCCTCATGAACGGGCCGCGGTGCTTGAGCGGGCTCGCAACAAGAAGATGGCCCGCTCGCCTCACGCCTTCGTTCGGGGTAACACGGTGCAGTTCTACGAGTGGCTCTCCTCGCTCGAAGGCGACCGACTCCCTCACGGCCCGCCTGTTTGGATTTGTGGGGACTGTCACGTGGGGAACCTAGGCCCAGTCGCGGAGGCGGCGGGTCGAGTCCGGATCCAGATCCGAGATCTCGATCACACCGTGATCGGCAATCCGGCGCATGACCTGATCCGGCTCGCGCTATCTCTGGCCTCTGCGGCGCGCGGCTCTGGCCTTCCCGGCGTCACCACAGCGAGGATGCTCGAGGCGCTCATGGACGGCTACGAATCCGCCTTCGAGCACGATTTCGAAGAGGCTGACGACGATATCCATCAGCCGAAATCTGTCCAGCTCGTCATGAAGCGGGCGCTGAAGCGAACGTGGAAACATCTCGCCAAGGATCGCATCAAGGACAGTCGGCCGACGATCCCCCTGGGAAAGCGATTCTGGCCCGTATCGGGAGACGAGCAGCGGGCGATCGAAAGACTCTTCCACGACGACACCATCAAGCGGCTCGCAACGATGGTCCGCTCGAGGGATGACGACGCTGGCGTGGAAGTCCTCGACTCAGCGTATTGGATGAGAGGCTGCGGTTCACTTGGTCGCCTCCGCTACGCCGTCTTGTTGGGCGTCACCGACACGCCGTCAGGAGACACAGACCTTTGTCTGATGGACATCAGAGGGGCGGTCGATTCGGCCGCGCCTGCCTTCATCGGCGCACCCAAGCTAGAAGACGCCGCACAGCGCGTTGTTGAAGGCGCACGCTATATCTCACCATTCCTCGGGGAACGCATGCGAGCCACCCGTCTTGGGAACGAGCCGGTATTCATCCGAGAACTGCTGCCGCAGGATCTCAAGGTCGAGATCGACCACCTCACCACCAAACAGGCCATGAAGGCGGCGAGATTTCTCGCAACGGTCGTGGGCTTCGCGCATGCCCGACAGATGGATCTCCCCGCACGCTCCGCCTGGCGAGACGAACTGGGCCTCTACCGGACCAAGACCCTGGATGCGCCATCGTGGTTGTGGAGCAGCGTCGTCGAGCTCCTCGTCAACCATGAAAGGAGCCATCTCGAGCACTGCCGACGTTACGCAGTGGATGCCTTGCCCACGTCCGCGTGACGGCTACTGGATATGCCTCCGCGTGCTCTGGGTGCGCGCTGCGACGAAAGGCTGGTCGACCGGAGGGGGCACTCTCAGGGGCGATCCTGACCCCTGGTCTTGATCGCATCGAATCCAGCCTCCAACCCAGCGCACGGCCGGCGCCGGTGATGCCAGCCCAGCAGCCATTCCACGCCGAGCAAGTACAGGGCGCCCAGAACGAGGGCGCCAATGACGTCGGACATCCAGTGGACGCCGAGATACACGCGGCTGAAGGCCACAACGCCGATGATCGTCGCGGAGATGCCCACCGACCACCACCACGCTGCTCGCCGCCCGCTAACAAGGGCCACGACCGGGGGTAGGAGGCCCCAAATGGCGAAGGCGGCCATCACGTGACCACTCGGGAAGGAGGGCCCGTTGCCGGCGACGAGCTGGCCGAGTGAGGGGCGAGGGCGATCGACGAGTTCCTTCAGACTCCACTCGAGGAGAGGGCGGGCCAGACTCGCGCCGAGGAGGACCAACGCCAGCGATCGACACTCGTGCCATACGAGGAGCACCAGCAGTAGGAGGACGAGGGTTACCACCGTGAGGCCGCCCAGGGTGCTGAGCGCTCTCACGATCCCGTCCAGGCCCGGGGAGTGGAGGTCCGAGAGGGCTCGAGTGACGGGCTCGTCCCAGGTGAGCAGGAGCGACCCGCCGTCGACGGCGGCAGCGATGGCAAGGAAGGCAAAGACGGAGACGACCACGGGGATCGTCATCCGGGAGCGGAGCAGGACACCCGCGGGGGTCAGCGGCGGGTGACCGTGAAGGTTCGCGAGGTGTTTGACGAAGCGGCGGCCCATTCCCAGACGACCAAAATGGCGATCGGGCAGGCGGATCGACGGGCCTTCCCCGTACGAGGCCTCCCCGGTAGGGCTGGTGCGATCACCCGTTGATCCTGACGGGCCCCTCGATGAGATGGGCCTCCGGCTCGCCCCCGACCGGGACCACCACGGGGCATGGGCGGGCGCATCGGGGGAGGTCCGCCGCCGTCGACCGACTCGGTCCACACCAGGCTCCTCGGGTGACGGGGCCACGCCGGGAATTCTTACCGCCCGTGGAGCTCAGCGCTCAGAGCGAAAGGTGTAGGGGCCCGATGCGGTCCGCCAGTCAACCCATCCGGTCCACTCGCTCGACCGAGGCGGAGCGAACCCGGAGGACCTCACCCCGGTCGTCGTGGAAGTTCAGCCACGATATGGTGCCGTCATGGATGTGGCCGACTTGGTCGGCGTCGACTTCCTGGCTGCGGGCGGTCTGTCCCGACGTACCTGCCACGAAGGTGATCCTGTACTTGGTCTTGGCCATCTTGCGCTCTCTTCCTCTGGCATTTTCGGTTCGGGTTGAACGTGGGTCACGCATGTCATCCGGCCGCGGCAGTGGCCTGGCCCTGCTCATCGGGGCCATCAGGGCCGCCGTCGGCGAGCGGTGCCTCAGGCGAACCCCCCGCCCGCGGGGACCACTCGCCACCTCCATCCCGGGTCCGCCGCGCGCTGGGTGACCAGCGGGAGGTTGCGGCGCTGCGGGAGAGGATGCGCTCGAACAGCCTGAGGTGATCGTCGACCATCCGCGCCGCCGAGAAGTGGCTCTCCACCGCGGCGCGGCAGGCCCCGGGGTCCAGTTCGTCGATCCTGTGGATCGCCTCCGCCATCTCCTGCTCGTCCCTGCAGATGAATCCGGTTCGACCGGGCTCGATGATCTCGGGAACGGCGCCGCGGCCGAAAGCGATGACCGGCGTTCCGCAGGCGAGGGCTTCGAGCAGGACGATCCCGAAGGGCTCCTTCCACTTGATGGGGAACAGCAGGCACCGAGCCTTGGACAGCAGCTCCAGCTTTCGCCTCTCGTCCACCTCCCCCACGTAGAAGATGTTCTTGTCGGCGTCGAGGCGGGGTTCGACCTCGTTCCGGAAGTAGGCCTGTTCCTCGGTGGATCGCATCTTTCCCATCAGCACCAGAGGCACTCCGGCGCGGGTTGCCGCCCGGATCGCCCGATGCGCCCCCTTCTCGGGAGCCATCCGGCCCATGAACAAGGTGTAGGCGCGGGGTCCGCTCTCGAACGGGAAGCGGGCCGCGTCCAGTCCGTGGTGGATGACGGCGGCCACACTCAGATCAGGGACGGCCTCGCACTGCGTCGCGGAGATGGCAATGAGTTGCACTCGTGGTGCGACGGCCCTCAGGATGTCGGCCAGGTCGTCGTCGATTACTCCGTGGATGGTGGTGACCACGTTGAGGCCGGGAAATCGCTCGGCGTACAAGGGCCCGAAAATGGTGTGGTCGTGAACGATGTCGAAACCCTTGATCGCGTCGTAGGCGTTGATCACGTGGCGGGCCTCGAGAACCGCCTGCCCGATGGCGCCACCCTGGGCCCGGCGAAAACCCAGGCGCGGGGCACGGGGCAGGTGGAATCGGCGGTCGTATACAGCAGCACTTCGTGGCCGGCCGCCTGGTAGCCCAGGGCCAGCTCGTTCACCACGGCTTCGATGCCGCCGTACAGGGGCGGCGGTACCGGAGCCCACGGCGGGGCGATCACGGCGATTCGCATGAGCCTTCCTCCTCGCAACTGTCACGTCACAGATCGGAACGGCGGCCATCGTGCCCACTGCAGACGATCCGACCTTCCGTATAGAGGCATAGGGCTTTCAGCTCACGGCCCTGTACAGCGGGACTTGCCGTCGACGGATGCGCAGGTGCTATGGATTGCGGCGTGCCAATAGGCGGACGGCTCACCGCAGGATGGACGTCGCGGTCAGGGTCGCGGGAACTCAGTCGGCATCCCGAGTGACCGTCGTCGTGGCTGCCGACCGCGGGGGTGACCTCGTCGCCCGTCTGCAGCCGCTGATACGGATGCTCGTGCCCGAGGTACAGCGATGGATGGACGAACAGAGCGCTCAGACGGTCGAGGAGCGGCGCTATCAGCCTTTCGTGGCCATTGCCGAGCAGTTCGATGACCTGCTGTCGAGCGTCAACTGGGTCGCCGAGTGCTTCGGAAGAACTCGGGGCTGGCAGCCGGATCCGCCTGTGTTCGAGGCCGCCGTCTCCCTCGCCGGGCTGGTCGTGGCCGCCCGGGAGGCATCTCCCCACGCCTTCCGGGACGGATCCGTTCCCTCTGAGGTCATTGAAGTATTTCTGGCTGTGTGGCTCTCGGAGCTGGCCCGCCGCCCAGACGTCACTGCCCCCCAGATTGCCGCCGCCTACCTGTCGGGCTCCTGGTCACCGCCTGGCACCCCGGTCTGTGATGCCTTCTGGGAGCCGGCCGGCCTCCTGCTCGAGGCCCTGGTCTACAAGAGCGCTTGCCACGGGCTGCATCGCCTGGCCAACCTCCGGGTACCTCCGCTCGCCTGCGAACGGAAGGAGGAGCGGAGCGTGTTCAACCAGCGGATCGTGGAGGCCACCCACACCGTCACCGTATGGACCAGCGCCCCGCCCGCCCAGGCCGCAGTCGACGCCGGCACGATTCAGGAGTGGGACTGCGAGAAGCTCACGCTGTGGGAGTTCCTGGCCGGCGTCATCCTGGGACCAGGTCGGGCCCGACGCCCGGGGGATGGCGGAGCTGCGGACGGCGAGCGACCGCAGGCCGGCGCCTTCCCGCAGACGCTCCTGGGCCGGTGGGGCGAACTGGAAATGGGTCTCATCGCCGCTACCGTTGAGCTCTACGTGTGCACGGGGTGCGCCAAGTTTCACCAGGAGCCCTCATGTGAGGCCTTCCCGTCCGCGGCGATGGTCGCTACGTGGCGGCGGCACCAGTTCCTCACGCCGAGGGATCGTCTCCCCGCCCCCCAGCGGCACCTGGG
>JBHENM010000093.1:0-2111 GCA_046262035.1 Acidimicrobiales bacterium | reverse complement strand
CCTCCCCGAGCCCGGTGGCGTCTTCACCTACACGGTCACGGTCCGGAACCCGGGCACGGTCGAGACCATCACCATCAACTCGCTGATCGACAGCGTCTACGGCGACCTGGCCACGAGGCCCGGTTCCACGTGCGGCACGCTCATCAACACGACGCTGGCCCCGGGCGCCACTTCGGCCCCGTGCACCTTCACCGCCGAATTCCTCGGCGACCCCGGAGACGCTGAGACCGACATCGTCACGGCCAGGGGCACGGATGACGACGGCCAGACGGTGACGGACACGGATGACGCCGTGGTCACCATCACGCCCGTTCCGCCCGCCATCGAGGTCATCAAGGACGCCAGCCCCACCACGCGTCCCGAGCCCGGCGGCGACTTCACCTACACGGTCACCGTCCGGAACCCGGGCACGGTGGAGACCATCACCATCAACTCGCTGATCGACAACGTCTACGGCGACCTGGCCACCAGGCCTGGTTCCAACTGCGGGACGCTCATCGGCACGACCCTGGCTCCTGGGGCGACTTCGAGCCCGTGCACGTTCACGGCGCCCTTCACCGGCGACGCCGGCGACTTCAAGACCAACATCGTCACGGCCACGGGCACGGATGACGACGGCCAGACCGTCACCGACACCGACGACGCCACCGTCACCCTCACCGACGTCCTCCCCACCATCACCGTGGTCAAGACGGCCGACCCCCTCACCCGGCCCGAGCCGGGCGGCGACTTCGACTTCACCGTGGTGGTCACCAACACCAGCAGCGAGCCCCTGCTGCTGACCGCCCTCAACGACAACGTGTACGGGAACCTCGACGGCCGGGGCAACTGTGACGTCACTCCGCCGCCGGCCCTGGCTCCCAACGGAGGCACCTACACCTGCACGTTCACCGGGCCCTTCGCCGGGCAGGCGGGCGCGGCCCAGACGGACGTCGTCACGGCTACCGCTACCGACGACGACGGCAACGAGGCCACGGACGATGACGACGCCATCGTCACCATCACCGGCCTGGCCCCCTCGATCGTGGTGGACAAGGACGCCACCCCCGCCAGCCTTCCCGAGCCCGGGGGCGACTTTACCTTCAACGTCCGGATCACCAACAACGGCAGCGAGGCCGTCACCATCCTGACCGTCACCGACAACATCTACGGGAACCTGGCCACCCGGCCCGGGTCGACGTGCGGTGATCTGATCGGCGACATCCTCGACGTCGGGCAGTCCACCACCTGCAGCTTCGTAGCCCCGTTCACGGGGGAGGCGGGCGCGGCCCAGACCGACATCGTCACCGTCACCGGTGAAGACGACGACGGCACGGAGGTCAGCGACGACGACGACGCCACGGTGACGATCACCGGCGTTCCGCCCACCATCGCTGTGACCAAGGTGGCCAACCCGTCCTCTCTCCCCGCTCCCGGGGGCACGTTCACCTTCACCGTGGGCGTGACCAACACCAGCACCGAGGTTGTGACCATCACCAAGCTGGTCGACGACATCTACGGCGACCTCAACGGCCGCGGCACGTGCGCCATCGGCGCCGTCCTCCAGCCGGGTGACACCTACACATGCAGCTTCCCGGGTGAGTTCCGGGGCAGCGGCGGCGCCACCCAGACGGACACCGTCACCGCTACTGGGGTCGACAACGAGGGCAACACCACCACGGCCGAGGCCAAGGCCCAGGTCCGCATCAGCCAGCCGCCGCTCATCGCCTTCACCGGAACCGACACCGGCCGCCATGCCCGCATGGCCGGTGGCCTGCTGATCCTCGGCCTGATGATGGTCGGCGCCACCCTGCGGTCGCGTGGCCTCGCTCTGGCCGGGTTGCCCTCGGCGGCCGCTGGCTACCGGGCACGCCCCGGCGCTGACCGGCCGCCCTCCAGCCTGAGCACGGGCCTGGGCCTGGGTGGAGGGCACGCGCGATCGGGTCGATCCCGCCGAGCGGGCCCGCCCCCTCCCCTGTAGAAGGAAGTCTTAGTTACTTCGACCTGAAGAACTCACCTCCTGAGTAGGCGGGATTCCGGAGCGGCGACAGTCGGGACATCGGCAGCCCGGAAGGCGTCGATGGAGTCAAGGTTTGGCCGCCCGTTCACGCCATGAGAGCGGCGACCTTGAT
>JBHENM010000092.1:0-21324 GCA_046262035.1 Acidimicrobiales bacterium | reverse complement strand
CCGGCTACCAGGTGACCCGCTCCAGCCCGTTCTTCGCCGAGCTGACCGGCGGCGGATCCGTAGGGCCCCGCTTCATGTTCGTCATGGTCCCCGAACCCAAGACGGCGAAGAACCGGGTGCATCTCGACCTGGGCAGCGTCGACCTCGACACCGAGGTCGAACGGGTGCTCGGCCTGGGCGCCACCCTCGTCGGGCGCTACCAGGAGTGGGGCGCCACGTGGGTGACGTTCACCGACCCCGAGGGCAACGAGTTCTGCATCGGCCTGCACGCCCCAGGCGAGTGACCGGCCCGGGAGGCCGGTCCATGGATTGGGCCGGCCGAACCGTGGGTCACGCGACCCGGATGGTGCCCCGCATGCCGTAGGTCCAGTGGCCGGGCAGGTGGCAACCGAAGAGCAGCGTGCCTGGCTCGGTGGCCGTGAAGGCGAACGTGGTCTCGGCCGTCGCCCCGGCCGGGACCGAGACCTCGCCCGGACGGTCGCCGTGGTGCGCCTCGGTCCCCCTCTCGTGCCGGTCCTGAACGGCTTGATCTCCGACGATGAGCTCGTGGGGAATGGGGTCGTGGTTGCGGATGACGAACCGAACGGTCTGCCCCTTCCGCACCTGGACTTCGGAGACGGAGAACTTCGAGTAGTGGACGTCGACGACGAGGGTGCCGTCAGGAGCGGGCGAAGCCGTTCCCGCCCCTGAGGCCCGGCCGACGCAGCCGCTGCTAAGGGCGCCGGCGGCGAGGAGCAGGACCGTGCCGAGGACGAGGCCACGGGTCCGGCTCATCTCAAGCCCTCTGGCCGGTGCCCCGGCGGCTCCGGGTGGTCGTGGCCACGATGGCCACTCCGGCCAGCAGGGCGAAGACGCCCAGCCCCGCTCCCACGACCACGGGCCAGGCGTTTCCGCTTCCACCGGCGGCCAGTCCGCTGGAGCCGGCAGGAAGGCCGGCCGCCGCCGCCGAGGGCTGCCCGGCCCCCGAGACATCGACCGCGAGGTCGTAGGTCAGGTCGGCGGGCGAGGCGTCCACCCGCAGGTGGGTCAGCCACGAAGACGCCGGTATCCAGGACATGCCCTTGTCCGACCGGAGGTCGTCGAGCAGCGTCGAGCTGGCCCGCTCCTGGCGCCCCAGTTCCAGCCCGGGAGCGTCGGCGCCGGGGAGAAGGGCGGGTCGCCGGTCGGTGAGCAGGAACACGTCGGCGTTGACCCGCTCGGCCTGCACCCGACCCAGGCCCAGGATGCGGAGCGGAACCCACGGGTTCTCGGTGGGGATGGTCAGGTGCACGGGGGTCCCGTCGCCGAGGGCGACCCCTCTCTCCCGGGCGGCGTCGGCGTTGAACCGGGCGGCCAGGAAGATAGGGCTGCGGCTGGCGTAGAAGTCGAGCACCTCGGGCGCGTCAGGCGTCAGGAGGAAGCCGTGGGCCGTCGCCCATTCGCCCACCGCCTGCGCCCCGCCCCGGAGCACGGTGAGATCCAGGGCGTCGATCTGCTTCTCCAGGAGTACTTCGGCCGAGGCTGCCCCGGCCAGGGTCCGGACCCCGTCGGCCAGCGCGTCGCGCTCCGGAGGGTCGACCTCGCGCACCAGCCGCTGGAGGGTCCAGTCCCCGCCGCGCTCCACGTTGGTGGGAACGCCGGGCAGGGGGACGATGGACCCGAACTCCCCGCCCGCGCCGGCGAACTGGAAGGAGGTGACGTAGTGCTCGACGCCGTCGTGATAGCCGGCGAGGGTCGTCGTCCGGACCAGGTTGACCGAGCCGTTGCGGCCGATGAGCCCGCCGCAGGCCAGGGCCGGCCCGGCGGTCGATCCGACGAACAGGACCCCGACGGCGATGGTGAGCAGGAACCGGCGCATCCCTCGACCTCCTCGTGTGGTTGCACGAGTTGGACGAAGGCGGAGCACCCGCCGGTTCCCGGGTTTCTCGGCGCTGCGCTCCGCGCACCCGGCGCCGGCCTCAGCGCTCCCGCAAGGTGACCGTGCCGTCCCTGTCCTCGACCACGGCCTGGATGTGGCGGATGGCCGTACCGTTGGACGCGGTGCACTCGATGACTCCGCCCACGTCGAGCACGCGCACCTTGGCCGGCCCGCAGTCGACGGTGGCCATCCGCCACGCCTCCTCGAGCCTGCTCTTCAGGAAGACGGTCACGGTCAGCACGTCGACGACCGCCCTCACGGGCCGAAACTCGTAGCGGGCCCGCTCCCCCACCACCTCGGCGATGGTGACCCGGAAGCGTGCGGGTTGTCCTTCCACCGTCACCGAGCACTCGAACGTCTCGCCCGAGCGAGCCAGGATCCCGTTCGGGCAGGTCGCCTGGCCGAACTTCAGGCTGGGGTAGCGCTCCTTCTGCCGCTGAAGCAGGATCCCCTCGACCTCCTCGGTGTCCACCCGAGGGCCGGCCGAGCTGGAGCCGTCACCGCACGCGCCCAACGTCAGCAGGGCGGCGAGGGCCAGAACCCACGGGCGGCGAACGACCACGGGCACAGCCTTCCAGGCCTTCCAGGCCCGGAAGGGCCGGGCCGGGTCCTCAGCCGGCCGTGGACGACGGCCGGCGGGCTCCGATCGTGTCCATCCACACCGGGTCGTAGCCCGCGCCGCGCAGGGCCGTCGCCACCTCGTGGCAGGACCGGGTATCGCCCACCGTGAACTGGGCCTCGGCCGAACTAGGGGCGGCATACCCGCCGGGCTCGGTGTGCGACCCGGCCGACATCTGGGTTACCCCGAGGGGCAGCAGCGCGTCCCGCAACTCGGGTGACTCCCGGGTGGACAGGGACACGCCGACATCGGGCAGGAACAGGCGCAGGGCGCACAACAGCTGGGTGAATTCGGCGTCCGTCAGCGGATGGTCCGGCTCGTAGCCACCGGCCGCAGGGCGGAGCCTGGGCAGCGAGACGGTGAGGTCGCATCGCCACCAGCGGCGGAGGAGGGCTCGGGCGTGGGCGCCGAGGGTGAGGGCCTCCGTACGCCAGTCGGGATGGAGACCCAGCAGGGCGCCGATCCCGATGCGGCGCATCCCCGCGGCGGCGCCGCGGTCGGGGGCGGCCAGCCGCCAGTCGTAGTTCCGCTTCTTGCCCTTGAGGTGGACGCCAGCGTAGGTCGCCGGCTGGTAGGTCTCCTGGAAGACCACCAGCCCCTCACAGCCCGCGTCCACGAGGCGGCGATACGTCTCCCCGTCCCACACCTGCACTTCGATCGAGATCGACGGCACCAGGGGCGCCAGGAGGCGGACGCAGTCGACCAGGTACTCCTTGGACACGATGCGGGCGTGCTCCCCGGCCACGAGCAGGATGTGCCGGAAGCCCCTCCCCAAAAGGGTCTCGGCCTCGGCCCTGACCTCGTCGAGGGTGAGGGTGCGCCGGGCGACCTGGTTGCCGGCGGAGAACCCGCAGTACGTGCACGTGGAGACGCACTCGTTGGACAGGTACAGGGGGGCGAACATCCGCACCACCCGTCCGAACCTCCGAACCGTCGTCTCGTGGGCGAGGGCGGCCAGGTCCTCGAGGCGGGCGGTTGCCGCGGGAGACAGCAGGGCGGCGAAGTCGGCCGGCGTCCGCCGTGAGCTGCGCAGGGCCCGATCGACCTCGGCGGCCGTCGCCCCGCCGGCCAGGTCGCGCAACCGGTGAAGGTCGGCGGACAGGAAGGCGACGACGTCCGCCGCCGCCGTTCCCGGCGGCACCTGCTGGGGCCGGGACTCGAGGACGACTGCCGTCACGCCAAGAACCCGGTGAGCGGGGAGGACGCCCGCGCCACCGAAGTGGTGGTGGCTAGCCCGGCCAGGAACGCCCGGCGGCCGGCCTCGACACCCAGCCGGAAGGCGGCGGCCATGGCCGGAGGATCTCCGGCGGTACCGATGGCGGTGTTGATGAGCACGGCGTCGGCCCCCAGCTCCATGGCCTCGGAGGCGTGGGAGGGCGCGCCCAGCCCGGCGTCGACCACGACCGGCACCAGCGACTGCTCGACGATGATCTCAAGCGCGCCTCGGGTACGGAGGCCCTGGTTCGACCCGATCCAAGACCCGAGGGGCATCACCGTGGCGCACCCGACCTCTTCCAGGCGCTTGCACAGCACGGGATCGGCGTTCACGTAGGGAAGCACGGTGAAGCCGTCGGCGACGAGGATCTCGGCCGCCTTGAGCGTCTCCACGGGGTCGGGAAGGAGGTAGCGGGGGTCGGGGGTGATCTCGAGCTTGATCCACGTGGGCAGCCCCGCGGCACGGGCCAGACGGGCCAGCCGCACCGCTTCCTCGGCGTCGTCGGCGCCGCTCGTGTTGGTGAGCAGCAGGACCCGATCGGGGTCGATGGCGTCGAGGATGTCGTCGTCATCGCCGCTCCCGGGCGACGGAGACAGCGGCGCGTCCATCCGGCGCAGGGCGACGGTCACCATCTCGGTGCCCGACGCCTCGATGGCCCCTCGGAGGGCAGCGTTGGACGGGAACTTCCCGGTGCCGACGAACAGCCGCGAGCTGAACTGGCGCCCGGCGATCACCAGGGCATCGCTTCCGTTGAGATCGGACAAGGTGCCACGCTCCCTTCGCCCGCATTACCGGGCCGGTTGACTTGAGGGTCGCGAGCCGTTCGTACTCGCCTCTCAGCCCGGCGCTCCGAGCTCCCCTGCGTTTGCCTGGCCGTTGGGACGACCAGGCTCGGAACTACGGTACTCGCCGTGCGCCTGTGGACCGTCGACGAGGCTCGGGCCTACCTTCCGAGGGTCCGCGAGCTGGTCGAGGTCATCCGCCAGGCGGCGCTCGTGCGCTCCGGCCGGCACCCCTCGACCAACGGGCAGCGGTCGTCGCTGGTTGACGCCCAGGAGGCGTACGAGGAGCTCCAGGCGGGCGACATCATCCTCCGGGACGCCACCACCGGCCTCATCGACTTCCACGCCCAGGGGGAGGACGGCGTCGTCTACTACCTGTGCTGGCGGCGCGGCGAGCCCGAGCTGGCCTGGTGGCACCTGCCCGAGGAGGGCTTCCCCGGCCGCAAGCCCCTGCCCCGAGAGCCATGAGCACCCGGAAGCTCATCATCGCCGCCCTGCTCTGCGGTCTGCTGATCCTGGTCGCGTTCGCCGTCCAGGTCTCGCTGATGCCGTAGGCCCACCTCGGGCGAGGGGTTCCTGCCTTCCCGCCAGGACAAGATCACGTACTCACTAGTCTGAGGTCATGGCCGAGCAGTTCGACGTCGTCGTCATCGGAGGGGGCCCGGGCGGGTACGCGGCCGCCCTTTACGGGGCGGGAGCGGGCCTCAGGGTTGCAGTCGTCGAGCGCGAGAAGGTGGGTGGCACCTGCCTGCACCGGGGTTGCATCCCGGCCAAGCAGTTCCTGGAGACGGCCACCGTCTTCCGCACCGTGGCCGGGGCCAAGGAGTTCGGCGTCATGGCTGACCAGCCCACGGTCGACTTCGCCGCCTCCCAGGCTCGCAAGCAGAAGGTCGTCGACCACCTGTGGAAGGGCCTCCAGTCGCTCATGAAGGGCCGCAAGATCACGACCGTCCAGGGAACGGGCACCCTCCAGCCGCATCAGACCGTACGGGTGGACGACGGGACCGAACTGAAGGGGCGGGCGGTGATCCTGGCCAGTGGATCGGTCCCCCGCACCCTTCCCGGATTCGACGTCGACGGCCGGTTCGTCCTCACGTCGGACGAGGTCCTGACCCTCGACCGGCTACCCGCATCGGCCGCCGTCATCGGAGGCGGGGCCATCGGGTGTGAGTTCGCGTCGATGATGAGCGACCTGGGAACCCAGGTGACGATCCTCGAGGCCCTCCCCCAGATCCTCCCCGGTTGTGACGCCGACGTGGCCAACGTGGTCGTGCGATCGTTCAAGCGCCGGGGCATCGACGTGCGCACCGGGGTACGGATCGAGGGCCACGATCCTTCGGGCGAGCAGACGACGGTCAAGCTGGCCGACGGGTCCTCGGTGACGGTGGACGCCATCGTGATGAGTGTCGGCCGGCGGCCCCTGTCGGAGACGCTCGGGCTGGACGGCACGGCGGTGGAGGTCGACGCCAAGGGCTTCGTGGTGGTCGACGAGCACCTGCGGACGGGTGAGGACGGCGTCTACGCCCTCGGTGACCTGATCAACACCCCGCAGCTCGCCCACGTGGGCTTCGCCGAAGCCATCGTCGCCGTCGAGGACATCCTCGGGGAAGATGCGGTGCCGGTCGACTACCAGCGCGTCCCCTGGTGCATCTACTGCTTCCCGGAGGTGGCGTTCGCCGGTCTGTCCGAGCAGGCGGCCAAGGACGCAGGGATCGACGTGGTCGTGGCCAAGCACCGCTTCAACGGCAACAGCCGCGCCCTCATCGTGGGCGAGCCCGAGGGTTTGGTGAAGGTCATCGCCGAGAAGGGGGCCGACGGCAAGGCCGGCCGCCTGCTCGGGGTACACATGGTCGGACCCTGGGTCACCGAGCAGCTGGCCGAGGGCTACCTGGCCGTCAACTGGGAGGCCACCCCCGACGAGGTCAGTCACTTCATCCATCCACACCCGACGTTGTCGGAGACATTCGGCGAGACCGTCATGGCTCTCACCGGAAGGGGGCTTCACGGCTGATGCCCGACATCACCATGCCGCAGCTGGGCGAGACCGTCACGGAGGGAACCATCACCAAGTGGTTCAAGAAGGTCGGCGAGCAGGTGGTGGAGGACGAGCCGCTGTTCGAAGTGTCGACCGACAAGGTCGACTCCGAAGTCCCCTCCACCGCCTCCGGGTACGTGTCGGAGATCCTCGTGCAGGAGGGCGAGACGGTCGACATCGGCGTCAAGCTGGCGGTCATCGAAGCGGGCAAGCCCGGAGAGGGAGGCGGGACCTCGCAGGCGGAAGCCACCGAGGAGGCTGAGGGCGGCGAGCCGGCCGAGGCCAAGGCCGAGTCGCCCCCGTACGAGGAGCAGACCGAGCCCGTCCCCGAGGACAGCGACCCCCGCCCGCCGGGCGCCGAAGCGGAGGCGGCCAGCGCCGAGCGCCAGCAAGAGCGGGTGGAGGCCGAGGACAGTTCGACCCCTCCGAAGGAGACCGCCAAGGCGGCGCCTGCGGCCGAGGCTGCCCCGCCCACCGCTCAGCCCAGCGCCCGCACGGCAGGGAAGCTGCTGTCGCCCGTGGTGCGCAAGCTAGTCAACGAGCACGGCCTGGACCCCGCCCAGATCCCGGGAAGCGGCCAGGAAGGTCGTCTCACCCGGGCCGACGTGCTGGCCTACATCGACCGCAACGGAGGGCGGGCCAAGGCCGGCCAGGCCCCGCCGGCGGCCCCTTCGACGGGCGCACCCACCGCCCGCCCGCCCGTGCCGGCGGCGGCACCGGCCAAGGCAGCCGAGGACGACGAGACCATCCCCTTCTCCAACATCCGCCGGCGCACGGCCGAGCACATGATCAAGTCGCAGGCCACGTCGGCCCATGTGCTGGTGGCGACCGAGGTCGACTACTCGGGCGTCGACCGGGTGAGGATGGCCGAGCGCAACGCCTTCAAGGAGAAGGAGGGCTTCTCCCTCACCTACCTGCCCTTCATCGCCCGCGCCCTCATCGACGCCCTCGCCGATTTCCCCCACGTCAACTCCTCGGTGGGGGACAACGCCCTGACCATCCACCGTCGCATCCACCTGGGAATCGCCGTCGACCTCAGCTTCGAGGGACTCATCGTCCCCGTCGTGCACGACGCCGACCAGATGCGCCTGCGGGCCCTGGCCCGGAGGATCGCCGACCTGGCGCACCGCGCCCGTTCCCGGGAGCTGACGGCGGACGACATCTCGGGCGGCACCATCACCATCACCAACCCCGGGCCCTTCGGGACGTTTCTCACGTTCCCCGTCATCAACCAGCCTCAGGTGGCCATAGTCTCCACCGACGGCATCCGGAAGCGCCCGGTGGCGGTGGAGCTGCCCGACGGGTCCGACGCCGTCGCCGTCAGGCCGGTGGGAGTGCTCGGTCTCGCGTTCGACCACCGTGCCTTCGACGGTGCCTACGCTTCCGCGTTCCTGGCCCGGGCCAAGGAGATCCTGGAAACCCGCGACTGGTCCCAGGAGGTCTAGCCCGGTATGGGAGCACCGCTCCGGGCCCGCTGGTTGGGCCGAGTGCGCTTCGCCGACGCCCTGGCCCTTCAGAGGTCCCTGTTCCTACAGGCGTCTGACCCCTACCTGCTCCTGCTGGAGCACCCCCACGTGTTCACCCTCGGGCTCCGGGGCGACATGCAGCACGTGCTCGTCGATCCCGCCGCCGTCGGCGCCGAGCTGGTCCGCACCAACCGGGGGGGCGACGTCACCTACCACGGACCGGGGCAGCTGGTCGGCTACCCGATCCTGTCGTGGCCCGACGGTCCCGACGCCACCCCCGCCTACGTGCACTCCGTCGAGCAGGTCGTCATCGACGCCTGCGCCGACGTCGGCCTGCCCGGCCTGGGTCGGCTCCCGGGCTATCCCGGTGTCTGGGTGGATGTCGACGGCCCCGACCCCCGGAAGGTTTGCGCCGTGGGGGTCCGCCGCACCCGGGGCCGCACGATGCACGGCTTCGCCCTCAACGTGGAGCCCGACCTGGCCTGGTTCGACCGGATCGTGCCCTGTGGCATCCCCGACAAGGCCGTCACGTCCCTGGCCGCCGAGGGGGTCACCGCCTCCATGAGAGACGTGGTCGAGGCCGTCGTGGACCGAGCTTCCCGGCGATGGGCCGCCGGCCGGGTCGACCGGGCTGACGTCGCCTGGCGCGCCCCGTCAGCCGGAGTCGATGGTTCGCACGGCGACCGCCGGCGGGCCGAGGCCGGCCTCGTCGACGGCCTTTCCATAAGCGAACGCAAGCCGCCGTGGCTGCGGGTCCAGGCCGACATGGGGCCCGGATACCGGAAGCTGAAGCGCACCATGCGCTCCCTCGACCTCGTCACCGTTTGCGAAGAGGCGGGCTGCCCCAACATCTTCGAGTGCTGGAACGACGGGACGGCCACCTTCATGATCAACGGCGAGCGCTGCACCCGCTCCTGCGGTTTCTGCCTGGTCGACACCCGGCGCCCGTCAGGTCCGCCCGATCCCGAAGAGCCGGAGCACGTGGCCGAGGCGGTGGCCCACATGGGCCTGTCCCACGCCGTGGTCACGGCCGTGGCGCGCGACGACCTGTCCGACGGCGGGGCGGGCCAGTTCGTGGACACCGTCGCCGCCATCCGCCGCCGCTGCCCTCAGACGACGGTCGAGCTGCTCATCCCCGACTGCAAGGGCGACCCGGAGGCGTTGAACACCCTCTTCGCCGCTCGCCCGGACGTGCTCAACCACAACCTGGAGACTGTGGCGCGGCTGCAGCGGGCGGTGCGGCCCCAGGCGTCCTACGCCCGAAGCCTGGGCGTGCTGGGCCAGGCCGGGGCGGCCGGGCTGGTCACCAAGTCGGGCCTGATCGTCGGCATGGGTGAGACCGAGGAAGAGGTCCTCTCCGCCATGATCGACCTGCGCAGCGTGGGCGTCGACATCCTCACCGTGGGGCAGTACCTCCGGCCCACGTCCGACCACCTCCCGGTCGCACGGTGGTGGCGACCGGAGGAGTTCGACCGCATCCGCCAGGCCGGCCTGGCCATGGGCTTCGCCCACGTGGAGGCCTCTCCCCTGACCCGCTCCAGCTACCACGCCCGCCAGGCGACGGAGGCCGCCGCAGGGGGTCAGGTCGGTCCGTAGCGGGCCCGCTCACTGCGGGGACCGGTTGTGCGCCGCGTTCGGCTTCAGCCCGTCCGCGGTGAGGCGCGCCATCCGCTCGCAGGCCCGCCGGGCGAACTTCACCTGCTGGCGCCGGCCGAAGAGCCGTAGGCCTAGGCCCACGATGGGGTTGCGGACGCGGGACCGGCGGGAGAACCGGCACGTGCGGAACTCCACTTCTCCCGTGTCCAGCCACTTCCACACCTCGTAGTCCATCTGTCCCATCTCCAGGTGACCCTGAAGGGTGCGGTAGTTCCACCCCCACACCTGCACCTTCCGTCCGTCGACCACGCGCGCCTCGTCGACCACGCCCCCGACACGAACGCCGAACCGGAAGCGAAGGCCGTAGAAGCGAGCCTCGAGGAGCATGTCGCGCTCCTCCAGCGGCCGGTCCGGGTGGTAGACGGCGCGGACAATCGCAGGATCGGCGAACTCGTAGTTGCGCATCAGCTCGCGGGCGACCTCCCACGAGCCGCCGGGGACGGGTGGCCCCGGCGGTTCGGAGGGCAGCGGCTCGCAGTACTCGTCGACCAGCCAACCCTTCTCCGGCGTGAACTGGCCCCGCTGGCCGAGGTCGAAGTTGAGGCCCTTGTCGTGGAGCTCGTCGAGGATGCGCCTCGCCTCGGGGTCGCCCAGCGATGCCCCACCCCTGAACGCAGTTTCGTCCACTCGCCTGGTGTCAATGTCGATGCCCCCCGTCAGCCGGCCGCCGGCCACCTCCGACACCCGCTCCAGGAAGGAGATCCACATGTGGAGCTGGACCTCCTTGGCCATGCGGACGCCCTGGTACATGAAGCTCGAGAGGCGGTCCCCGCTGCGGGCCCAGGACTCGATGGGTGAAGACCAGCTCCTTGTTCGAGGCACCTGCGACCCGGAACTCGATCTGCCCCGCCTCCAGATGCCCCTCCAGCGTGACCAGCCGGAAGGAGGTGGGCGTCACCGCGACCACCCGCACGGGCCCGTCCCATGGCCCCGGCATGCGCACCACCAACTCGTCTCCTGGCCGGAGGGTGCCGTCCTCGCCGCGGACCTTGTGGAAGCGGGCGAACTCCGTAGGCGCAACCGCGTCGAGTTCGGTGCTGACCTGTTCGAACAGGTCTTCGGGTGTGTAGCGGGAGTCACTGATCCGGGCCTGGTACCGGCGGTGGAAGAGGGGACCGGCGCCCTGCTCGGGAAGTTGGACTTCGTCGTGGGACACATCGGGCGGGAGGTCGGGCGGACAGTCCTCAGCCAGTGACCCCGGCCGCTCTCGACGGTGGAAGGGCGTCGTCCGCCACATGTAGTGCCACGACGTGAGCCCGATCCCAAAGGGCCAGAGCGAAGCGGTGGCCAGGCGCCGGGAGCGGCTCGGTTTGCGGGGCACGAACATCCTCCATGGCCCGCCCTCGTGTCCGGGCTCGACCGCCGGGGTCCTTGTGTAGCTTGCCCGAATGCTAACTGGACTCCTGCACTCCAGCGGACTGCGCGGCTGGCACCTTCACCTGACGTCGCTCGGATCCGTGGGGCTCTGCATCGGCCTGTGGATCCGGGCCAAGACCGTCGACCAGGACGAGCGGGGGAACGCCGAGCGGCGCGCCCTCTTCGTAGGGCTGTGGCCGCCCACCCTCTGGCTGATCGGGGACTCCCTCGAGCGTCACGACTAGCCGGTCTTACGGCCAGAGGAGCTGGCCCACCCACTCGTCTGGGTCGGAGCCCCGCCGGTACCGGATGCGGTGGTGCAGGCGGTCCGGGAGGCCCTGCCACAGCTCGATCTCCTCGGGGACGATCCGGTAGCCGCCCCAGTAGGGGGGTCGTGGGACGGGACGGCCGGAGAACTCCTCCACCACCTCGACCAGCCGGGCCTCGAGCTCCTCCCGGTTGGCCAGGGGCTGGCTCTGGCGGGACGCCCATGCCCCAAGCTGGTGCCCGCGAGGGCGGCCCGCGAAGTACCGGTCGGACTCCTCGGGCGCCAGTCCCTCCACGGGGCCCTCGACCCGCACCTGGCGCTGCAGCTCGTCCCACACGAGCACCAGGGCGGCCCGGGGATTGGCGGACAGCTCCCCGCCCTTGCGGCTCCGGGTGTCCGAGTAGAAGACGAACCCTCGCCGGTCCAGACCCCGGAGGATGACGGCCCTGGCCGAGGGCCGGCCGTCGGGGCTGGCCGTGGCCACGATGGCGGTGTCGTAGCCGGGCAGGCCGGCCGTCTTGGCCTCGGCCAGCCACCCCTCCACCTGCTCGACCGGGTTCATGGGGCCCAGTGTCCCGCGACCACCGGTACCCTCGCCCCGTGGCTGCCGACTTCGCCCATCGTGCCGACCGCGTCCGGGTCCGGATGGGCGACGTGGGCGTCGACGCTCTGCTTCTCTCGCTAGGCGCCGACCTGCCCTGGTTGACGGGCTACGCAGCCATGCCCCTCGAGCGGCTGACCATGCTCGTGCTGCCCGACGACGGCCCCGCCACCCTGGTGGTACCTGCGCTGGAAGCCCCTCGCGTGGCACCGTGCCCCGACGTGTTCTCTATCCGGCCCTGGGCCGAGACGGAGGACCCGGTCGCCGTCGTCGCCGGGCTCGTCGGCCGGCGGCGACGGCTGGCCGTCTCCGACCGCACGTGGGCGACGTCCGTCCTGGGGCTTCAGAAGACGCTCCCCGAGGCGCTATGGCAGGTGGCGTCGACCGTCGTCGGACCGCTGCGGGCGGTCAAGGACAAGGGCGAGATCGCGGCCCTGGCCGAGGCCGCCTCGGCCGCCGACCGGGTCGCGGGCCAGCTCCTGGGCGGCGAAGTGCCGCTGATCGGACGGACGGAGGCGGACGTGTCGAGGGACCTCGGCGAGCGGCTCGTGGCGGAGGGGCACAGCCGGGTCAACTTCGCCATCGTGGGGAGCGGCCCGAACTCGGCCAGTCCGCATCACGAGCCGGGAGAGCGCCGGATCCAGCCGGGCGAAGCGGTGGTGTGCGACTTCGGCGGCACTCTGGACGGCTACTGCTCCGACATCACCCGGACGGTGTTCACCGGCGCACCGCCGAGCCAGTTCCTGGACGTGTACGAGGTCGTGCGCCGAGCGCAGGCCGCCGGCGTGGCCGCAGCCACGCCGGGCACGGCGGCCGAGGCGGTGGACGGGGCCGCCCGCGAGACCATCGCACGGGCCGGCTACGACCGCTTCTTCATCCACCGGACGGGTCACGGCATCGGGATGGAGGAGCACGAGGATCCCTACCTGGTCCGAGGCAACCCCAGCCCGGTGGTCCCCGGCAACGCGTTCTCGGTGGAGCCCGGCGTATACCTCCCCGGGCAGTTCGGCGTGCGCATCGAGGACATCGTGGTCGTGGGCCCGGACGGGCCGTTTCCGCTCAACCGGGCGAAACACGAGCTGGTCGTGGTGGAGGCCTGACGAGCCCTGCGCGATCGACGTCAGGATCCCTGCTCCCGTAGACGACGCATCTGTTCCCGCCACTCGTCGATCGCCGACCGCCCTTCGGGATCGGGGGAAGGACCCGCGTCGGGGGAGCGCCTCTCCGAGGGAGGAGCGGCGGCGTCCCTGTCCGATTCGCTCGGCCCCCGCAGCGCCAGGAGCACCCCGAGGACCAGCCCGTAGACACCGAAGGACAGGGCGTACCACTCCGGAGTGAATCCCTTCTCGGTGATCAGCGGCTGCACGAGAGGGAGGAGGAAGTACTGGAGAGCGGCCCAGCCCGTCAGCGCGAACAGCACGGCCGCCAGGACGACCCGCCACCGCGCCTGGGCCCGCACGAGGGCAGCGAACACCACACCCAGGACCACGGTGAGGACGAGCAGGACTCCGACGCCCAGCAGGAATGCGGGCAGGGAGAACTCGAGGATGTTGGCCACCGGCTTGCGGCCGGCGACGAGGGTGGCCAGGACCCGGGGCGGAGCGTGCCAGGGGAGGTCCAGGGCAGGAGCGGCCACGAACATGGTGAAGCCGCCCATGACCAGCCCGGCCACGGCACCGGCCGCGGCACCATCGACGGGTCGCCGGCTACGGGCGGGGCCGATCCCACCCACGACCACAGTGGCGGCTGCCAGAAGCAGGGTGCCGATGAGGGCGTAGAGCAGGCTGATCCCGCCCGGGAAGCCCCGGTCCGCCCGTCCCGGTCGCACCCGCCACACGACTCCGGAGTCCTCCTCGAGAACCAGGCCCCTCTCGCTGACCCGTGCGACTCCCCAGTCGGCGATGTACATGTGGCCGTCCGGCCCGAAGGTCACGTCCGAGGGATGCTCCAGGCCGCCGCCGCTGTGGCGGGACGCCTGCCCCGGCGTGTCGTTGACGATGAAGTCCTCCACGCGACCGCTGGTGGTGTCCAACCGCACGATCTTCACTCCGCGCGGGCGGTCGACGGTGCCAGTGGCCGGAGTGAAGTCACCGAACAGGGCGATGTAGGCGGTCGACGCCGGTCCCCAGCGCCCCTCCGGCGAGAAGGCGAAGCCGTTGGTGGCGGCGTGGGGGTTGAACTTGGCGATGGGCCGTGGCGGTGACTCCGTCGGATGGTTGGAAATGAGGAACCCGGGTTGGGGCTTGTTGGGGACCTGGAAGCGCTGGTCGGTCACGGGGACGTCGCAGGCGAAGTCGGGCCAGCCATACCAGGCGCCCTGCTCGATCCGGTAGACGCAGTCCCACGCGTCCTCGATGGGGCGAGAGCCCCGGGCGTCGAAACCGTGGTTGGTCACGTACAGGCCACCGTCAGGCCCGATCTCGAGGCCGTAGGGGTTGCGGAGCCCCCAGGCCAACGTCTCCAGGTTGGAGCCGTCGGGGCGGGCCCGGAGCACGGCGCCGTTGCACTTCGGGTTCCCGGGCACGGTTGTACCGGCCGCCAGCTCGGTGCCGTAGGGTGCGTAAGGGCTGGTCCGCTGGCGCTCGGGGTCGTTCCCCAGTGGGTTCTCCGAGTCGAAGACGGCGTCAGTGAGCACGACGTCCCGGCAGGGAACCTCGTGGACCTGGCGGCGGTCAGGGCCGGTGAGCCAACCGAACACGGCGTTGTCGGGGCCGACCACCCCGGAGTTGGTCACCGTCCCGATCGAGAGGTAGAGGAAGCCGTCCCGGAACACGATCTGGTTGGCCTGGTGGTCGCCCAGCCCGGGAAGCCCGGTGATGATGTTGCGGAGCCGGCCCCCGTCCTCGACGATCGACACCGTGCCGGCGTGGGCGACGTAGATGCGCCCCTCGTGGAACGCCACCGACGTGAGCGGCTTCTCCGTGCCGAAGGCGGCGTCATCCACCAGCACGCGCTTGCTGCCGTCCCGCTCGATGCGGCTGACCTTGGCCCCGCCGCCGCCGCGGTAACCCGATTCGGCGATGAGCATCCGGCCCTGGTCGTCGAAGGCAACCATCGTGGGGGCGGCGAGGCCGCGGACCACGGCTTCGATCTTGAAGCCGTCCGGCACCTCGATGTCCGCCGGACGGATCGGACGGGCTTCTGCGCACCCTACGAGGACAAGGGCGGCCAACGCCGCGCAACTAGCAAACCTTCTGCCCACGCTCATCGCTCCCCCCGTCTCGATGCCGCAGGCTCCACTGAGCCTCCGGGCGTCAGCTCCGTTACCCTGCCTGCCCTCCTGGTACTTCCTCGGCCTTTCGATCCTCCGCCTCTTCTTCCGGCGGTCCGCCGGGAGGCCACAGCTTCCACATCGCCATGGCCACGGCGATTCCCACCACCCCGCCCAGGAAAACGTCGCTAGGGTAATGACCCCGGCTACGCACCACTGACCAGTGGGCAGCCGAGGTGGCCACCGCCAGCGGGAAGAACGCCATGGGAATCTCCTGGGCGACGCCCAAGGTGAACGCCAGGTCGGTGGCGGCGTGCCCCGAAGGCGCCGAAGACGTGATCGGTCCGGTCCTCCCTCTGCCTGATCCCGGAGGCCGGCCCCGCCGAATGATGGGCTTGAGAATGAGATTGGCGACGATGGCAGTGGCGCCGTATGCGACCGAGCCCCGCAGCGCGGCGCGGCGGCCTCGGGCGCCGCCGCCAAGAGCCAGTGCGCCGGCAGCACCGACCCAGAAGGGGGGCTGCTGGGTCACGTCCCCCATCCTGCCGAACGGCGTCGTCCCCTGGTGGGCGCGCCGGGGCATGAGTCGCATCACCACGTCCTCGGCTGCGCTCCAACGACCCAATCGTTCCTCCCCTCGCCGGAGGAAGCCTACGAGGCCGAGGTCAGCGGTCCTCGCTCAGGCGCCGCCGGCGGCGGGGAGATGGGAAGGAGTCAGGGAAGCCGTCGAACGGCTGCCCTTCGCGGACAGCCTGAGTCCATCCCATGACGACGGCGTCGACGTGATCGAGCGACTGCCGGAACCGCCGCACCTGAGTTCTCCTGCGGAGCAACGGGACCGACCAGAGCAGGGCGGCGATGACAACACCGCTCCCGAGAATGCCGAAGGCCATGGCGTACGAGTTCAAGGGGCCGCCTTTCCTGACTATCCCTTTTCAGTCCTGTCGACCGCTACAGCACCGACCTTGAGCGATTCCGACGCTGCCGGCGGGGTTCTTCCCACTCTGCCCGCCCTTAATCTCTTGCTCCGATGCCCCGTCTCGACGCTGCCACCGTGCTCCTCCAGTGGGCGGTCGGCGGCCTGTTCTTCCTCTGGGTCACCAGTCGCCGGCGCGAGGTGGGCATCGGCTACGGGTGGCTGCTCCGGGGCGTCTACGGCGCCCTGGCCGTGGGGTCGGTCGTGGCCGGTCAGGCCCTTCAGCCGTCGGCCGCGCGGGATGGCTGCGCCCTGCTCGTGGCCGGTCTGACCGCCGTGTCGTTGGCCGTCTCGGTGGTGCGCCGCAAGGCCGGGGTCGCCGGAGAGCGGGCGCGCCAGGCGCGCCGGGCGGCACGGGTCCGGGCCATGGTGGGCAACCCTGAAGAGGGGCCGATGCCAGCAGGCCCGAGCGCCGAGGAGACCGTCCGCCGGGAGTTCCCCCCGGTCCTGGACCTTCTCGCTCCCGTGATCGGGGTCGTCGGGCTGATCGCCGCCGGCATCGACGCCGGCGGCCCGGACGCGCTCGTCGTGGTCCGAACCGTCGTGGGCGCGGCGTTTCTGGGCGCAGTGTCCGACGCCATGCTCCTGGGTCACTGGTACCTGGTGCAGCCCGGACTCGGGCGGGCGCCCCTGCTCGATCTCGTCCGTTGGTTCGCTCTGGTCTGGCCGGTGGAGGTGGCGGCCCTGCTGTGGCCCACGGGCATGCTGTCGGTCCTGTCGGGCACCATCGACGACGGCTGGAACGGCCTACTGGGCTGGTTCTGGGTGGCCTGCGCTCTGACGACGGTGATCCTGTGCGCGGTGACCCGCGCGGCGCTCAAGGAACGCTCCTACGCTGCGGTCATGGCTGCCACCGGCCTCCTCTACCTCGCCATCCTCACCGGATTCGGCACCGATCTGGTGGCCCGGGCCGTCCTCGCGGGATAGACCTGTTTTCGACTGATGCGCTCGATCCTGAATTCCGTTCCCTCGACGACGATCATCGTGCTGGTCGTCACCGGAACCGTGGCGTTGGCTGTGCTCGGGGTGCTCGCCGCCCACAAGCTGTTCCCCAACCTGGCCGACGGCCCCTTCGAAGAGATGGCCGAAGGCCTCCGCGTGGTCTACGAGCTGGTGTTCGCCCTCATCCTCGCCTTCGCCATCGCGTCCGTCCTCGACACCTTCTCGACCGCGGACTCGACCGTGGCTTCGGAGGCCACGACCCTCGCTCATATCAGGCGGTCCAGCCAGGCCCTGCCCATCGAGCAGCACCTTCGTCTGGACGAGGGGCTGAGTCAGTACGTCCACGCCGTGGTCGAGTCGGAATGGGAGACCATGCGAGACGCGAAAGAGAGCCCCCGCGCCTCGGCCGCCCTCGAAAGCCTCTACGCCCTCTACCAGTCCTACAGCCCACCGCCGGCCGAGGGGCCGGAGGCCGAGTTCTACAACCAGGCGGTGGACGAGCTCGGCGAGGCCACCGCCGCTCGGCGCGATCGCCTGGGGCTCAGCATGGCCGAGCTGCCTTCCCTGTTGCGGCTCTTCCTGCCTCTTGGCGCCGTTCTGCTGCTCGTACTCGAGTACCGCCCGAGGATGCCGCTACGGGCGCAGCTCCTCCACATCGGCCTGCTGGCCGCGGTGGTGTCGTTCTCGTGCCTCTTGACGGTCGTGTTGGACTACCCGTTCGCCGGTGACGTCTCCGTCGGCACCGACGCCTTCAAGCAGGGGGCGCTGGCCGAGTTCTGGGCCAGCGACGAACCGCACGTCGTGGCGCGTGGAGAGACGGAGAAGGACCTCTCCGCGCAACAGATGGTGGGCGTGTGGAACTCCGACGCCTACGGTGTGCTCCTGTTCCGGCAGACGGGGGACGAGGTACGGGGCGTGTACCGAGAGGCGCAGGGGACGGTGGTCGGTCGGGTCTCTCCTGACGGCGTCCTCCGGGGTTGGTGGTGCCAGGCTCCGAGCCGTCAACCCCCGGACGACGCGGGGGACGTGGAGTGGAGGCTAGTCGAGACCTCTGACGGTGAGACCGTCTACGGCAACTGGCGGTACGGCACCCAGGGGCCGTTCCGAGGCGGCTGGGACCTGAACAGGGTCGGCGGACCGGAGCCTCCCGACCTGGCTTCCCGTTTCGACGACGCGCCCGCTTTCTGCCGGCATCCGTGAGCGCCGGGCGCTTGGAGTCGTAAAGTCGCGTCCATGGCTCCTGGGCGGCGGTTGAGGGCACTTCGACTGGTGGCGACGATTCTCGTGATGACCGTCGTGGCCATCGGGTGCGGCGACGATGACGACGACGAAGGTGCGGCGGGTTCGGGGTCGGGGATCCGGACGATCAAGAGCGGCGTCCTCACTGTCTGCTCCGACATTCCCTACGCCCCGTTCGAGTTCGAGGAGGGGGGTAAGTCGGTGGGCATCGACCTCGACCTGGTCGCGGCCATCGCCAGCGACCTCGGCCTCCGGGCCGAGGTCAAGGACACCGACTTCGACGGCATCTTCGCCGCGCTGGCGGCCCGGCAGTGTGACCTGATCGCCTCGTCGGTCTCCATCACCGACGAGCGGAAGCAGAGCAACGAATTCACCCAGGGCTACTACGAGATCCAGCAGTCGCTGCTGGTACGCAAGGCCGACGCCGCGCTGTACAACAGCCTCGACGCCCTGAAGGGACGCACCATCGGGGTCCAGTCCGAGACCACGGGCGAGGCCTACGCCCAGTCGGCCGCGACAGGCGCCACCATCAAGTCCTTCACCGGCGCCGACGAGCTGTTCACCGCCCTCAAGGCCGGCCAGATCGACGGCGTGGTTCAGGACTACCCGGTCAACGCCTACAACGCGACCCACGGCGGCGACACCACCGTCTCGGCCCGATTCCAAACCGAGCCCGAGCAGTACGGGTTCGTGATCAAGAAGGGGAACGTGGCGCTCCGCGATGCGGTCGATGCGTCCCTGTCGAAGATCAGGAGCAGCGGGCAGTACGACGAGATCCTGCGGCGGTATCTGGGCGCTGCGCCGTAACCGCCCTCAGGGCGAGGGGAGAAACGGCGATGGAGCGCTTCTTCGAGGAGTTCTTCAACCTGCAGATCATGCGGGACATGTTCCCGGAGATCCTCACCGAGGGCGCCAAGAACACGGTCGTGTTCACGCTCTTCAGCTTCGCCGGCGGCCTGACTCTGGGCCTCGGCATCGCCCTCATGCGCATCAGCCGTTCCCGTGCGCTCCGCTGGCCGGCGGCTATCTACACCGACCTGCTGAGGGGGCTGCCGGCCCTGCTGACGATCGTCTTCATCGGCTTCGGCATCCCCATCGCCACCGGATGGCAGTTCCCGTTTCCCAAGTACTTCCCCGGCTGCCTGGCCTTGTCCCTGGTCGCCGGTGCCTACATCGCCGAGACCATTCGGGCCGGCATCGAGGGAGTGCCCAAGGGGCAGATGGAGGCGGCCCGAGCCGTCGGCATGGACTACCGCACGTCGATGCGGCTCATCATCCTCCCTCAGGCCTTCCGCCTGGTCGTCCCGCCGCTCACCAACGAGCTCGTCCTGCTGTTCAAGGACACTTCGTTGCTCGCCATCCTCGGCACCCTCGCCGGGGGCAAGGAGATCCTGAAGTTCGGCCGCGACCTGGCCAACGCCACGAGCAACAGCACGCCTCTGGTGGTGGCCGGGCTCGCCTACCTGGTCATCACCCTGCCGATGATCCAGCTCGTCGGCCTTCTCGAACGCCGGTACCGGGCCCACCGTTGATTCCGGCGGGCGCGGCCGGCCTTCTCCCTCAGCGAGCGACGAAGTACTTGGCCTTGGGGTGATGGCTGATCACGGCTGAAGTCGTCTGCTCCGGCTCATACTGGAAGTCCTCGCTGACGGTGACACCGATGCGGTCGGCCCCCAGAAGCTCGGCCACCTTCAAGTTGTCATCCAGGTCGGGGCAGGCGGGGTAACCCCACGAGTAGCGGCCTCCCCGGTACCCCTGGTGGATCAGCACGTCGGTCTTGGAGCCGTCCTGGTCGGCGAACCCCCACTCCTGTCGCATCCGCAGGTGCCAGTACTCGGCCAGGGCCTCAGCCATCTCCACGCCCAACCCGTGGAGCAGCAGGTACTCCTGGTACCGGTCCTCGGCAAACAGCTTGGCCGTGGCTTCCGAGATGGCCCGGCCCATGGTGACCACGCTGAAGCCGGCGTAGTCCGCCTCACCCGACTCCACCGGCCGGAAGAAGTCGGCGATGCACCGGTACGGCGCCCGGGGCTCACGGGGGAACGAGAACCTAAGCCACTCCGACGTGCGGGTCTCGTCCTTCCAGACCACCAGGTCGTTGCCCTCCCCGTTGGCCAGGAAGTAGCCGTAAACCAGTTGGGGGACGAGGATGCCGGCCTCCTTGGCCTTGGCCAGCTCGTCCCTGAGCACGGGCCTGAGCCGGGCCTTGAACTCGGAGTCCGGTTCCCCGCCCTCGGGGCGGAACTGCCACTGGTTGCGGAACAGGGCGGTCTCGTTGAGCCAGGCTGCGATCTCGTCGATGGCGATGCCCTTTACGACCCGGACGCCGGTGAACGGAGGCACGAAGACGGGGTTGTCGGTCTCCACCTCGGGCGATCGGGCGGGCAGCTCGGCGGGCGCGGTGTCGCCCGTGCGGCCCCGGCCCGGGCGGGCGGCCATCAGCTCGCGGCCGAACGTGGGATCGACCTGCCCCGTCCGCTTCATGGTCATCAGCTGCTCGAGGGTGCGCAGCCCCTCGAAGGCGTCCTTGCCGTAGAAGACCTTGCCCTCGTAGACCTGGCGCAGGTCGTGCTCGACGTAGCGGCGCGTGAGGGCAGCCCCGCCCAGGATCACGGGAACCTCGGCCAGGCCGCGCCGGTTCAGCTCCTCGAGGTTCTCGCGCATGATCAGCGTGCTCTTCACCAGCAGCCCGCTCATGCCGATCACGTCGGCCTTCACCTCTTCGAGCTTGGCCACCATCTCGGTGATGGCCACCTTGATGCCGAGGTTGTGGACCTCGTAGCCGTTGTTGGTGAGGATGATGTCGACCAGGTTCTTGCCGATGTCGTGGACGTCGCCCTTGACTGTGGCCAGCACGACCCGCCCCTTGCCCCCCTGGTCCGACTTCTCCATGTGGGGCTCCAGGTGGGCGACGGCGGTCTTCATGGCCTCGGCCGACTGGAGGACGAAAGGCAGCTGCATCTCACCCGAGGCGAAGAGGTCCCCCACCACCTTCATCCCGGCCAGGAGGGTGTCGTTGACGATGGCCAGGGCGGGCCGGGAGCCCAGGGCCTCCTCCAG
>JBHENM010000091.1:0-15225 GCA_046262035.1 Acidimicrobiales bacterium | reverse complement strand
GAGGGAGATGGCGCTCGACGCGCCGAAGGCGCCGAAGTCGAATTCCACGTCACCAGTGATGGGGTCGGTCTCCGAGACGTCGAAGGTGCTGACTCCCAGAATCGCCGTGATGATTCCGCTGACGATGGCCAGGATGATGATGTCGATGATGATGGCCAGCACCCGCTTCCACCACTCCGCCGGCTGTCCCGCGGCCGGGCCGGCCTGGTATCCCGGACCCCCCTGGTAGCTGTACCCGGTGGGCTCGGGAGGCGGCGGATAGGACGGCTGCTGCTGTTGGGGCTGTTGAGGCTGCTGGGGCTGTTGCTGCTCCGAGGGCTGAGACTGCTCGTAGTCCGGTTGGGACTGCCGCCAAGGCGAGGGGGGGACGTCGCTCATCTGTGACCTCCGTTCGATCGGCACCCGCTAGTACCGACAACACCTTTCTACCCCCTGCGCGGCAACACGGCTGCGGTTAGGGAACTCTCCACTCCACGACCCGGAAACTTCCCAGTCCCGCCGGGGCGGTGAGGGCGGCCGCTTCCGACACCCGGCTGCGGGCGACCATGGCTGAGAGATCGCCGACCGAAGCCCGCTCCTGCCACTGCCGGCGGGCTTCATCCACCAGTTCCCCGATCCCGTGGTCGGCCAGGAAGTCGGCCTGACTGTCGTTACACGCCGGCCAGTGGACGGAGGACAGCTGGTCCACGGCCACCTCGCACGTGACGTCCTGCTGTCCCAAGTCGGAGAGCGGCTGGCCGCCGCGGCCGTGGCCGCGGTAGGTCCGCAACCAGTCGGGCCACGGACGGCAGGCTAGCGAGGGGGTCGTGTCGGCGTAGTCCACGACCACCACCCGGCCCGAGCGGAGGACGCCCAACGCCGTCCGCACCCAGTTCCGGGCCTGATACTGGAGGGGGATCCGGGCGCCGGTCGGGACCTCGGCCTCGGCCACCAGGTGATCGGCTTCGGCGCCGGCCTCCGGATCCGCGGGGACCAGGAGCTCCTGGAGGTCGGCCGTCACCCGCACCTCGGCCCAGCCGCCGTCGATCCGCTCCAAGAGTCGGAAAGGCAGGTTGTCGAGCAGCTCGTTGGCCAGGACGACGCCGTCGAAGGGGCCGGCCGGCAGATCCGGCAGGGACGTCACCATCGGACCGCCGCCAGCAGCGCCGGCGGTGCCGATCGCCGAGTGACGGCTCGGCCCGGGCTCGTCGTCCGGATCGGACGGCGGCGCCGGCCCGAGCACGGCGTTGGCCGGCTCCAGCGAGAGCCGCCGGGCCTGGCGCTCCCGCCAGACCGCCGACCGTTCCACCAGGACATAGCGGAGGGCCGGGGAGCAGGTCGGGGCGGCGGCCAGGATGGAGGCGGCCAGGGCGCCGGAACCCGCGCCTGCCTCCATCACCACGAACGGATCCGGCCGCCCCAGCTCGTCCCACCACTGGTCGAGGGCCCGGGCCATCACCGCCCCGAACAGGGGCCCGACCTCGGGGCTGGTGAGGAAGTCGCCCCCCCGCCCCGCCCCCGCTCCCGTGGCGTAGAAGCCCAGCTCGTCGTGGTAGAGGGCGACGTCCAGGACCTGGTCGAACCGGAGGGGGCCCTGGCGGCGGGCCAGCTGGGCGACGAGGTCCGCTACCGCAGCACCGGCGGGCAAAGGGTTAGCGGACGAAGGTGGCGAGGTCGCCCAAGCGGGCGATGGATTGCGGCCAGATGCCGGCGGCGACCACCACCGCCACCGTGATCCCCATGGCCGCCGTCAGCGACGTGGGCACCCGAATTGGGGTCCGGTCGTCCTCGGGGACGGGGTTCATCCACATCTCCTTGGCGATGGCCGCGTAGTAGAAGAGAGCGATCACGGAGTTGACGGCGGCGATGACCCCGAGGGCGATGGCCCAGCCCGTGCCGGCGTCGATCACGGACCGGAAGACGAAGATCTTGGCCCACGCACCGGCTAGGGGTGGGATGCCGGCCAGTGAGAACAAGAAGATCGACATGAGCACCGTGAGGCCAGGTGCGTACTCGAACAACCCGCCGTAGGAGGAGATCTCCCCTGATCGGGTCTTGCGGGCGACGGCAATCACCACCGCGAAAGCACCGAGGTTCATGGCCGCGTACACCAGCAGGTAAACGACCGAGGCGGTGAACGAGGTGCGGGCCGCCTCGGCGTTGGTGCCGGCCACGGCAAAGGGCACGAGGATGTACCCGGCCTGGGCGATGGACGAGTAGGCCAGCAGGCGCACGATGTTCGTCTGGCGGAGGGCGATGAGGTTGCCCACGGTCATGGTCAGGGCGGCCAGGACCCAGAAGATGGGCGCCCACACGTCGTCACGGCCGAAGAAGCCGATGTAGATCAGCTGGAAGAGGGCGACGAACCCTCCGGTCTTGGAGGCGACCGACAGGAAAGCGGTGACGGGGGTGGGGGACCCTTCGTACGTGTCCGGGGCCCAGAAGTGGAAGGGGACGGCGGACACCTTGAAGGCGAAACCCACGATGATGAAGAAGATGGCCACGGAGACCAGCGGCTGAGCGGCCACAGACCCCGCCACCTGATCGCCGATGTCGGCAAGCACGGTGGTGCCCGTGTAGCCGTAGACGAGGGACATGCCGTACAGCATCACGGCCGAGGCCAGCACTCCCAGCAGGTAGTACTTGAGCGACGCCTCGTTGCTCCGGAGGTCTCGTTTCCGCCAGCCGGCGAGGAGATAGCCGGGGATGGACAGGGTCTCGAGGGCCACGAAGATGGTGATGAGGTCTCGGGACGAGGCCATGATCATCATCCCCACGACCGAGCAGAGGATGAGGAAGTAGTACTCGCCCTCGTAGTAGTCCCCCTCCTCCACGTAGCGGGAGGACAGGAGCAGGATCACGTACCCGCTCACGAGGAACAGGCCCTTGAGGACGAGGGAGAACTGGTCGACCACGTAGGCCCCGCCCACCATGGACCGGCTCTCGTCCCCGAACAGGGCCAGGGAGATGACGGGCACGAGGGCGGCCAACAGGCCGAAGCTGGCCAGGTTGCCGACGATCCACTTGCGGTCGACGTCGAAGACGAGGTCGGCCAGCAAGACCAGGCTCAGGGCGGCGACGAGGACGATCTCTGGCGCCAGGCCGTGGTAGTCGAGTTGGGGAGTGGTGAAGCCGAGGAGCACGTTTGGCCTACCCGCTCCCGGCGGCCAGGGCCCCGACGCCGCGGGTCACCAGGTTCACCGCGCCGTCGGTCACCTCGAACAGCAATCCGGGGAAGATCCCGAGGACGAGGATCAGGATGAGCAGCGGGACCCAGGCGATGTACTCGGGCATGTGCACGTCGTGGATGTGGGAATTCTCGAATTCGGTCTTGACCGTGCCGAACGCCACCCGCTGGAGCATCCAAAGCAGGTAGCCGGCGGCGAAGACGGTTCCGACGGCGGCGACGACCATGTACGTGCGGAAGAGGGCCACCTGCAGCCCGTCGGCCGGCTGGTAGGCGGACAAGATGGCCGGGAACTCCCCCCAGAAGCCGGCCAGGCCGGGCAAGCCAAGCGAGGCGAAAGCGCAGAACCCGAGGATCCAGCCCATCCGGGGCGCCTGGATCAGCAGCCCGCCCAGGCGCGACAGCTCACGGGTGCCGAACCGCTCCTGGATCGAACCGGCGAGGAAGAACAGCATCCCCGTGATCAGCCCGTGGGCGACCATGCCGAAGACGGCGGCGTTGATGCCGAAGGACGTCAGGGTGGAGATGCCCAGCATCACGAAACCCATGTGGGCCACCGACGAAAAGGCGATCAGCCGTTTCATGTCCTTCTGGGCCAAGCACGCCAGCGCCCCGTAGATGATCCCGATGACGGCCAGGAGGCCGATCCAGGGGGCCCACGCCCGCGCCGCCTCGGGGAGGATGGGGATAGCGACCCGTATGAAGCCGTAGGTGCCCAGCTTCAGGAGGACGGCGGCCAGAATCACGGAGCCGACGGTGGGGGCCTCGGTGTGGGCGTCCGGCAGCCAGGTGTGGAACGGGAACATGGGCACCTTGATGGCGAAGCCCATGAACAGGCCGGCGAAGATCAGGATCTGGGTCCCGCGCGTGATGGCCGACCCCGAGGCGATCAGCTCGGGGATGTCGAACGTCTCCCCGCCCTTGAAGTACAGGGCGAGGAAGCTGAGGATCATCAGCGCCGACCCGAACAGGGTGTACAGGAAGAACTTGATGGCCGCGTACTGGCGGTTGGGTCCGCCCCAGACACCGATCATGAAGTACATGGGCAGGAGGACCAGCTCGAAGAAGACGAAGAAGAGGATGAGGTCCTGAGCGGCGAACGTGCCGTTCATGCCCGTCTCCAGCACGAGCATGAGGATGAGGAAAGCCTTGGGGTTGTGCGGCTCGGGGAAGTGGTCCCAGGAGTAGATGACGCACAGCAGGGTGATGCCGATCGAAAGCGCCAGCAGCGGCAGGGAGATGCCGTCGATCCCGACGTGGTACCGGCTGTTGATGACGTCGATCCAGGACCGGTCGGTGCTGAACTGGAGCTGATCGGAGTTGCCGTAGTCGAAGGTGGCGAGGATGTAGGCGCCGACCCCGGTGGTCGCCAGGGCAAACAGCAGGGCGGTGCCCTTGAGCATGTTCTCCTTGGCCTTGGGGATCAGCCCGACCGCTACGGCACCGATGGCAGGCAGGAAGATGGCCAGACTGAGGGCCCAGTTCTTCATCGCGTGGACACGCTTTCGGCTCCCACTTCTAGGTGACGAACACGAGCACCAGCGCCACCAGGGCGGAGGCGCCGAACAGGTACGCGGCGTACTGCTGAACCCGGCCGGACTGGGTCTGGCGGAGAAGGATGCCCCCGCCTTCGGCGGAGAGCCCGGCACCGTTCACGGCACCGTCGATCACTTTCTGATCGATGACGTCGTAGGTGACACCGGCCACCCGCCGAGCTCCGATCCCCACGGCATTGATCACGCCGTCAATGACCTTCTGGTTGATCCAGTACGCCAGTCGGGCGATCGGATACTGGATGCTGCGGACGATCCCGTCCACGAACAGGGCGTCGAGGTAGTACTTGTTCACCAGGATGCGGTGGCCGTTGCGGGCCAAGCTGCTTCGCTCGGCGAAGCCCTTGGGCCAGGTGTTGCGGAGGTAGTAGCCGGCGGCCGCACCGACCCCGAGGAGCGCCACCAGGGTGGAGAGGGCGGCTAGGCCGGGGTTGAAGGCGTGGTGGTGCAGGAACTCGGGAACCCCCTCGATCTCGAACAGCACCCACTCGTTGAACTTCTCGATGCCGGGGGCGTTGGCCAGGCCCACGAAGACTGAGAAGACGGCCAGGATGCGCAGGGGCCAGGCCATGGAGGGCGGCGACTCGTGGGGATGGGCGTGCCCCCGGTATTCGCCGCCGAAGATCAGGTAGTTGGCCCGGGTCATGTAGGCCGCGGTCATGAACGCTCCCACCAGACCCACGACCAGGAACAACGTGTAGTGGTTCTCGAGCGCGCCGTTGAGGATCTCGTCCTTCGACCAGAAGCCGGCCAGGGGCGGGATGCCGGCCAGGGCCACGGAGCCCACGACGAACGTCCAGAACGTGGTGGGCATGTGTCTTCGCATGCCACCCATGTCACTCATGTTGTTGGAGTGGACGGCGTGGATGAGCGAGCCCGAGCCCAGGAAGAGGAGAGCCTTGAAGAAGGCGTGGGTGAAGAGGTGGAAGACGGCGGCGGTCCAGGCCCCCACGCCCAGGGCCATGACCATGTAGCCCAGCTGGCTGATCGTGGAGTAGGCCAGCACCTTCTTGACGTCGTCCTGCACAAAGGCCAGGGCGGCGGCGATGAGCACGGTGATTCCGCCGATCACGGCGACGAGGTTGATCCCGCCGGCCTCGATGGAGAACCCTTCCCAGAAGACCCCGTAGAGGCGGGCCACCAGGTACACCCCGGCGACGACCATGGTGGCGGCGTGGATCAGGGCCGATACGGGCGTGGGGCCGGCCATGGCGTCCGGCAGCCACACGTGGAGCGGGAACTGGGCGCTCTTGCCCATGACCCCGAGGAAGAGCAGGGCTGCGCCCACCAGCAGCACGCCGTGACCGATCTGGTTCTCGAGGGCCATCCGGTTGAGGTTCTCGATGTCGAAGTTCTGACCGGCGGCGAAGAAGAGGGTGATGATGCCCAGCATGAGGCCGATGTCACCCGTCCGGGTGGTGAGGAAGGCCTTGATGGCGGCCGTGGAGTTGGCCTCTTCCTCCCACCAGTGGCCGATGAGCATGAACGAGCACAGGCCCACCAGCTCCCAGCCGATCATGAGCTGGAGCGTGTTGTCCGCCACCACCAGGGTGAGCATGGAGGCGGTGAACAGGGAGAGGGCGGCGAAGAAGAAGGTGTACCTGCGGTCCTGGTGCATGTAGCCCGTTGAGTACACGTGCACCATCAAGGAGATGAAGGTGACGACCACAAGCATCATCACCGTGAGCCCGTCGACGTGGATCCCGGCGCCGATCTCCAGCTCTCCGAACTGGAACCACGTGAGGTGGTGGCGAACCGGGTGCCGGGGCGCCTCCAGTCCGATCCATTGGACGGCGGCCAGGACGGCGAGCACGGTGGAGGCACCGATGGCCAGGATCCCGACCTCGGCCCCCTTCTTGGGCATCTTCTTGCCGAAGAAGAGGATGACGAAGAAGGCGACCGCGGGGATGAGGGGGATGAGCCAGGCGTTGGCCAGGAACGTCGGGTCGGAGGCGTGCGCTTCCGGCGCGGCCACCGCCATGAGAACCGAGGGCGACATCCGTCAGCCCTTCATGAGATCTACGTGGTCTATGTCGATGCTGGACTTGTTGCGGTAGATGACGAGCACGATGGCCAGCCCGACCCCTACCTCGGCGGCGGCGATGGTGATGACGAACAGGGCGAAGACCTGGCCGATGACGTTGTCCCGGAAGGCGCCGAAGGCGATGAGATTGATGTTGACGGCGTTGAGCATGAGCTCGATGGACATGAGCACGAGCACGCCGTTCTTGCGGGCCAGCACCCCGTAGACGCCCAAGGCGAACAACACGGCGGCCAGGAACAGGAACTGGTTCAGGTACATCTACGGCTCCTCATCGGTGGCGGCCGCACACGCCGCCGCAGGCGGCCGACCCGGCTGCCACCCCAAGAAAAGACGGCGAAAGGGCGATCCGGCTCTGCCGGGCGCCCGGAGCGCCTTTCAGCTCGGCGAGCAAGCTCTGCTTGCGAGTCGAAGTCATTCAGTCCCTCCGGGCGATAGCGACGGCGCCGACGAGGGCGGCGAGGAGGAGGATGGAGGCGACCTCGAAGGGGATGACGTAGGGGCCGAAGATGGAGTCGCTCACCGACGCCGTCCGCTGGATGGTGCCGAACTCGATCTTCTGGCTACCGAAGGCGTCGTTGAGCACGGCCCCGAGGGCACCGAGGAGGAACAGGGCGACGAGGGCCGCCAGCCAGCGCTGGTCGTTGTCCACGTCGGCCTCCTTGCCGATGGGGGCCCGCGTGAGCATGACGCCGAACAGGAGCAGGACCACGATGGCGCCGATGTAGACCAGCACCTGGACCCAGGCGACGAACTCGGCCGCCAGGAGCAGGAACTGACCGGCGGCTCCGGCCAGGACGATGGCCAGGAACAGGGCGGCGCGAACGACGTTCTGGGTGGTCACCATACGGAAGGCGGCCGCGATCATCACGACCGAGAGAATCCCGAAGACGATGTTCTGCCCCACCACGCCGGCTGGAACCTACTTCTTCTTCTGAGCGCCGGCCTCCAGGGCCGGCGGCTCGGGGACGGTGGCCATCCACTCGCCCAGCTTGTCCTTGTCGTGAAGGAGGTCGGCGATGCGGGATTCCGAGTACTCGTACTCGGGCGTCCAGAACAGGGCGTCGAAGGGGCACACCTCGACGCAGATGCCGCAGTACATACAGAGGGCGTAGTCGATGTCGAAGCGGTCGAGGGCGTTCACCGTGCGGGGCTTGCCGCCCTCCCGACGCGGAGGCCGCTTCTCCTTGTGACCCTCGATGTAGATGCACCAGTCGGGGCACTCCCGGGCGCACAGCATGCAGACCGTGCAGTTCTCCTCCTTGAGGGCGATGACGCCCCGCGCCCGGGTAGGCGGCGCCTCCTTCTCCTTCGGGTACTGAACGGTGACGGCGGGCTGCAGCATGGTCTTGAAGGTGACGCCGAGGCCCTTGATCAGGCCCCGACCGGGGAGTTCAGGCATCAGAAGGCCACCTTTAGGACACCGGTGACGAGGATGTTCGCCAGCGAGAGGGGGATGAGGTACTTCCAGGCCAGCGTCTGCAGCTGGTCTTCACGGAGCCGGGGGAAGGTGAAGCGCATCCAGAAGATAAGGAACGCCACCAGCATGATCTTGGCCCCCAGCACGAGCGGCCCGGCCAGGTCGGCGAGGGTGCCCGAGAGGCCGGGCACGTACCAACCGCCGAGATAGAGGGTCGCAGCGATGGCGGAGAGGGCGAAGGCGGTCCCGAACTCGGCCATGAAGAAGAAGAGGAAGCGGAAGCCGGTGTACTCGGTCATGTACCCCGCCACCAGCTCGGATTCGGCCACCGGCATGTCGAACGGCGTCTGGGTCAGCTCCGCCTGGGCCGCCACCACGAACAGGACGAATCCCACGATCTGCGTGATGATGAACGGATTGCCGATGATCCCGATCCCGAAGATCTCGCCGTTGGCCTGCGACCCCACGATCCCCTGCAGGCTCATGGTGCCGGCCTGGATCACGACGCCGACGACGGCCAGGACCAGAGGGAGCTCGTAGGCGATCAGCTGCCCGGCGGCCCGCAGCGCGCCCAGTAGGGAGTACTTGTTGGCGGATGCCCAGCCCGCCATCAGCACGCCGATCACCCCCAGCGAGGAGACGGCCAGGGCGTAGAAGATGCCGACGTCGAGGTCCTCGACGATCAGCCGGGGCCCGGCGGGGACCACGACGTAGAGAAGGAACGTCGAGATCAGCACGACCACCGGAGCGAAGGCGAACACCCTCCGGTCGGCCTGGCTGGGGATGATGTCCTCCTTCTGGATGAACTTGATCCCGTCGCCGATGAGCTGGAACCAACCGTGGAAACCTCCGGGCTCCATGGGACCCAGGCGGCTCTGCATGTGGGCCATCATCTTCAGGAGGAAGACGTAGCCGATGATCACCGCACCGGCGGGGATGATGGACAGCACGACCACCGTCTTGAGGACGGTCACCTGCCAGTAGCTGAGGTCGAGGGCCAGCATCACGTCGGTCTTGGCCGATGCTCCCCTTCGGAGTGCCACCCCGGGCGGGCCCGCCGAGCCGTGGACGTCAGCATCGCGGGGAGACTAGTGAAGGCCCTCACAGGCATACAAAAGCATCGCTGGCCGCCTCAACCGCTCGCAGCGGGGTCGCGGGCTGTAGCCATCAGGACGCCGATGGAAATGGCCAGTAGCAGCGCCCATCGGATGTGCGCGGCACTCCACGCCGGGTCGAGAGGCGAGGACGGGAGCAGGCTGACCCACCGGGGCCAGTGACGCTGACCTACGAATGTCGCCAGGAGGAGGAGGGTCAGCACCGGACCTCCGGCGATCCCACCCAGCCCATCGGGGGCTGACCTAGCGGCGAGAGCGGCGGCGCCGAGGGCGACGCCGAGCATGGCGGCTGCCTCGAGGGTGGCCGCGGCGAGCGGCAGACCTTCGGCGACGGTGATCATGGTGCCCCACAACACGACGAAGAGCCCCAGAAGGATCACCATCCTGTGCCCGCGGCGCGCCGCCTTGGGTGTCGGCGACGATGCGAGGGTGGATGCTGCGGGGTCGTCCAGAGCGAAGGCCAGGCCCGCGCACAGCAGAAGGGCGGCGGCGCGGACGCCGGCCAGGGTGGCGCCGGGATCGGCATGGCGGGCCCGCAGGAACGCGATCAGGGTGATGGCCGCGGCTGCGCCGAGGGCCACCGGTCGCCACGAGATAGCGCGGACCACGGGGCGAAGGGCCAGGACGAACACTTGGGCACCGTGGACGCGCGACGGCGGCGGCGCGGTCAGGCGCACCGATCCCCCAGCTCAGGAACCGGCCCGGAATCGAGGGCACCGAACCCGACGAAGCGGCTCCGGGCGGGCCCGACTCCGGCCTTCGGCTCTGCGGGCAGGCCAAGTAGGGCCGTGGCCTCGGATGTCGGTGTCCTCGGGTCGACCAGCCGGGACCAATCGCGGGCGATCGCCGTCCGGACCTCGGCGGCCGGCCTGCGCAAGAGGCCGAGGGCGTGGCCCACCTCATCCGCTCCCCAGGCGATGGTGCCGGGTGTCCCCCAGTCGGGCATGACCATGTAGGGCCGGCCACCGAGGTCGAGGACGCCTTCATGGGCCAGCCGGCGAAGGGCTGCCCCGGTGGCCGGGCTCGCCTGCCCGGCGAGCCACAGGGCGATCACGGCCCGGCTCTGGCCGGCGGCGTCACACCGGATCTCCGGCGAAGAAGGCACCAGAGGTAGGTCGACCACCCTGGCTGCCGCGAGCAGGGCCAGGCCCAGCTCGGCCCGACCCGTCGTGTCCCACAGGATGGGCGGGTGGAGCGACCCGTCATCGGGCAGTGGATCGTCGATGGCGGGGAGAACGGCGACGGTTGCGGAGAGCCCGGTGCCGGTCACGTACTGGCGGTCGTTGGCTGCCACCCTCTGGCTGACTTCGAGCCCGGCCGGCCAGGCCACCGCCGGTACCACCCGCCGGACCCCGTCGACAGGCCGCGCCCAGTAGTCGACCAGGCTCCGGTAGGCGGGATAGGCGCAGAAGCGGGCACCGGGGCGGTCCTCGCAGACCTGGTGGTCCTGAGGACGCTCCAGCAGGGCATTTCGCGCCGACCAGCCCTCAGTTGGGTTCGGTCGGGCCTGGAACCAGGCCGAGGTGGCGACCACCAGGATGGCGGTCGTACCGGCGACCACCAGCCGGCGGTTGAGCCCGTGGGCCACGAGGGCCCCGACCGCGGCCATGGCCAGCAACCCCGCCAGGTAGATCAGATGCCAGCGGGTGAGCCGGCCGGGAAGCAGCTCGGGCGGCAGCTCGCCGGCACCCACCCAATAGCCCAGCCGGCGCATCGATCCGACGACATCGCGGTTGTTGAAGTACAGCTCGTGGGCGGCGATGGCGACGCACGCCACCGGAGCCACGACGGAACTCGGGATCCACCGGGCCAGGAGCACCCCAAGGGCGCCGGCCCCGAGAACGAACAAAGGCCCAACCGCCAGATCGGCTCCGTCCGGCCGTCCGAACCCGTCAGGCAGCAGCCACACTGCCGCGATGAGGCCGGCGACCAGGACGACGCTCAGCATCGCCGGTCCGACCGCGGAGAGGAGGTGAGCTGCGGTACGCGCCTGGGGAGGGGCGGGCGTGGCCTGGAACAGCGGCTCGGTGTTGTGGCGGCGGCCGCGCAGCGTGGCCACGTTTGTCAGCACCAACGTGGCTGCCGCGATCAGGTACAGGTTGAAAGGGCTGCCGGCGGCCTGCAGGCGAAGGTCGCGGACCTCGGGCCAGAAAGACCACGGCCCAACCAGCCCGCAGGTGAGGGCCAGCGCCACCAGCATGCCCGGGGACCACAGCAGGCGACGGGCCTCGATCCGGGCCAGGGCGCGGGCGATGGCCAGCCCAGCGACCGCGGGTTCGGCTTGCAGGGTCGCCGGCGGGGTGAGAACGGGTGCGGTCACTACGCCCGTCCTGACCTCGGACAGGCGGACCCGAGGCGCAGCCCATCGTCCACCCGGAAGCGACCTTCACCGCGGTAGATGTCGGTCGATGCGGACGTCGCCGGCGGCTGGGGAAGGCCGAGATGGGCAGAGACCTCGGCGGTGGAGACATTCGCCGCGGTCAGGCCCGGCCAGCCTGCGAGCACCTTGGCCCGCACTTCGTCTGACGGGCGCTCGAGGAGGCGCAGGGCCTGGGTGACCTCGGCTGCGCCCCACGCCACCCCACCCGGCATCGTCCAATCCGGCGCGCCGACCACATGGCTGGCCGACCGCTGGCCGGCCGCGACCTCGCCCAGCAACTCGGCGGCCTCCACGCTGGCCTGAGCCGCAAGCCACAGCGCGATCACGGCCCGGCCTTGACCGGCGGCGCTACAGCGGGTCCCGGCCTCGACCGGCCCCACGGGCAGGCCCACGATCAGCGCCGCGACGCTCAGGGCGAACCCGAGGTCGGAGCTGCCGTCGGCCTCCCACATCATCGGCGGCTGAATCCTGCCGGCGTCCACGGTGTCCGCCCCCTTGCGGGGTAGCGCGGGAAGCTCCCGGGCGAGGACGGAGTCATCGATCCAGTACCGATCGGAGGCCGCGACCCCCTGGCGGACGTCAGCCCCGACCGGCCATTGCCCAGGTGGAACGGCCCGGAGCACGGCCTGTGCCTGGCCGGCCCAGACGTCGATCAAACCGGTGTACGCGGGATAGGCGCAGTAGCGGATGCCGGATCGGTCCTCGCAGACCTGGTGATCCTGGGGACGCTCAATGAAGGCGTTGCGGGCAGCCCACCCTTCAGAAGACAAGGGGCGGGTCTGAAACCAGGCGGCCGTGACCACGACGGCGATGGCGACCGTACCGGCGACGACAACCGGACGGCGCAGACCGTGCACGAGCAGAGCACCCACGGCGGCCATGGCCACCAACCCGACCAGGTAGACGACGTGCCACCGGGCCAGCCGGGGCGGGAGCAGCTCGGGCACCAGATCGCCCGGATAGGTCCAGAACCCCAGCCGCCGCCAGCCGCGGTCCACGATCGAGGTGCCACTCACCGGAACCTGGATAGCGGCGATGGCCACGAGGGTCACGGGCGCAGCTGCCGGCGTGGGCACCCAACGGGCCACCATCACGCCCAGGGCGGCGGCACCGGCGACCAGGAGCGGCCCGACCAGCAGCTCGGCACCGTCGGGCCGACCGAAGGAATCCATGGACGCGGCAGCGCCGATCATGATGGCAAAGAAGGCGCAGGTGACCGCCGCCGGCCACAGTGCGGACAACAGGTGGGCGCCGGTACGGGCCTCCGGCGCCGCCGGCAGAGAGTTGAACAGCTCATCGGTCCGATGGCGCCGGCTCCGCAGGGTCGCGAGATTGGCGGCGAGGAGGGCACCGGCCGCCAAGGGAAAGGCGTGGAACACCATGTCCATGGACCGCGCCCGGAGGTCCTGAACGGGCACCCGCAGCCAACCCAGGGCCGCGAGGGCGACCAGGGCCAATCCGATGAGGTTGACCGGTGACAGGAGCAGATGCCGGCCCTCCACCCGGGAAAGGATCCGGGCGATCGGCCCGGAGAGGGCCGGGGGCTCGGACAGCTCGGTCGGGGGGGCGGTGGTGGTCGCCGTCCCCACCGCGGTCTCGGTCATGTCGTGGCTCCCACCAACGCCTGGTCGCCGACCAGGAGCAGATATCCGTCCTCGATGGTGGGGTCGGCCAGAGTGGCTCCGGGCGGGGGGTCGCCGATGTGGCGGTGCTGACCATCGGCCGTGCGCCACGACAAGCGAGCATTGGCCGAACGCTCGGCAGCCAGCCACACCCGCCGGCGAGCCACCTCGGCCAGTTCTCGGGGGGTTCCGTCGAAGCGAATGCCCCCTTGGTGCATGACGATCACGCGCGGGCAGAGAGCGGCCACGTCCTCGCTCTGGTGGGTGGAGAGCAACACCGTCTGTTTCGGCGCCGCCGAAACCAGCTCCCGGAAGCGGAGTCGCTGCTCGGGGTCGAGGCCGGCGGTGGGCTCGTCGAGCACCAGCAGCTCGGGCTGGCCGAGGAGGGCCTGGGCCAGGGCCACCCGACGTCGCATGCCCCCCGAGAGAGCCTTGATCTTCTTCCGGCTGACGTCTTCGAGCCCGACCAGGGCGAGCACCCGACGAACCTCGTCGTGGCGGGCCCGCCGCTCGGTCATTTCCTTGAGGATGGCGACGTAGTCGACGAACTCGAAGGCGGTGAAGTTGCCGTGGAGACCGCTCTCCTGGGGCAGGTAGCCGAGCCGGCGCCGGATGCCCAACCGCCCCTCCGGGGTCGCCGGATCCCGGCCCAGCAAACGGACCTGCCCCGCGTCGGGCGCCAGCACCGTGGCCAGGATGCGGAGCAGGGTCGTCTTACCCGCCCCGTTAGGGCCGAGCAGGCCGCAGATCCCGGGGCCGATGCTGAGGCCGACGCCGGATAGGGCCCGTGTGCGGCCGAAGTCCTTGTCGACGCCGTCGACGTGGACGGTCATCTCGCTCATGTTGGCCTCTCCAGATCGAAGGTGTGTCTACGCCCGGCCACGACAACAGAGCCGATGAAGGCGATGGCGAGGAACGCCAGTTGGCCTTCCGGCTGGAACGCAGCGGACTCGAGCGAGCGGGAGGCGAGGAAGGCGCGAAGGCTGCCGGCATTGACGACCTCGCTGGCCAGGACCCCGCTGACCCACAGTCCGGCCACGATGGCGGCCGCAGTCACGGGCGCGATGAACGTGGCCAGGGCCAGGCTGCTGACGCTCAGGGCAAGAGCGGGGATAAGCCAGGCGGCCGAGATGGGCTCGAAGCTGGGGAGGGTGAGCGCGGCCACGCCGGCCAGGACCGTGGTTGCGCCCAGCACTGCGGCCGACCGCACCAGAAGGAGCCGGAATCCGCCGGACGGAGAGGCGAGAGTGAGCTCGTGAGCGGGATCGAGCCCGGGAGCGAAGGCAGCAGCGACGCCGGCCACCGGCAGAAGGGGGGCGACGAGCAGGAAGAGGAGCAGGGCCTGCTCTCCGCGACCGCCTTGGGCGGCGGCCACTGCGAACCCGAGGGCGAGGGTCACCGCTCCCAGCCACGACAGGCGGAGCGCAGGAGTGGCCGCCAGTAGACGGGCTACGTGGGAGCGAACCCCGAGACGGAGGAGGACCCGCTCGACGAGCCGGGGGCGGGGAACGTCCATTACGGCCTCGATCTCAGCCCACGACTGCGCCACCCGATCAAGATCCGCCCGCCCGGCGATCTCGGTCCGACAGGCTTCGCACGCCACGAGGTGGGACTCCAGGGAGAACGCCGCCGCCGGGTCGATATCACCCTGGGTGTAGCGGGTGAGGAGGTTGGCGTCTGCATGCCAGGTCATAGGAGCGCCTCCCGCAGGTAGGGCTTGGCCCGCATCATGCGAGTCTTGACGGTGCCAGCTGGAACGCCGAGAAGGCGGCTGGCCTCACGAGTGGTCAGGCCGTCGAGAACGGTGGCCTGTACGACGGCCCGGAGCTCGGGCGACATGCGGTTGAGCGCGCCGGCCAGGTCACCGTGCTCCACACCGAGGAGCACCTGCTCCTCGGCCGAAGGCGAGGCGTCGCCCGTGAAGTCGG
>JBHENM010000090.1:0-1992 GCA_046262035.1 Acidimicrobiales bacterium | reverse complement strand
GGGGCCATCTTCTGGGACACTCGACCGGCCACGATCATCAGGTCGGCTTGACGGGGTGACGCCCGGAAGACCTCCATGCCGAAGCGGGCCAGGTCGAAGTGGGCGGCGCCGCTGGCCATCATCTCGATGGCGCAGCAGGCCAGGCCGAACGTCGCCGGCCACACGCTGTTGCGGCGGGCCCACTTCACCAGGTCTTCGATGCGACCGGTGAGGAAGTTGTGGTTGAGGTCTTCGAGCCCCACGGGTCAGGCCACCTGCCCCGGCGGCTGGCCCGCGCCCGAGCCCACGCGGCGCACGGTGGAGCGGGTCGTGCGCTCGGCCTCGCGCATCCTGGGCTCCGAAGCCAGGGGCGTGAGCTTCCGCAGCGGGCCCCAGTTCAGGGCCCCGTTGCCGATGAGGTACACGAAGGAGACGAACACGGCCAGGGCGAAGATGAGCATCTCCCAGAGCCCGAAGGCGCCCAGGCTGCGGTAGATGACGGCCCAGGGGAAGAGGAAGATGATCTCGATGTCGAAGATGATGAAGATCATCGCCACCAGGTAGAAGCGGACCGGGAAGCGCTCGGCGGGCTCGTTGTCGGGGACGATGCCGCACTCGTAGGGCGAGAGCTTGGCCACCGTCGGCCGCTGGGGCGCCAGCAGGTGCGAGGCCACGAAGGAGAGGCCCGCGAAGAGGCCAGCCAACACCAGCATCACCAGGAGCGGAAGGTATTGGGCCATAACTGTGGGCCCGCTAACCCTACCGCGAGACGGGTTCGGGGCTCCGACTACCTGACTCGCGCAACGCCGTCAGGTCGCGGTCCCGCGTGTGCAGCTGGTAACAGAGCAGGAGGAAGATCAGGGTCGACGAGATGGCGAAGATGGCCGGATTCAGCCGGAGGGCTCCCAAGTCGCGAACCATCACTACAGCAACCGGCGGCGTCGAGGCGTCGACGCGCGGCGGACCGGGCGGGGGGGGCTGGCCCTCCGCCACCGGCTGCACCTTCTGCACCTGCAGGATCAGGTAGTGGGCCTTGTGGAAGACGTCCAGAGGACGGAAGTCGAGGCCCAGTGGACCGTACGACTCCCCGCCCTTCTTGTAGGCGGCGACGGGTACGTAGTCGGACGCCGTTGCGAAGATCCGTCGCTGGCCGGGGGCGCTGACCAGCTGGCCGTCCACGACGGGCTGGGCGTCGGCCACGGCCGGGTCGCTCACCTCGATCTCCTCCCACTCCCGGGGGAAGCCGTCCAGGGCGGGGTTGGCCGACCGCGCCAGATCCCCCGTGATCACGCCGGCGGGGTCCCATTTCGGCTCGGGCCCCTTGGGGCCGATCCCGTAGACCCACCAGACGATGCCGATGGTGGCGAGAAAGCCGAACAGTCCGGCGGCCGCCAGGAGAAACCCGAGGCGAGCGCCGGTGTTGGTGGCCAGAAGCATGTAGCACGAGCCGCAGAGGATCCCTACGGCCAGGACGACGTACAGCGCGCCCTTGATCTGTGGCTCCCAGGTGAGGGCGGCGAGCAGCGTCTCCATCAGAGGGTCCGCTCGTAGTCGACGATGGCCTGGACCTGCTCCTTGGTCAGCATCCCCCCGAAGAATGGCATGACTCCCTTGGCGATGCCTCGTGTGCCGTACTGCTTGCCGAACTCGGCCGTCTCGTTCACCCACTCGAAGTGCTGCTCGGGGTTGGGGAACTGGCGCAGAGTGCTGCCCCCGGTGAGGGGCGGGCCGTAGGCGCCACCACCGGGCAGGCCCGCCTCGCCGTACGAGTAGCCCTGGGTGTGGCAGCGGGCGCAGAAGTTCTCGAACAGCTTCTGGCCGTCGGTGCCGAACTGCTCCAGGTTCTTGGCCTGCACCTCTTTCTCGTCGAGCTTGATGTGCTCGAGGTAGGCGAGGAGGTCGTCCACCTGCTGGTCGTTCATCGGTCCCCCGCCTTCCACGCCCCACGCCGGCATGGGTGTGCCCGCCCGCCCGTAGACGATGATCGTGCGCACTTCCTCCGGGCGGTAGCGG
>JBHENM010000089.1:0-6156 GCA_046262035.1 Acidimicrobiales bacterium | reverse complement strand
AGGTGGACGACCCCGAGGGGCAGTCCCTCCTTGAACGCGTCCACCTTGAAGGTTGAGTTGAGGGCGGAAGCACCTGCTCCGGTGAGCTTGGCCACGGTCCCGTCGAGGACCACGTCGCTGCCCTCGGTGCTGACCTTGACGTTGGTGCCGTCGAGGAAGAGCAGAGGCACGCCCGGCTGGCCACCGGCGGTCGCGGTGAGGATCGAGTTGCCGGGGTCGACCACGAAGTCGGTGACTTCGAGCGACGTGCTGCCCTTGCTGAACCTCAGGCCGCTCCCCTGGTGGATGACCGAGCCGGCGATGTAGCCCGGCTGGTAGCTCTTGTCGGAGTGGATGGCGGCGAAGCCTCCGGTGATCGGGAAGCCCACCGTCGACGTCTTGGCGTCGAACGTGCCCGACCCGACGGGGGCGACGGCCACACCCAGCGACTGCAAGGCCCCTGCCGTTCCGGCGTCGAGCTTGACCTCGGTGCTCTTGCCGTCCAAGCGGGAGATGGCCGTGACCTGGTCGGTGCTCGTGTCGTAGGTGGTGGCGTCACCCTTGGCCACCAACCGCACCACACCCAAAGGCAGACCGGCCTTGAGGGCGTCGACCTTGAACGCCTTGTTCAGAGCACCGGCGGCGGTGTCGGTGAGCTTGGCGACCGTGCCCTGCAGGACGACGTTGCCGTCCTCCATGCCGACCTGGACGTTGGTGCCGTCGAGGGTCAGGAGCGGGACCTTGGGAGTACCGCCCACGGTGCCGTATAGGACCGAGTTGCCGGGGTCGACCACGAAGTCGGACAGCTCCACCTTGGTGGATCCCGCGGTCAGCGTGAACCCGCTACCGGCGTGGTTGATCGAGCCCAGGATGTAGCCGGGCTGGTGGGTCACGTCGCTGTGGATCTCGGCGTAACCGGCGGTGATGGGGAACGTGATGGTGGAGGTGCCGGCGTCGAAGGTCGCGGACCCGGCGGGGGCCAGAGCCACCCCGAGGGACTTGAGGGCGCCTGCGGTTCCAGCGTCGAGGGTGACCGACGTTCCCACGCCCGAGAGGCTGGGAATGGCGGTGACGGTGTTGGCGCCCGACTGGGAGCCGGAGCCTTCTTCGGTCAGGTTGGTGGCTGTGTCGGAGTCACTCCCACAGGCAGCGCCGCCGAGGGCCAGCGCCCCGGCCAGCACCGTTACGGTGAGCTTTGATTTCAGGTGCACGGGCTTCTCTCTTTGCAAGTTGGGGGTTGGTATTGCCCGGTCTACGAAGCTGAGGCGGGGTCAGGATTTCGAAGGCCCGGGATATCCGCCAACAAGCAGGGCTAGTGCTGGGGGCGTTGACGCCTTTCCCGCGACGCTCCCGCCCGATCGAAGGCCCGCAGGGGGGCGACGGCGTCGATCATCCGGCTGAACGACACCACCTCGCCCAGCAGGTTCAGGACGACCAGCACGGCCAGGGTGACGTTGCGCACGCCGGGGCCGGCGACGAGAACGACGCCGAGGCCGAGGGCGGCCCCTAGGGGGTTGGCGCCGGAGTCCCCGAGCATCAGGTCCTCACGAAGGTCGTCGAAAAGGAGACCGGCCGCGGCTCCGGCCAGTACGGCGACGCCGGCCAGAGCGGGGTCGGCCCCGCTGGCGACGGCGAGGACACCGAAAGCGACCAGGCCCCCCTTGATGGCCCTGCCCGGCGCCCGGTCGAAGAGGTTGCCCAGGTTGGCGGCGAGGGCGACGAGGGCGGCGTCGGCCAGGAGCCGGGCCACCCCTCCCTCGCCGGGACCGGCCGAGACGGGGCTGACCACCACCAGGGCGACCGCCGCCCCGCCCAGCAGCTTGAACAGGCCGGTCGTGACGCGCCCGCCGGCCAGGGCGAGAACGTGGCCCCGGAAGCCCCGGTACTCGCCCGAGCCGGCGACGTCGTCGATCGTCCCCAGGACGCAGAACCCGCTCACCGCGAGCAGGGTGAGCAGCCGGGCCAGGGTGATCCCCTCGTCGCCCACGCCCAGGGCGCCGGCCACGGCCCGTCCTCCCTCGACCAGGAAGAGGGCGAGCGGGAATACCAGGCCGGCGGCGGTCGGCAACTGCTTGCCCCGGTAGTTGGGTCGCAGCAGGGCGGGCTGGGCGAACCAGGGCCGGGCCGCCAGCCACGTCAGCCGGGCGGCCAGGGCGCCGACGACGAACGCGGTGATCAGCTCGGCCATCAGCGGGAGGGGTCGTCCTCGGCGGAAGCGAAGCGGGCCAGGGCCCGGCCCGCGGGAGCGTCGGCCGCCGGCTCCAGGAAGACGGGCTCCCCGCCTTCGTCGCGCAGGGCGAGCACGGCCATGAGCGGGCCCACCTCCACCAGGACCAGGGCGGTGACGACGACACCCGAGTCGTTCAGGACGAACCCGAGCACGCCGGCGGCGATGGCCGCCACCACCCCGACCCTGAGGGGCGACCCGGCGGGCAGGAGTTGGGCCCACCGGCGCCGCACCACCAGCACGTAGATCAGGAACCCGGCGATCACGGGCACGGCCCATGACCACGGCGTGCTCCGTAGGAGCCGGAGGTTGGCGTCGGCCTTGCGGGCGACGGTGGTGCGCAGCTCCTCTCCCCCGTCCCGCCACGTGTCGGCGGCCAGCCGGCCCAGGTGGGTCCTGGCCTCGGGGGGCCGCAACAGGTCGACGCCGGTGGCGACGGCCAGGACTGCGGCGGTGACGGCCAGCGCCCCCAGTACCAGCCGCCACGACAGCCGGCGGCCGGCGAGGACGATGAGGGTGAGGCCGAAGACGGGAACGAGGGTCAGGATGCCGCCCACGTCGTCCCCCAGGTTGGGGGCCCCGTCGACGATGACCACCAGAGCCAGAAAGGCCGCCGCCGCGGCCAGCGCCTCCCGGGGCCGGGGGGCATGGTGGAGGTGGATCGCCACCCCGAGGAGGCTGCAGGCGGCCAGCACGGCGAAGGTCGTGTTGCCGAGGCCAAAGAAGCGGCCTGCGCTCTGGGGCGAGTAGCCGAGGATCCCGCCCACCTGGAGGCGGCCACCGGTGGCCACGTCGAGGATCAGGAGCCACGCCGTCGCCCCGTAGATCCAGGCCAGGGGGCTGAGGGGCGAGCGGTGGGCGCGCCGGGCCAGGGCCACGATGGCGGTGCCGGCCGCGACCAGGAATACGCCTCCCCAAGCGCCGGCCCGGGGGGCGAAGGGCGCCAGGCCGCGAAACAGGAGGGTGGCCAGGGGGAAGGCGGCCACGGCCAGGGCCACGTCCCGGAGGGCGGTCCTCCCGCGGGGGCTCAGCCGGGCCCGGCGCAGAACGAAGGCGACGGCAGCGTAGGCCAGAGCCTGGAAGGCGATGAAGGCCAGAGCCACGCCCAGGTAGATCCGCTCCCGGTAGGCGATGTCGTGGTCGAGTCGCGCCAGGCGGCCGGGGTCGGGCGTGCCGGGATGGAACCGCAGGGTGTGGCCGATCATGTCGCCCGGCACCTGCGCGCCGAGGGCCTGGAGGATGGTGGGCGCCAGGTCGGTGATGGTGACCAGGCCGAGGCGCCGGGTGGACGGCGAGTGGAGGTGCCCCTTCACGACTCCCGTCCCGGCGGCGACGACGGGAGTGAGGCGCCACTCGTCCTCCGGAGGCACCGGAGAGACGACGAGGACGAGGGTTCCCGGAGGGGCCTCGGCCACGAGCCGGCCGAGCAGGGCGTCGGTCTGGGCCAGAGCCTCGGACCGGAGCCGGGCGGCGAAGGCGGCAGGAGCGATGACGGCCAGGGCGCGGGCCCGGTCCAGGTCGCCGGGATCGACCAGGACCACGTCGGCCGCAGCCAGGGCTTCGCGGGTCCGGGCTGCGACCCGGTCGGGATCGGCCCGTCGCCCGAAGGCGGCCCGGCGGTCGAACATGAGCAGGTCGGCGGGATCGACCGATCCGGCGTCGATCCGGCCGCCAGTGTCCATGAGGGCGACCGCCGCCGGTCGCTCGGTGGCGGGGACGCTCTCGAGGCCGACCAGGCCGGTGGCAGTGTCGGCGTTGCCCACCACGCCGGTACGCAGGCCGGCGGCGTGGAGGGCGTCGCCCAGGGCTCCGGGACGGGAGGCAACGTGGCGACCGGCCTGCTGGCGGACAGCCGCCGCTCCTGGCACCCGCACCCCCCCGGTGCCGTCGGACGTGGCGCCACCGGCGGCTTCCTCCGCCGCCTCCCCGGCTCGGACTCTGGTTCCCGCTCCCAGGGTGGCGTAGGCCTCGACCGGGTTGGGATCCGACGACAGGGTGCGTACGGTCATGGCCCCGAGGGCGCCGTCGTCGATCAGGCGGTCGAGGTTGGCCAGCCGGCCCGTCCCCACCTCGTCCCAGCGAAGGCCGGGCATCCCCACGACGAGCACGCGGGAGGCACGCTGGGTGGCGGGAACGCTGGGCGCCTCCCACCGACCGCCCGACCATAGGGCGGCGGCCACGGCGACGAGAAGGGAGACGGCCACCAGGCGCAACCGGGTGGGCCGGGAGGTGAGGCGGGGCCACAGGGCGCGCACCACGTCGGCTCCCTGCCGGGCCCGGTGGGCGAACCCGGCCACGGTCCGGCCCGTGTGGCGATGGTCCATGGCCACGGGGACCTCGAGCACTCGGGCGCCGGCCCGGCGGGCGTCGATGGTGAGCGCCGTCTCCAGGCCGAATCGTGGAGCCAACGCGAGGGAGCGCAGGAGCTCACCCCGGACGGCGCGCTGGCCCGAGAGGGGGGCGGAGACGGTCTGGCCCGTGGCCCGGCGGATCCCGGCGCCGGCCAGGTCCCGGACCACGCCGAATCCACCTCGCCCTCCCGCCGAGGGCAGCACGCCCACCGTCATGTCCGCCTCACCCGCCATGACCTGCTCCAACAGGGGCGACGCGGCGCTGGCGGTACCGCCCACGTCGGCGTCGATCAGGAGGTAGACGCCGGCGTGGGGGGCCAGGGCCACTCCGGCGGCCACCGCTCCGCCCTTGCCGCGGTTGGCGGGCAGGCTAAACACCCACGCTCCGGCGGCGCGGGCCCGATCGGCGGTGCCGTCGGTCGAGCCGTCGTCGACCACCAAGACCTCGTCGACGCCTGGGAGCGCGGTGAGGGCGGCGACCGTCTCGCCGATGGTGCTCTCCGCATCCTTGGCCGCCACGATGGCAACCACCGGGTCCGTGGTTGCGGCGCTCGGAGGACCGCTCCGGCCCTGCTCGTCGGGTGGAGTCTCCGTCGTCACGCCGTCAGTGCACCACGCCGGGACCGTTCGCGCCTCGAACTGAGTGCACGACTCCGAAGTCTAGGCCCCTGCCGTCGCCGCAGACGCTGACGCGGAGTCCGGATGTCGGAGCCTGTTGGAGCCTGTTGGACCGTCCGGTTGGATCACTGTGTTGGAACTGGCTGTTGGACAAGCCCGTTGGACCGCATGGGAGCGGCTCAGGTGGGCCGCGGGGCGCCAGGTTCAGGTCCGGCGCTCAATGAGGAGCGGCCCACGGAAGGCCACTCCCGGCGGCGGGCGAGCCGGCGAGCGGGCGCCACGGGGTCCGAACGGTTGCCCGGGATCTAGGCCGACAAGGTAGAGATAGACGCGTTCGGACCCACTCGTCAGAGCGGTACCGAGGAGCGCACGGCCCGAGTTCGGCTTTTCGCCCGCGACCGGGGAGGCTGCACGCGGGTGAGGGGCGGCCGGCGCTCGTCCGGCCAGGAGGACCATCAGACTGCCCACGGCAACCGCCAGCCCCGCCACCAGCGCCTGCCACAGCACGGGTGAGCCGGTGACGGCGAGCGTTTGTGACCCCGCCCCGCTCTGGGCGACGGACAATCCGCTCGCTCCGGTCGAGGCGTCGGGACCGCCATCGCTCACTGCCGCGACGGCGACAGTGGTCGTCGGCGAGGTAGCGGGGGCGGTGGAGGTGGTGGTCGCCGGCGAGGTGGAGGTGGTCGTGGAGGTGGTGGTCGTCGGGATCTCCGCCACCGTTGTCCGTATCGCACCGGCGGTAGTGGTCGTTCCCGTTCCGGGCGCCGTGGTCGTGCTCGTCGTCGAAGTGCTGGTCGGAAGGGTTGTGCTCGTCGTGCTGGTGGTCGACGTCGTGGATGTCGTGGACGTCGTTGTGGTGGTGGGCAGCAACGTCGTCGTGGTGGTGGTCGTCGGCAGGGTCGTGGTGGTGGTGGTCGTCGGCAGGGTCGTGGTGGTGGTGGTGGTCGGCAGGGTCGTGGTGGTGGTGGTGGTCGGCAGGGT
>JBHENM010000088.1:0-2588 GCA_046262035.1 Acidimicrobiales bacterium | reverse complement strand
GGCCCGTCCTCCTCCCGAGCGTGGGGCCCCTGCCCCACGCCGGGCCGTGTCTGCGGCTTCGCCGCCCCGGACGGGGCCAGCCACACCGTTCGGCACGGAGCCGGCCCGCCCTCCTCCCGAGCGTGGGGCCTGCTGGCGCCTCTCGCCGGGCTGGGCCGGGCGTCGCGGGCCGCGCGGCGCGGCCCCCCGCTACGGGCGGTCGCCGGCGCAGTCGGGGGGGAAGGCGGTGATGTAGATGTTGTCCCGCCACTGGTTGAAGTCGCAGTTCACGTTGTTGTCCAGCAGGTCGAACGTCGGCCCGAAGTTGGCCGACGCCGGAGGCAGGACGGCGTTGTGGACGGCCGTGTTGTTGCGGACCGTGTTCCTCAACGAGCCGGCGCGAATGCTGATGCCGTTGTCGGCGTTGTTGGTGGAGTTGTTGTTCTCGATGATGTTGTCGTTGGCGCCTCCGGCGGCGTTCCCGATCTGGAGGCCGATGCCGTTTCCGCGCCGGGCCGCGACACGGTAGAAGCCGTTCCGGGTGACGTTGTTCCCCCGGATGACGTTGAAGACCGACCGGGTGAAGAGGGTGATGCCGTCCAGCCCGTTGCCGTAGACGTCGTTGTTCAGAATGAAGTTCCGGGCGTTACCGGGCTCCAGGCGGATGCCGATGTTGTCGTTGTTGACGACGTTGTTCGGCTGCCGTCCCTGGATGTTGTTGGCCACGATGTTGCCGTCGATGACGTTGCCGGTGGAGGCGCCCCCCGTGGTGCGGGGATGGGCGCTGTCGATGTCGCTGTAGATCCCGATCCCGGAGAACGGCCCGTTGTTCACGGTGTTGTTGCGGAGGATCCGGTTGTTCTGGGACGAGAGGATGGCGATCCCGTCACCGCCCCTGGCTTGGATCGTCTGGAACGAGATGTTGTTCACGGCGTTGATGCCCTGGACCGTGTTGGCCGACCCGCCCTCGATCACGACCCCGACGTCGAACTCGCGGACGGTGCCGTTCTTCACGGTCGCTCCGGTGCGCCCCAGGAAGGTGATGCCGGCGCCGTCGCCGATGGCCGGGGTACCGAACACCTCGTACCCGTTGAGGTCGAGGGTGATGTTGTCCGCCCCTATTGTCAGGCCCACGCCACAGGGGCCGACGTCCTGGTCGAGGACGGTGTTCCGGGTGACGATGTCCCCGCACGACAGGATGGCGGCGCTGGCGGTGGTGGTGGACGCCGGAACCAGCAGGATCGTCGGAAGGGCTGCCAGGAGAGCTCTGCGCAAGAAGGTCCTCATATGGCCACGTTCTTAGCACCGGTCCGGAAATAGGGCAACGATCAGTAATCACCTGGTGTCCGGCGGGCCTCGAATTCGGCCGCCAGCCGGGGCGGAGCGCTTCGCCGCCAGGAGTCGACCAGGATCGGCCACATCTCGCCGTCGCCGATCGTCGTCAGCCTCACGATCATCATCGAGTAGTTCTGGAACTCAGGCGTGACGACGAAGGTCTCGGGGCGCGATGCGCACAGGGCCGCCCGTTCGTCCAGGCCGACCTTGACCGCGATCGACTTCTTGTCGGGGAGGAGTCGGGCCACCAGCGAGCCGCGAACGCTGAGGGCGGGCACGCCGTACGTCTCCCCCTCCACGACCTCCGGCAGCTGACGGCCCAGCTTGCACACCGCCTTCCATCGCACGGGGCTATCTTCCCGCGGCCGGTGAAGCCGGTGCAGAAGAGGAGGGCGTTGTTCTCGTTCCAGAGCGCGCTGCGCGGGGTCGAGTGGCCGGCCGTGCCCTCGCCGCGAGCGGCCGGGGTCCTGAGCCTCCTGTTCCAGCTCGAGCAGACACAGTGGTGGCCGGCCGCCACGATCGCCGACCTCCAATTCCGTCAGCTCGATCTCCTGCTCGATCACGTCGAGAGGTCGGTCCCCTTCTACGCCGAGCGCCTGAGCGCCCTCGACCGGGCCCCTGGCGCCGCCATGACCCTCGAGCGCTGGCGCCGGATGCCGATACTCACGAGGGCCGAAGCCCAGGAGTCGGCCGCGTCCCTGGTCAGCGACGCCCTGCCGGCCGGCCACGGTGCCACGTTCGAGCTCCGCACGTCGGGCTCCACCGGCCGGCCGCTGCGAACCCTGGGCACGGCCCTGACCCAGCTGTTCTGGGTCTCCCTCACCCTCCGGGACCACGGCTGGCACCGCCGAGACCTCGATCAGAAGCTCGCCGTGATCCGCCAGTTCGAGAAGCCACACGTGCCCGGTCCCAGGGGAAGCGTCGCTCCCAACTGGGGGGCGCCCACCGAAGGGGTGGCCCACACCGCCGCGAGCGTCTCCCTCCACATCGACCGGACGGTCCGGGAGCAGGCCGATTGGCTCCGCCGGGAGCGTCCCCGCTATCTCCTGACCTACCCCTCGAACGCCTATGCGCTGGCCGGTCACTTCGTGCGTCATGGGGAGACGCTGCCCGGCCTCCTGGAGATCCGCACGTTCGGCGAGGTCGTCGACGACAAGGTTCGGGTCGCGTGCCGGGAGGCCTTCGGCGTTCCGCTCGTCGACATGTACTCGAGCCAGGAGGTGGGCTACCTCGCTCTCCAGTGCCCGGAGAACGAGCAGTACCACCTGCAGTCC
>JBHENM010000087.1:0-1177 GCA_046262035.1 Acidimicrobiales bacterium | reverse complement strand
CACCGGCGAGGCCCTGGCCGCGCTGTTGCGCCCTGGCAACGCCGGGGCCAACTGCATCGCTGATCACCTGGGGCTCCTCGATGATGGCGTGGCCCAGCTCCCCGCCGAGGTGGCCGCCGGCCACCGTCTGGGCGACGATCCCGCCCTGGTCGAGCGGGCGGTGCGGGTGCGCACCGACTCGGCCGGGTGCTCGCAGCACTTCGCCGCCGGATGTCGGGCCCGCAACATCGGCTTCTCGGTGGTGGCCCGCTCCAACAAGGCCATCCACGCCGCCATCTCCCGGGTGGCAGACGACGAGGGTTGCTGGGCCGGCGCCCTCCGCCAAGACGGTGACGAGCGCCCCGGATCGGGGGTGGCCGAGCTCACCGATCTGGTGGACCTGTCGGCCTGGCCCACCGGCACTCGCCTGATCGTGCGCCGCGAGCCCCTGCATCCCGGGGCCCAGACCAGTCTGTTCCCCTCCCTGGAGTTCCGCTACTGGGGCCACTACACCGACGCCATCGCCGACGCGGTGGCCCTCGACGCCGACATGCGTGCCCACGCCCACGTCGAGGACCACATCCGCCGCCTCAAGGCCTCGGGCCTGGAGCGGTTCCCGTTCTGCGACCTCGACGCCAACCGGGCGTGGATGGCGGTGGTGTGCTTCGCCGCCGATCTGGTGCGGTGGTTCCAGCTGCTGTGCCTCAGCGGCGCCCTCGCCCGCGCCGAGCCCAAGGCGTTGCGTTGGAACCTGTGGCACACCCCGGCCCGAATCGTTCGCCGGGCCCGGTGAAGCGTCGTTCGCATCCTCGACAGCTGGCCCACGACCAACGACCTCCTCCACGCGTACCGCTGCATCGCCCTCATCACCTGAGGCGTCGCGCCGTCGAGCATTCGGGACCACGCCCCAACCGACGCGCCCCGAATTGCACTGCAGGACAATCTCAGGCGCTGCGATGGACACGCCAACCACCGGGGCTAGAAGTTCGGGCCCCTCATCGTGTGCCGCAGCCCTCGCAAGGCCGATTCCGTGCGAATGGGATCGTTGGGTGAATGATCGGGGTTAGCAGCAATACCGTTCAGTTAGATCCGACGAATGGTGGCGGTAGTCGGCCTGGTGGGTTGAGGCCAGTCGCGGTGGCCGGCGCGTTTGACGTGCCAGCGGACGTACTTTCGTTTGACGACCCGCGGGTTGCTG
>JBHENM010000086.1:0-3932 GCA_046262035.1 Acidimicrobiales bacterium | reverse complement strand
GAAAAGGCCCTCCTGGCAAGGGAAACTGCGTTTGTCGAGAACTCAGACCCCAGACCAGGAGGGCACTCGCGAGGTGAACGGTAACAGCACTGCCAACGTGGTTGTGGAACCTGGCGGCGACCAGGTGGTGGCCCATGTCGGGCTGCACGCCCTCGGCGCTATGGCCGACCGGCTGGGCCTGGGTGATTCGCTATCGGCCCGCATCCCCATCGTCGCTGAACACGACCGGGGCAAGGTGCTGGTGCAGGCCATGTTGATGCTGGCCGGCGGGGGCGAGGCGTGCTCGGACATCGAGGCCCTGCGGGCCCAGCCGGCGCTGTTCGGCTCGGTGCCGTCGGACACGACGCTCTACCGGACCTTCCGCAAGATCGACGCCACCATCCTGGCCGGGCTGTGGGAGGCAATGGCCGAGGTGCGGGCCCAGGTCTGGCGCCGCTCGGCCGCCACCACCGGCGCCGACGAGGTGGTCCTCGACATCGACGCCTCCTTGGTGGAAGTCCACTCGGAGAACAAAGAGGGTACGGCGCCCACCTACAAGGGTGGGTTCGGCTTCCACCCCATGTTCTGCTTCGCCGATGCCACCGGCGAGGCGCTGGCCGCCCGGCTGCGCCCGGGCAACGCCGGGGCCAACTGCATCGCCGATCACCTGGAGCTGCTCGACGAGGCGGTGGCGCAGCTTCCCGTCGAGGTGGCCGGCGGCCACCACCGAGGCGACGACGCCACCGGGGTCGTCCGGGCGCTGCGGGTGCGCACCGACTCGGCCGGGTGCTCGGCCCGCTTCGCGGCGGGCTGTCGGGACCGCAACATCGGCTTTTCGGTGGTGGCACGCTCCAACGCCGCCATTCACGCCGCCATCTCCCGGGTGCTCGACGACGAGGACCGCTGGGCAGCGGCGGTGCGCCAAGACGGCGACGAACGGCCCGGATCGGCTGTGGCCGAGCTCACCGACCTGGTCGGGCTGTCCGGATGGCCGTCGGGGACCCGCCTGATCGTGCACCGCGAGCCCCTGCACCCAGGAGCGCAGACCAGCCTGTTCCCCTCCTTGGAGTTCCGCTACTGGGGCCACTACAGCGACGCCGGCGGTGATCCGGTGGAGCGCGACGTCGACATGCGGGCGCACGCCCACGTCGAGGACCACATCCGCCGGCTCAAGGCGTCGGGCCTGGAGCGCTTCCCCTTCGCCGACCTCGACGCCAACCGGGCCTGGATGGCCGTGGTGTGCTTCGCCGCCGACCTGGTGCGCTGGTTCCAGTTGCTGTGCGTCTCCGGCGCCTTGGCCAGCGCCGAGCCCAAGGCGCTGCGCTGGAGCCTGTGGCACACCCCGGCTCGCATCGTCCGGCGGGCGCGAAGAAGTGTCGTGCGCATCCTCGACGGTTGGCCCAGTGCCGACGCCCTCCTCGGCGCCTACCGCCGGATCGCCCTCATCACCTGAGCGGCCCGGTCGCCAAGCCGGCGGCACCAAGGCGGCAGAAACGCGCCCTGTATTCGGTCACCAGCCCGGACTCTGGCAATCGGGCGACCTCGACCCGACTCCGGCTATGCCGAGGACGGTCACCGTGCTCATCAAGCCGCTACCAGCAGGGGCGAGAGCCGAATGGGGTCGTTGGGTGAATGATCGGTAGCAAGGCCAAGTAATGACATCGCTGTAGTTCTGGCCTGATAGGCACGAGGCTCCACCACCTGCGAAAGCGAAGGAGCCTCGTGCCCATTACCGAACCTACACATGGCGTCAGCATCGAACTGGATGGCCTAGTCGACCTGGCCGACATCGAGGAGGCCGCGCTCGACTTCGCTCGACGGGCCCCGGCTGAGTTGGTCGCCTCGACAGTGGAGATGCTGGCGGCCGATCTCCTCGACACCGTGGTCGGCCCCTTCGGCCAGCCTCTCCGACTGCTCGACCAACCCGAGGCGCCGTGGTCGTGCACGGCCTGCTCGTCGAACCGAGGGTTCCGGCGCCGGGGCCGGCGGCGGGGCGGGCGCAAGGTCAACTCCGCCGTGGGCCAGGTGCACTTTGATCTGGCTCAGCTGGAGTGCCTGCGCTGTGGCAGGCGGTTCGCCCCGATGCTGCAGGTGCTCGGCCTGCGGGCCCATCAGCGCCGTACCGACCGCCTGGGCGACCTCGCCGCCAGCCTGGCCGTCGAGGTGGCCTACGCCAAGGCGGCCCGGCTGTTGTCGGAGCTGGCCGGGGTGGCCCTCAGCGCCCGCTCCATCCGCCGCCACGTGATCTCGATCGCTCCCGAGCGCCTCGGCCCCGAGGTCGACACGGTGCCGATCCTGTTGTTGGACGGGACGGGCGTGCGGGCCGGTGACGCCAAGCTGGGCGTGGGCCTGCACTTGGCCATCGGCCTCGTCGCTCGCCGTCGAGAAGCCGGGCGAGTCGTCGTCGAGGCCCGCTTGCTGGGCGCCACCTTGGGCGAGGGGTGGGACACCATGGCCGGCCTGTTGGCCGCCGTGCGGCCGGGTCTGGTCATCGTCGACGGCGAAGAGGAGCTGACGATCATGGCCGACGAGCTGTGGCCGGCCGCTGCGGTGCAGCGCTGTTTGTTCCACCTCTCCAAGGCGGTACAGCAGCTGTCGCGCTACACCGACCGTGTCCCCCTGACCGCCGCCAAGGCCCTGCGGACCCGCTTCGAGCGCATGCTCGTCGACGCGTACCGCAGCGGCGACGCCGCCGCGACGACCACCGCCTACGAGGCCTTCGTCGCCGCCCTCGACGACGCGGGAGCACCTGCGGCTGCCGATCACCTGCGCGCCGCCCGGCCCCACGCCCTTACCTTCCTCACCCGTCCCGACGCCGGCCGGCTTGTCTTCGGCGACAAGGGCCGAGCCGAACTCGGCACCGGCGTGCTCGAGCGGGTCATGCGGGAGATGAACCGCCGCACCGACGTCGGCGTGCGCTGGTCACTCCCCGGTGCGCGGGCCATCCTCATGGTCAAGCTCGGGCGCAAGTACCGTCACGGCCATTGGGCAGCGCCACCGGAGCCCATTACCCAACCAGCAGCGCGGTTTCGCCTCACTGCCTGACCAGGCTGGTGTCAACACTGTGCCTTGCTACCGAATGATCGGGGCTAAGGGACCGTCAGGAAACTACGTGCGCGGCCTTTGAGACGTTCAGGCCGGTGAAACCATGGTTTTGGCCATTCGGCCGCGCACGTAGTTTCCTTCCGGGCCCTAACGTCCGCGGCAGCATGGAACCGAGCGACATCACCTCCACCTTGATGTCTCCGTTGCAGCCGCATGTGATCGTGCTGTTCGGCGCGACCGGCGACCTTGCCCGCCGAAAGCTGCTGCCCGGCCTGCTCCACCTGTCGTGTGCAGGGCTGCTGCCCGAGTGTCGCATCGTCGGCACGTCGCTCGACGACCTCGACGACGACGCATTTCGCACCTTGGCCCGAAAGGCGTGCGGCGAGTTCGCCCGCCCTGGCACCGTGACCAACCACTGGGACGCCTTCGAACCCAAGCTGTCCTACGTGAGCCAGGGCCTGGGACCCTCTGGCCTTCGCGACAAGGTGGCCGAGGCCGAGGCCGACCTGGGTCCCGGCGCCCGGCGCCTTCACTACCTCAGTGTGCCCCCCAAGGCGGCCATCGCCGTGGTCCGGACGCTGGGGGATGCAGGTCTGGTGGAGCGCGCCCGCATCATCATGGAGAAGCCGTTCGGCACGGACCTGGCCAGTGCGCGGGCCTTGAACGCGGCACTGCACGAGACCTTCAACGAGGAGCAGATCTACAGGATCGACCACTTCCTCGGCAAGGAGGCGGCCCTCAACATCCTCGCCTTCCGTTTCGCCAACGGCCTGTTCGAGCCCATCTGGAACCGCAACCACATCGACCACGTGCAGATCGACGTGCCGGAGACCCTGGCCCTCGAGAGCCGCATCGGCTTCTACGAGACGACCGGCGCCTACCGCGACATGGTGGTCACCCATCTGTTC
>JBHENM010000085.1:0-33483 GCA_046262035.1 Acidimicrobiales bacterium | reverse complement strand
CCGGTGACGGCGACCCGCCGCCCCTTCTCCAGGTGCTCGGCCACGGCCTCGGCCTGCTTGTCGAAGGTCACCACGTCGACGTAGACGGGCGGCTGCTCCTCGCCGTTGCGCTTGCGCCGGGGGACGGCCAGTCGCAGCTTGGTGGTGGCCAGGCCGGTGTTGGTGTAGCGGAGCTCGGGGTCCTGGGTCAGTCGACCGATGAGCTGGATGGTGTTCATTGCTTCCTCCTGTTCGTGGTCTGCGGTTCCTTGGGCAAAGGACAGGCACGGCGGTCAAGGGGGGATGCAAAGGTCTGCCCGTAGGGACGGCGAGTACAGGAGCGAGCGCAGCGAGCGAGGATCGGAGCCGCCTTTGCATGCTCCCGGCGCCGTGCCACCCTGCTGCCGAGGAGCCGTCAGACAGCACGGACGGGGGACGGCAAGCACCCAGCCCGCCTCGGCTGATGGAGCCACGACCCGCGAAGCCATGACCGCCGCTGGCCACCGCCACACGGCCGGCCGTTGCCTGGAGCGCGGGGCCAGGGATCAGCCGACAGCGAGGGCGGGCCTCGTCGAACAGCGGAGGGGCGATCGAGACCTCACGACCGAAAGGCCCGCGCCGGGTGCACGTCGCCTGATTGCAGCGAGACAGAAGGCCTGCCGTCGTTCCGCGGGGGCGTGAACGTCTACCAGTTCTCTGCGACTGACCGTCTCGAACTTGAGCCCCTGCTCCGTCGCCCTGTAGAAGCGCTCGAAGAGGTCGCTGTCGGCGGAGATGTAGAGGTCCTGGGTGACCCGCAGGGTGGAGTGGCCCATGAGCCGGGACAGGTCCTCGATGCGGGCGCCGGGCTAGGGCCAGGGCCCAGGTGGCGAAGACGTGGCGCAGGGAGTGGAACGTCCATGCCGTCGCCCCTCGGGGCTGCGGGGCCACCCGGCCGCGGCGGCTGCGGGCTCGAAGGTGTTGCGCCGGTAGTTGGAGCGCCGGGGCCAGCATCCCCGGGGCGAGGGGAACAGCAGGTCCTCTGCGCCGACCTCGCCCAGGGCGGCGGGCGACCAGGGCGGCCAGGTCGGCCCCGGCGGGGGTGCGGGCGGGGTACATCGTGGTCCGCTTCCTGCGGTTCTTGGGCGGGGCCAGGGCCAGGGTGTGGCGGGTCTCGATCACCTGGCGGTCGACGGTGATGCGCCGCCGGGCGGGGTCAACCCGATCGGCGGTGAGGGCGGCCATCTCTCCCCAGCGCAGGCCCGAGTAGGCCACCACCAGGAGCTGGAGCTCCTGCCACCACACCCCCGAGCGCTCCCCCGCCGCTGCGGCCAGGGCCCCCACGGCGCCGGCGGTGGGGATGTCGGCCTCCTCCACGAAGCGCACGGCGGACTCCTCGTCGTCGCCGAGCCCTCCCCCGCCGGCGGTGACCACGCACGCGCGCAGCACGTCCTGGCGGGCCAGCAGCAGGCCCTCCTCGACGGCGCCCACCATGGCCGACAGGCAGCGGCGCAGGTGGGCAGCCACCGAGGCGGTGGGGGCTTGGGCCAGGAGTGTGGCGAAATGCAGGCAGGACAGCCGGCCCAGCTTCACGGTGGCGATGACCGGCATGACGAAACGTCGGCAATAGGCCCCTGCTCCTCGCGGTGGCGGGCCGACCAGGCCCGGCCCCGGACCGGTCGGCGGGCGGGGGTCGAGGTAGTGGGCCACGAGCTCGTGGGACACGGCCAGGTCGGTGGGCCGTCCCTGAGACGGGCGGGTAGGCCCGCAGCCCGCAGTCGAAGGTCGACGGCGTAGCGCGTCCGCTTCTGAGAACGCGCTGAAAGGTCAAGAACGCTCATCCCGGTCGGCTAAACCGGCCGATGACACTGCCACACAGTTGGGGGAAGATTGGGGGAGGAAACCGGCAGAGCCAGGAAACCCCTGCCTGCTAGAGGGGGACACCGTAAAACCGTTGGTCAGTGGGAGCCCTGGTTGAGCTGGGCCACCTGCTTGCAAACCAGGTGCTCGCCCCGCAGCCTTTCGGACGCCGAGCGCTCCGTGCCGACTCACGATGGCTGGCGTTCATCGGGCTCTACTCGACTGACGACAGCCGAGTACTAGTCATGCCGATTCAAGACAGCCTCGGCGCGCTCCCCATCAGCTCATCGTCGGGCACCCGTTCTTCGTTCTCATCAACGACGTGTCGATGCCCCGCTGCCGATTCAGCTCCGCTGCCCGAGCGCATTCCACTCGAGCGGCGCAACCTCCGTAGCGCCGCCCTGATCCACACATGCAAATGATCCGGGCGGACAACCGAAGCGCCGCAGTGCATACGACGCGTCCTGGAACGGTGCGTTACAAACTCGGCGTTCGTGCCAGCGCTTCTTCGACGCCGGGTGGTTCCCGGGGACGGGACTTCCGCCGAGATTCCGGTCGACAAGTGAGGTGATGGCCGCTCGGGCCACAGGCGGGCCACAAGCAGTGGCCCGCAGAGGGCAACATGGGTGAACAACGGTCAAGGGCGCACCGGCGCTGACCTGCGATGATGCCGAAAGGCGCTGCCCGCACGACGTATCGACATCAGCTTCCCAAGCTGAAGACGCGAGTTCGATTCTCGTCGCCCGCTCCGAGTTGGATCACGGGGCCCTACCCCAGGAGCCCACGAATTCCGGAGCGGGGCTAGCCGAAGAGCCGGAGTGGTGGCGCCGGCGGGTCGAACGGGTCGATCAAGTCGGAACTGTCGTTGCGGACATCGCCGACGCGAGGGTCGACGGCATGATGCACGAGGGTCCCGGCCGGGGAGGGCTCGAGGATCGCGTCTCGTCGGAGTGCGCGCAGCTCGCCCGGGCCGAGCCATGCCGCCAGAGCATTGCGTTCCAGGACCACCGGCATGCGGTCGTGGACCCCGGCCAGGTCCTCGCCGGCGGCGGTCGTCATGACGGTGCAGCTCACGACCTCTTCCTCGCGCTCCCACAACCCAGCCAGGGCCAGTGGCTCGCCGTCGGCGCGGTGGAAGTACAGGGGCTGGCTCGGACCGCCGTCGCCCGCCCGCCACTCGAAGAAGCCATCGGCCAGCACGGCCAGCCGCCGAGCCCGGAGGGCGGGCGCGAAAGTCCTGCTGGTAGCGGCCGTCTCGGCCCGGGCGTTGAAGAGGCGGTTCCGCAATCCCCAGCGGAAGGGGCAGAGGACTCGCGGGCCGCGGGCGGTGACGACCAGCCCGGCCACGGTCCGGGTGGGCGCCAGGTTGAAGCTCGGCGCGAACGACTCCCCCAGCCCCGGCGCCTCCATGGCGTCGAACAGAGCAGCAAGGACGTCGGCCGGCCGGTAGACCACGATGCGCCCGCACACACGGGCGAGGTTAAAGCCGCAGAGGTCGGTGCGCAGATCACGTTCCGAGAGGACGGAACGGGCAAGACTGGGTTCGTGGGCGCTCGCTTCACCGAGTTGATCGTGGACAGTCACGATCCCGACGCCCTGGCCCGTTTCTGGGGCGAAGTGCTCGGCTGGCCTCGCGCGGACCACGACGACGGCATCGTCGAGATCAAGGCGGACGCGGGGCCGCCGTCCCTCGTGTTCGTCCCCGTCCAGGACGAGAAGCGGGTCAAGAACCGCCTGCACATCGACCTGAACCCGGTCGGGTGCGAGCAGCACGAGGAGCTGGCGCGGCTCCTCGCCCTCGGGGCGACCCAGGTTGACATCGGCCAGGGCGGGCAGAGCTGGGTCGTTCTCGCCGATCCCGAAGGCAACGAGTTCTGCCTCCTCAGCACGCGATTGGGGGATCGACTTCCCACGTCTGCGGGTGTACACCTGTCCCATGGACCGAGTGACGGTACGCATTGACGAGAACGGCGACCTTGTCAACGTCGACGTGGACGGGCATCCCGACCCCACGGGGATCGTGGAGACCGTGCCCAGCGAACCGCTCCCGTCGTTCGGCAACGACGACATCGCTCGTCCCTGGCTCTTTCCCGGGTAACGGGGCGGACCGGCCGCCGCCGTTCTACGCTGCGTCTCCGGCGAGAGAAGGGGGACCCATGGCGAACGGGTTCATCGACGCGGACAGCTTCGAGTTGACGGGGGGAGGCGCTTCGATCACTTACGACGTCCGGAGTGCCCAGCTGCACTACCGCGGGCCGTCCCGTCCGCCCCTTCGCGATCTCGTGGAGATCTCGGAGACGGTGACCCCGCTCGACACGCCAATCGGCCGGCTGGTTACCGCCACCCTCCGGGGCTCAGAGGACGGCGACACCATGACGGTCACCGTCCTGCTTCCCGAGGTCAACCTCGCGTCCGGTGACGGGGGCGGGTCCGCCACCGAAGCGCCCTTCGAGTCGGTCGCGGTCTTCACCACCAGCCGCTCGTCGATCGGCGGACCGGGACTGGTCGAGGGGCCGATCCAGCTCTACACCTCCGCGGATTTGGAGGGAGTCGCCCGCGCGGGGCAGTCGACCTCCCCGTGTGTGTTCACCGCGGTTCTCACGCGGGAGCTGCCGGGGCCAGGGGTCCTCCGGGTGGAAGGCGAGTGCACCCTGGACAGCACCGGCTACGAGGTCTGCCTCGTCCGTCACGAGCCTCAGGGCATCAATCCCCAGGACCTCCTGCTCGACCTTCAGGTGACGCCGCCCGAGTTCTCGGGCCCGGCGTTCACGACCTACCCCGTCAGTTACGAGGAGGAGACCACGGTCTACTTCGAGACGGTGACGATCCTGCCCGATGGTCCGTCCGTCGAGGTCCAGATCATCACCTGAGCGCGCCGGTGATCGATCAGGTCGCCGACATCATTCGCGAGGTCGCGGCCGAGATCGTGGTGCCCCGGTTTCGGGACCTCGACGATCAGGACGTCAGTAGCAAGGCCGCCGGCGAGCTGGTCACGAAGGCCGACGTCGAGGCCGAGGAGGCGCTGACGGCCCGCCTGGAGGCGCTGGCACCCGGGGTGCCCGTGATCGGAGAAGAGGCAGTAGCGGCGGGGCGATCCAGCCTCGAAACTCTGAGCGAGGAGTCGCAGGCGTGGCTCGTCGACCCCGTCGACGGAACCGCCAACTTCGTGAGCGGGTCGGGTGACTACGCCGTGATGGTCGCTCGGGTCAGTCGGGGCGAGACCGTCGCATCCTGGATCTGGCAGCCGACCGAGGGCTGCATGTACATCGCCGAGGAGGGCGGCGGTGCTTATCTCAACGGCGAGCGCATCAGCCGCCCTCCTCCACCGTCCGACGGCTCCGACCTGCGAGGCGCGGCCCTCACCCGTCTCATGGACGCCCCCATGGCCGCGATCATCGCGGCCAACAGCCATCGGCTGGGCGCGGTCCTCCCGGGCCGGATGTGCGCCGGGGTCGACTACCCCCTCCTGGCCATGGGGGAGCAGGAGTTCCTCGTGTTCTGGCGGACCCTCCCCTGGGACCACGCGCCGGGCGTCCTCCTGGTCGAGGAGACGGGCGGCGTATGCCGGCGCTTCGACGGTGCCGAGTACCGCCCGGCGGACACGTCGAAAGGCCTGCTTGTGGCGGCCGACGAGCGCACATGGGAAACGGTCCGGGAGCTGCTGCTCGAGGGCGTCCGGGAGCTGGTTCACCCCGACTGAGGCGGCGGCCGTGCGGAGCGAACGCCGTCACGCGAGACTTGCGTCCGTGACGACGGCGGATGGTCGGAACACCAGGTCGGCAACGCGGTGGCGTGAGGTCTACCTAGGCGGAAGCCCGGACGCGGAGGCGGAGTTGTTCGCCCGCTTCCAGGTCGAGATCCGCGAGGTGCAGGACCGCAACCAGGCCCGCAGCCGTTCCACCGGCCCGGACCGGGCTTTCCACGCCAAGAGCCTCGGCGCCGTGGACAACGCCACCTTTCGCGTGTCGCCGGCGGTACCCACCGATCTGCAGGTGGGGCTGTTCCAACCGGGCACGACCCACCGGGCCACGGTCCGGTTCTCCAACGCCAGCGGTACCCGCCAACGGGACTCGAAGAAGGACCTTCGGGGGGTGGCCATACGAGTCCACGGCCCCGGCGGCGGCCAGGACTTCCTGATGACCAACGCCCCCGCCTCCCATGCCCGGAACGTCATCCAGTTCATGGCCCAGGCCCGAGCCAAGGCCAAGTCCAAGACCGCGGTCGGCATGCTTCTCCGTCTGATCCCGATGATCGGCCCGCGCGAGACGCTGCGGATGGCGGTCGCCCTCAGCCGGGCCGTCGCCCACCCCGTGGCCAGCATCGCCGCCGAGGCGTTCTGGAGCCGCTCCGCCTTCGCCATCGGCGATGAGGCCGTGCGCTTCAAGCTCGCGCCGAGCGAGAAGACCCGCCGGGTGCTGACCCCCAGGCGGCACGAAGGCCTCCGCGACGAGCTCACCACCCGGGTCGGGGCCGGCCCCGTCACCTTCACCCTTCACGCCCAGCGGTTCGTCGACGAGAAGCGGACTCCGATCGAGGACGGCGCCCAGGTGTGGCGCGAACGGGTCTCAGCACCGGTCGTCGTGGCCGAGTTGACCATCCCCCAGCAGGACCTCGCATCCGACGAGGCCGCCAGGGTCGAGCGCCAGGTGGAGGCGCTGGCCTTCAACCCATGGAACACGGCTGACGGCTTCCGTCCCCTCGGCAACCTCAACCGGGCGCGCCGTCCCGTCTACGAGGCCGGCGCTGCCCACCGGAGCGCCGGGATAGAAGTCCCACCACGGAAAGGATTCGCCATGGCTCGGTCTCCGTTCTCCCGGATACTCGTCGGGTTCGCCTTGGTGATCGACCGCTGGAAGGGCTGGGACCGGGTACCACCGCTGGTCGGGATCGGGGCCATCGCCGGCATCAGGATTCGTCTTCGCCAGAAGAACCTCTACCACCGGGGGGACGTCCAGAACGTTCCGACCTACCCCCCGGGTGAATACGAGCGGTTCCGAACCGTCGAGGGCAGGCTCAACGACCTCGAGCAGCCCATCATGGGCGCGGTCCAGACCCGGTTCGGACGCAACGTCCCGGTCGAGTACACGATGCAGGAGGAGAAGCAGAAGCTCCTCGACCCCAACCCCCGCGTCATCAGCCAGAAGCTGCTGTCGCGCAAGGAATTCATCCCGGCAGGGGTGAACGTGCTGACCGCCGCTTGGATCCAGTTCGAGATCCACGACTGGGTGAGCCACGGCGACAACGCGGAGGGGGACCCTTGGCAGCTGGACGTGCCCGACGACAAGTGGCCCCAGGATCGGCGGCCCATGACCATCCCCCGAACCGCCCCTGACCCGGAGCCGGAGACGAAGACGGGCCCGAGCCCAACTTACATCTCCTATGAGAGCCACTGGTGGGACGGGTCGCAGATCTACGGCAACGACCCGGTCTGGATGGAGAAGATCCGGACCGATCCGCGCCGAGGCGACGGCAAGCTCAGGGTGAGGGACGGGCTGGTCCCGGAGGAGCTGGGCGAGAACCTCAAGCTGTCCGGACCCGCCGGGAACCTGTGGCTCGGCACCCTTGCTCTGCACACCCTCTTCACCCTCGAGCACAACGCCATTTGCGACGAGCTCAAGCGCCAGTACCCCTCGATGTCGGGCGACGAGATCTTCGAGACGGCGCGCCTCGTCAACGCCGCCCTCATGGCCAAGATCCACACCGTCGAGTGGACGCCCTCCCTCACCGCCCATCCCACCGCCCGCTGGGCCCTGAACATCAACTGGTGGGGCCTCTTGAGCTTCGCCACCAGGCGCTGGGGGCGCCTCGGTCGCGGCCACTTCCTGTTCGGCATCCCCGGCTCCCGGACCGAGCACCACACCGCCCCGTACTCCCTGACCGAGGAATTCGTCGCCGTGTACCGCATGCACTCCTTGCTGCCGGACGAGTTCTCCTTCTTTGCCGCAGGAGACCGCCGTCACCTCGGAGATTTCCGGCTGGTCGAGCTGCTGGCGGCCGACGCTCCCGGGCTCCTCAAGGACAAGCTGCCGCCGGACGACGTCCTGTTCTCCCTGGGCCGGGCCCCGTGCGGCGCGGTCACGCTGCACAACTTCCCCGTCACCCTCCAGCAGCTGGAGAAGCCGGGACCTTCCGGGGAGATGCAGCTCCTCGACCTGGCCGCGATCGACATCCTCCGAGACCGGGAGCGGGGAGTGCCTCGCTACAACGAGTTCCGCAGGCGGTTCCATCTGAAGGCCGCCCGCTCCTTCGAGGAGCTGACCGACGACCCGCAATGGCAGGCCGAGCTCCGGGAGGTCTACGGGGACGACATCGAGCGCGTCGACCTGCAGGTCGGCATGCTCGTCGAGCGCCGTCCCGAAGGCTTCGCCTTCAGCGACACCGCATTCCGGGTGTTCATCCTCATGGCCTCGCGCCGCTTGCAGAGCGACCGCTTCTTCACCGACTCCTGGGGCAAAGAGACGTACACCCAGATAGGGATGAAGTGGATACGCGAGAACGGGCTGAAGGACGTCCTCCTCCGCCACTACCCCTCACTGTCCCCTGCCCTCCGGGATATCAAGAATCCATTCGAGCTCTGGTCGGGGTAGCGTCCTCACCGGTCGGAGGCCTGGGCCACCACGTGCCCAGCTAGAGGCTAGGGGTCACCATGGGCTCGTCATCGACGGTGACGATCCTCTTTACCGATGTAGTCGGCTCCACTGAGCTGCTGGCCCGGTTGGGGGATCGGGCCGACGGGGTTCGGCGTACGCTCTTCGCCGCGATCCGCAAGGCCGTCACCAAGTGGCACGGCGAGGAAGTCAAGAGCCTGGGCGACGGCTTGATGGTGGCGTTCACCAGCGCGGTGGACGCCGTCTCCTGCGCCGTGGCCGCCCAGCAGGCGGTCGCCCGCCTCGACCGGCGCGAGACCGGAGCCCCGCTGCAGATCCGCGTCGGCGCCAGTGTGGGCGAGGCAACCACCGAGGACGGCGACTATTTCGGCACCCCCGTCGTTGAGGCGGCCCGGCTCTGCGCCGCAGCCCAGCCCGGGCAGGTGCTGGTTTCCGACCTGATGCGGGCCCTCGTGGGCTCCCGTTCCGGGCACCGCTTCGAGTCCGTGGGCCGCCTCGAGCTCAAGGGCTTGGGGGAGCCGGTGGGGGCCTGGGAGGTCGGGTGGGACGTCGCCATCGCCGAGATGCCGCTGCCACCCACGCTGGAGTTGAGCGACCGGCAACCCATCGTGGGTCGGGACGAGGCCCAGATCGTGCTCGAGAGCAACCTCGAGCGTGCCGCCGAGGGCGTCCGGCGCGCCGTGCTGGTGGCGGGCGAGCCCGGGATCGGCAAGACCCGCTTGGTGGCGGCCGTCGCCGCCACTGCCCACGGGGCGGGCACGAACGTCCTGTACGGCCGGTGCGACGCCGATCTGGGGGTTCCCTACCAGCCCTTCACCGAGGCTCTACGCCACCTGGTCGAGCACTGCGAGGCCGGCGTCCTGGCCGCCCACGTCGACGTCCACGCGGGCGAGCTCCTCCGCCTGGTACCGGACCTGGCCCGACGGCTGCCGGGCACCCCGTCGCCCAAGCTGGTCGAGCCCGAGGGTGACCGGCTCCGGCTGTTCGAAGCGGTGGACGGCCTCCTGGCCGATGCCTCCCGCGACACCCCACTCATGTTGGTGCTCGACGACCTGCACTGGGCGGCCCGGCCCACCTTGCTGCTTCTCTGTCACCTGGTCCGCTCCCTGCGCTCGGCCGGACTGCTGATCGTGGGCACCTATCGGGACACCGAGGTGGACAACACCCAGGAGCTGACTGCCGCCCTGGGCGACCTCCGGCGGCAGCCTTCCGTCGACCGGCTCCACCTCAGCGGCCTCGACCAGGCCGGCGTCTTCGCCTACTGCGAGCGACTCGCGGGTCACGCTCTGGACGAGCCGAGCCGGGTGCTGGCCACGGTCGTGCACGCCGAGACGGAGGGCAATCCCTTCTTCGTCCGCGAGCTCCTGCGGCACCTGGCGGAGACGGGTGCGGTCTACCAGCGCGAGGGAATCTGGACCTCGGAATCCGACTTGGCCCTCGTCGGCATCCCCGAAGGAGTCCGGGAGGTGGTCCGAGGCCGCCTGAGCCGGCTGTCCACCGCCGCCAATCGGGTCCTCACGGTGGCATCCGTGATCGGCACCGACTTCGGGCCCGACCTCCTGGAGCAGGTGGGCGAGGCCGGGACCCCCGCAGACATCCTCGACGGGATCGACGAGGCGGCGCGTGCCCGCCTCATCGTCGAGCTGCCCGACGCCCCCTGCCGCTACGCATTCGCCCACGCCATCGTCCGCCAGACGCTCTACCGGGAACTGACTTCGGCGCGGCGGGCCGTCCTCCATCGCCGGGTGGGCGAGGCCCTGGAGCAGCTGCACGGTCCCGACGGTCCCCACGTGCCATCCCTGGCCCACCACTTCGGACAGGCGGCCATCGCTGGGCACTCGGCCAAAGCCGCCGATTACGCCCTGCGGGCGGCCCGCGCCGCTCTCGACCAGGTGGCCCACGAGGAAGCGGCCACGCTGCTGCAGCGAGGCCTGGCCGCCATCGACGCCGACGAGCGCGCCGACCCCAACCGCCGGTGCGACCTGATGCTCGCTCTGGCCGAGGTTCACCTGCGGGCCCTGGATGCCGCCGCGGTGCGGGAGGTGAGCCTCGCCGCCGCACGCCTGGCTCGGGAGCTGGGCTCGCCCGAACGTCTGGCCCAGGCCGCATGCTGGTACGGCGCCAGGGGCGTCGCCGGCCAGCTCGACCAAGTCGGCATCGACCTGTGCGAGGAGGCCCTGGATGCGCTCGGCGATGGGGAGCCCGTCCACCGGGCCCGGGTTCTGAGTGTGCTCGCGCTCCAGCTGGCCTACGCCGGTAAGACCGAGGAAGCGGACAGCAGGAGCCAGGAAGCGCTGGCTCTGGCGGCCGAGACCGATGACGCTGAGGCGTTGGGGCTGGCCCGGTACGGGCGCTACCAGTTCCTGTGGGGGTCGGAGCGGGCCGCCGACCAACTGGCGCTGGCCGAACAGCTCCGCACGTCGACGGTCATCACGCCCTCCGGCTGGCTGGCATCGGTCGACGCCCACCGCCTGGTCACCGTCCCCCGCCTCATCCTCGGGGACTACGCCGGCTTTCTTGACGCGGTGGCGGAGGTCGAACGCCTGGGACGACGGCTCAAGAGCCGGTACTTCCTGGCCCTGGTCGCGCTCTGGAAGGGGTGCCGGGCCCTCCTCGAGGGCCAGTTCGCCGACTTCGAGGCCGCCACCGCCGAGCTGGCACGGATGGGCGCCGACGACGAGAACTTCCAGAACGCCTTCGCCGGCCAGATGTTTCAGCTCTCCTTCGAGCGCGGTCGGCTGGGCAGCTTGAAGCCGTTCCTGAGCCAGGTCATCGAGCGCACGCCGGGCCTGGCCGGTTTTCACGCCGCCCTTGCTCTGGCCCACGTCGAGCACGGAGAGACGGACGAGGCTCGTCGCCTGCTGGACGAGCTCGCCACCGACGGTTTTGCCGCCGTCCCCCGAGACCTCGTGTGGCCGGGCGCCATGGCCATCCTGTGCGAAGCGGCCGCCGCCCTCGAGGACGCCGGGCGAGCGGCGACGCTGGCCGAGCTGTTCCGGCCCTATTCCGGGCAGTTGGTGGTGGTGGCCAACGGCTCTTACTGCCCTGGCGCGGTGGACCGCTATCTAGGGATGGTCCTGGCCACGACCGGCCGCTTCGAAGAAGCCGAGGCCCTCTTCCGCAGCGGGCTCGAGCTCGAGGAGCGCATCGGTGCGCTTCCCCTCGTTGCCCGCAGCCGGTACTGGTACGCCCGCCTCCTCCTGGCCCGGCTGGGGCCTGGCGACCAGCAGCAGGCCGCCGGTCTGCTCAGCGCGGCGCGGACGACGGCGACTCAGCTGGGAATGCCCCGTCTGGCCCGCGAGGCCGAGGCTCTCGGGACCGGCGTCTCCATCCTTTAGCGGTGGCCCGTGCTGGCCAGGAATCGCGGAGCGTCCACCAGATGGCTCAGGGCCTGGCGGGCGACCTCGCACCGCGTCGAAAGTTCCGCAGGGCAGGAGAAGGGCAGCGCCTCCATCCTGTCCATGAGCCCGCTCAGCTCGGCGTCGACGTGTGACGCCAGGGGGGCGAGCCGCTTGATCCTGCCTCCACAGGGGTCGGCGTAGGCACGCGCCAAATCGAAGGACAACGCCGTCAAACGCCGAACCTCAGCGGTAATTTCTTCGATGCTCGCGGACATGGCATCACCTTCCGGCTTTTCGTGGGGAGCGACACCTGAGTTCACCTGTCGGGTCGGGCTCACCGCGCCACCTCGCAACCAGTGGGAGCGGGCAGGTGCCTGGAGGGGGTGGTGGGTGCCGACGGGCTGACATAGGTCACGGACATCTCCACCGGCACCGCGGTCTCGTTACGAGCCAGGTGCAGCTCCTGACCGCCGATGTAGGGCCGGCCCGCCTCGAAGGTCTGGGCCCGGCACTCGCTGTCGTAAACAGTGAGCGTGCCCGAGAGCACAGCTACGGCATGGATTCCGGGGTGGGTGTGCCAGCCGCTGTCCTGACCGGGCTCGTACACCTGGCGGGCGACACTGATGTCACCGGGGCCGGACACGGAGATGGGCCCGGGTGGAGTCGAGGTGTTGGCGGCGACCGTCATGGGGGCGGGCTCCGAGGCGCGGCGTCCGCCGAACTGGACCAGTACGAAGATGGCCAGCAGGACACACACCAGCCCCGCGCCCAAGAGTGCGAGAGGGACGGCGCGCGAAGGACCCGATGGCGCCCCATCCGCCGGTTGCCCGAGGAGAGGCTCGGAAGCCGGGGCCTCTTCGGGCCGGACAAGTGTGGAAAGGGTCATCGCCGTCGCTCCTTTGCGCCTACGTGACCACCCTGACGGCCGTGGGCGGTTCGCGCCGTGCCCGCAGGCACATCCGGAGCGTGACGGCCGACACACAAGCGGGTGCGGCACCGGAGCGGGCAATAGGGTCTGCCGGAGTGGAATGGCAGCTGCTGAAGGGGCTCTCGGACACGGACGTCCGGCGGGTTCTGGCCAGCGCCCGGCGCCGCCGATTCTCGAAGGGCGAGGTCCTGTTCCACGAGGGTGACCCCGCGGCCAGCATCCACCTCGTCGACCGCGGTCGCGTGGCCGTGCGCATCAGCACGCCCTTGGGGGATGTCGTCACCGTGGACCTCCTCGGCCCCGGTGATGCTCTCGGCGAGCTGGCGCTGCTCGCCCCCGACATCCGGCGGGGCGCCACGGCCGTCGCCCTCGAGCCGACGGAGACGCTGTCCCTCGACGAGTCCGTCTTCTCCGCTCTGCGCCGCGACGACCCGTCGGTGACCGAGGTGCTCGTGCAGATGCTGGCCGAGCGGGTGCGGCTGCTCGACGCCCGGCTGATGGAGGCGCTCTACCTTCCCGCTGAGACTCGACTACTGCGGCGGCTGATCGACCTGGGCCGCACCTACGGCGACACCATCCCCCTGACCCAGGAGGACATCGCCGGGCTGGCCGGGACCACCCGGGCGACAGTGAATCGGGTGCTGCGACGGGAGGAGAAGGCAGGGACCGTGGCGCTGGCGAGGGGACGGGTGACCCTCGTCGACCATGAGGCCCTCGCCCGCCGGGCGCGCTGAGATGGGGGGCGGCGCCCGGCGCGGGGCAGCCGAACTTCCGGAGGTGCGCCACAATGGGTGCGTTCACCACCAAGGGAGGTTCCCGATGAAGATCGGGATCGTGGGCAAGGGCGGGGTCGGCAAGACCACCCTGTCGGCCCTCATCTGCGAGGAGTACCGGGCGCGCGGTCGCCGGGTGCTGGCCATCGACACCGACTCCAACCCGAACCTGGCCATCAGCCTGGGTCTCGACGAGGACACCGCCAATCAGGCGCCCGTCGTCCCCCGCAGTCTGGCCGTCGGCGGTATGGCCCAGTGGACGCCCGAGCGACTGATCGAGACCTTCGGGCTTCCCACGCCCTCCGGGGTGACCCTTCTTCACGCCATGCGGGTGGACCAGGCCGGCGCGGGATGCACATGCACCAGTCACGCCGCCGTCCGGAGCATCCTGGGCTCGACCATCGAGGAGCTGGCCGACGTCACCCTGGTGGACATGGAAGCCGGCCTCGAGCATCTCAGCCGTTCGGGCGGAACGCTTGCGTACGCCGACATCCTGCTCATGGTCATGGAGCCCACTCAGAAGTCCATCCTCACCGCCGCCCGCACCATCACCCTCGCCGAGGAGCTGGGCATCGCCCGGATGGCGGGCATCGGCAACAAGGCCAAGCTTCCGGCCGACGCCGAGTTCTTCGAGAAGGTGGCCGGGGAGTTCGGTGTCCCCCTAGCCGGTATCGTGCCCTTCGACGCCCAGGTCCCTGCGGCCGACCGCCGGGGCACGGCCCTCACGGCCGACGAGGCCAGCGACGTACGGCGTGCGGTGGCGGCCATCGTCGACTTCGTCGAGTCGCCCGACGCCGAGCGCACGGCTCTCCTCCTGGAGCGCGACCGCATTGAGCGCCGCCTCATCGAGCTGAAGGGGAACTGAGCGGCGGCCCTGTCAGGATGACCACGTGGAGGAGCCGTGGGACTGCATCGTGGTCGGCGCCGGTGCCGCCGGGCTGAGCGCAGCGCTCGTGCTCGGCCGGGCCCGGCAGAGGACGCTCCTCATCGATGCCGGTACCCCGAGCAACCGCTTCGCCCACGGCATCGGCGGCCTGCTCGGCCACGACGGTCGCCCCCCGTCCGAGTTCTACGCTGCCGGGCGGGCCGAGGTCGCCGCTTATCCGACCGTGGAGCTGCGGTCCGGCGAAGTCGTGGGCGGCGGGCGGGACGAAACCGGGTTCGTGCTCGAGCTGGCCGACGGCTCCTGCGCGGAGGCACGGCGCGTGCTGCTCGCCTCGGGCATGGAATACCGCTTTCCCCCGTTGCCAGGAATCGCCGAGCGGTGGGGCCGCTCGGTCTTCCATTGCCCGTTCTGCCACGGATGGGAAGTCCGGGACCAGACGCTGGGGGTGCTCGACAGGGGAGCCCGAGGGGTGCAGCGGGCGCTCCTGCTGCGGTACTGGAGCGACGACGTGACGCTCTACGCCGACGGGCCCGCCGAACTCGACACGGATGACGTCGAGCGTGTGCGCGCCGCGGGGATCACGGTCGAGGAGGGCCGCGTCGCTGAGTTGTGTGGTCCGAGCAACACCCTGGCCGCCGTCGTCTTTGCTGACGGCAGCGAACGTTCCTGTGGCGGAATGCTCGTGCCCGTCACCCTGTACCAGCGCTCCGCACTCGCCGAGCAGCTTGGCGCGACGGCCTCCGCCCCAGGCCTCGTCGCCGCCGATGCCATCGAAGTGGATCCGATGTACCAGACCACCGCGCCTGGCCTGTCCGCCGCGGGCGACGTGTGCTCGCAAATGCCGTCGGTGGCCAACGCCGTCGCCGCGGGGTCGAGCGCGGCGGCCAGGATCGTCCACAGCTTGATGTCTGAGGCATACAGGCTCACTCCGCCGTAGACGGAGAGCGTGCTCCGTTCCGTGCCCGTCAAAGAGGTCAGCCGGTGGTGAGGCTGGCGAGGGCCCACACGGCGGCCACCAACCCAACGCCGAGCATGACCAGGCTGCGACCTACGGGGGCCCGGCTCAACTCTCCCGGCTGAGATTGACGCGGCGGGCGCACCAGGGCAAGGCCGTTGCCGACGGCCAGCGCCCCACCCAGGGCCAGCACCAGCAAGGGGAGGAGATCCTCGCCCAGGAACAAGGTCTCGGCCAGCACGGGGCCACGGTAGCGCTCACCGAATCGCGACGATTCGCCCCGATTCGCGCTCAAGGTGGTGGGAAAGTCTGACGAAGAGTGTTTGGCGACAGGTGCGGTGGGGGCCAGGACAGCCCCCCTACGCAGGCAGCTCGACGCTTCCGCCGGCGTCCAGCTCCCTTCCCGACCGGGCTCCCACCGCCCATCGCTCCATCCCGGCTTCGCTACCTCGCGCGCGGCGCAAGACTACGAAGACGCAGACGACTTCTTCGCAGCGGCCTTCTTGGCCGCCGACTTCTTGGCCGCCGACTTCTTGGCCTTCTTGGCCGCCGCGGTAGCCTTGCGGGCTTCCTCGCCGGCGGCCCACTCCTTGCTGGTCTGGTCCTCCACGGCGGCGTCGGCCGCCAGCTTCTGCACCGACCGGATGCCGGTCATGGCCGAAGCCTTGCTGTTGTACGCCTCACTGGTGGCCACGATCTGACCGTTCGTGGAGACGAGGCTGAAGCGGAACTTGCCCGTTGAGCCCTTCTTGATGACGAACTTGCCCGGCATGTCTTCCTCCTGTGGTCAGAAGCCCGCGCCCTACCCAGCCGCTCAAGGCGGAGAAAGCATACCCAGATGGCTGTTTCAGCGGCGCTTCTTGAGGAGACCGAAGACGCCGCGCGCCACCGTGTTCAGCATGGAACGTCCCTCACGCGACTTGAGGTAGCCCACCACCGGGTTGTCCTTGCCCTTCCCCTTGCCCTTGGGTTGGGCGGGCTTGGGGGGAGGCGCTTGTCCCTTCGGCGCCTCCGCCGCGGCAGACTCCGCCAACCGGCTGGCAAGCTTCTCGCGAGCCGACTCGCGGTCAACCTCCTCGGCGTACTTCTCCCAGAGCGCGCTGTCGCGCGCGGCGCGGTCGACAGCCTCGGGTTCTATGGCTCCCATCAACGAGCGCGGAGGACGCAGCTTGGTCCACACGACGGGCGTGGGTGCACCCCGCTCCGACAGGATCGTCACCATGGCCTCGCCCGTGCCCAGCTGAGTGAGGTCCTCCTCCAGGTCGTAGTCGTCGGTGTTGGGATATGTGGTGACTGCGGCCTTGAGGGCCTTGGCGTCGCGAGGCGTGAAGGCCCGCAGGGCGTGCTGAACACGGTTGCCCAGCTGGGCCAGGACTTCGTCGGGCACATCGTCGGGTAGCTGGGTGACGAAGAACACGCCCACTCCCTTGGACCGGATGAGGCGCACCGTCTGCGCCACTTGGTCGAGGAAGGCGTCGCTGGCGTCCTCGAACAGCAGGTGGGCCTCGTCGAAGAAGAAGACGAGCTTCGGTTGCTCGAGATCGCCGACCTCGGGCAGGTCGTGGAAGAGCTCGGCCAGCAGCCACATAAGGAAGGTCGAGAACAGCCTCGGCTTGTCCTGTACGCCGGCCAGCTCCAAAGACGAGATCACGCCCATGCCCTCGGGGGTCCGGCGGAGGAGGTCGGCCACCTCCAGCTCGGGCTCCCCGAAGAAGGCGTCGGCCCCCTGATCCTCCAGCTCCACGATTTTGCGCAAGAGCACGCCGGCGGTGGCCGAGGACAGCCCGCCGATGTCCTTCAGGTCGACCTTGCCCTCGTCGCTAGTAAGGTACTTGAGGACTTCTCTGAGATCGTCGAGGTCGAGGAGGGCGAGGCCGTTGTCGTCCGCGTAGCGGAAGACCAGGGACAGCGAAGACGCCTGGGTCTCGTTGGCCCCCATGACCTTGCCCAGGAGCTGCGGGCCGAAGCCGGAGATCGTGGCTCGTACGGGGACCCCGGAGCCGATCCCCCCCAACGACAGAAACGTCACCGGGAAGCCGGTGGGTGACCAGTCGACCTGGAGGTCGTCCACCCTCTTCTGGACCGCCTCGCTGGTTGCCCCCGGTCGCGTCAGGCCGGTCAGGTCTCCCTTGACGTCGGACACGAAAACGGGAACGCCCAGCGCCGACAGCTGCTCGGTCATGAGCTGGAGGGTCTTCGTCTTGCCTGTCCCGGTCGCGCCGGCGATCAGCCCGTGGCGATTGCACATCGAGACCGGCACCCGCACCGAAGCCTCGGGGTAGGTGGCGCCCTCGAGTACGGCCCGTCCCAGCTCGACGGCCTGGCCATCGGTGGCGTAGGCCTGGTTGATGCGAGTGGGGAAATCCTCGGCTGACGTCGTCTTGGCCATGCCTGGACGGTAGACCGGCCGCGGCCCGGCCACGACGGGCGGCGGTGGGGCGCCTGTATGCGAGCAGGCGGGAAACGGCTAACCTCTTCGCTTCAGTGCCAGAGGACGGAACCTTTTCACTTCCCCGGTCGTCCAAGGACGCATGAGCGGCGGACGCATGAGCGGAATAGCGCGCACCAGGGTGATGAAGATGATCGCCGCCGGCGGAGGCCTGGCGGTGATCCTGACGGGCGCGGGATTTGTCCTCCTCGGAGGAGACGACGGCAACGGGCCCGGGCGACAGGTCGCCGCCGGTGCCGCCAACACCTCCACGACCGCGCCTCGGCCTTCCACCACCGCGGTCAGCACGTCCACCACGGTGCCGCCCGAGAGCGAGACCACGACCACGACGGAGGAGGCCGCTCCCGCTCAAGCCGATCCCGGGCTCATGGAGCTGCAGCAGCGGCTGGCCGACCTCGGCTACGACGTGGGCACTCCGGACGGGTTCGGCGGATGGCAGACCCACTACGCCATCTCCGCCTTCCAGAGGGTCGAAGGTCTGGACCCGACGGGCGAATACAGCGACGAGGTGCGAGAGGCGGCGGCCGGCGCTTCCCGGCCCGGCCCCATGGTGCCCGGCGGGGAGTCCACGCGGGTCGAGATCAGCCTCGACAAGCAGGTGCTGTTCCTCTGGGAGAGCGGGTCCCTCACGCGAATCCTCCCCGTCTCCACCGGCAACGGGGAGTACTACTGCGTGGACGGCGACTGCGACACGGCCATCACGCCCACGGGGTCGTTCACCATCGGGCGCAAGTACAACGGCCTGGAGATCAGCCCGCTGGGCGAGCTCTACCACCCCTCGTACTTCTACGGCGGGATCGCCATCCACGGCTCACCGTCGGTGCCCGCCTACCCGGCCTCCCACGGCTGCGTGCGCATCCCCATGTACGCGTCGGGCAGCTTCCACGACCAAGTTCCGACGGGCACGGCGGTCTACGTGATCGGTGACGGCCCGTCGGCGAGCGACGTCCCGCCGCCGCCCGACGACCCCGTGCGCCCGCCCCCGCCGCCGGAGCTCCCCGAGCCCGATCCGGACACGACGACCCCGCCGTCGCCGCCAGACCCGGACCCGGACCCGAACGCGCCTCCGCTAACGGCGCCCACCTCCACCACCCTTCCCGAGACCAGCACCACCACCCCCTAGGGAAGCGGCACTCGGCCCTCGTCACCGCTGGTGACTACGTGACGACCACGCCCTCGAGGTCCTCGGCCGCCGGGAACTCGGGCTTCATGTCGTTCAGGGTGGCCAGCACGATCTGGCTCACGACCCAGTTGCGGTACCACTTGCGATCGGCCGGCACCACGTACCACGGCGCTCTCTCGGTGGACGTGCGCTGCAGCGCTTCGGCGAAGGCGTCCTGGTAGTCGTCCCAGCGGGCCCGCTCGTCGAGATCACCCTTGCGGAACTTCCAGCGCTTGGCCGGGTCGGCGATGCGGGCCCGGAAGCGCTCCGCCTGCTCCTCCTTGGAGATGTGCAGGAACAGCTTGACGATCCTGGTGTCGGCCTCCTCGAGCAGGGCTTCGAACTGGTTGATCCGCTCGTAGCGGGGCCGCCACACGTCCTCGGGCACCAGGTTGTGCACCCGCACCACCAGGACGTCCTCGTAGTGAGACCGGTTGAACACGACGATCTCGCCCCGTGCCGGCACCTGCCTGTGCACCCGCCAGAGGAAGTCGTGGGATCGCTCCTCCTCGGTCGGCGCCCGGAACGAGGCCAGTCGGGAGCCGACCGGGTTGATGCCGCGGAACAGGTGCTTGAGGGTGCCGTCCTTCCCGCCGGCGTCGATGGCCTGGAGGACGATCAGGAGCGACTGGCGTTGCCCGGCCCAGAGACGTTCCTGGAGGTCCCGGAGCTGACCCCGGAGATCGCTGAAGGTGACCGTGGTCTCGGCCTTGCCGCCGGGGGCGGCGTCGGTCGCGGCGGGGTCGATGTCGGCCAGGTTGACGGGGGTCCCGGGAGGTACCCGCCACCGATCGGCGTCGGAGATCACCCGGTCACCATAGAAGGCCGTTGATTATCGCGTCGGCTCGTCAGCGCATCTGCTTGGCTCGGTTCATCTCCCGCGTCAGTATCGCCGCGGCCGGTCCCAGCGCCGGCGGCATGGCACCGTCGTAGTAGCTGACGGCCTGGCCGCCGTAGATGACCCGGTACGCGAAGGCGTCCGGAGTCCGGCTGCCGCTAATGGGGGGCAGTGACGCAAGGTCAGCGGCGGCGAGAGCGCGGCGGAGCTCATCGATGGTCGGCGCAGGGATGGTGAAGTTCACGACCCGGGAGCCGTTTTCGTAGACGGCCCGGCCGTCGGGATAGACCTTCAGGTGGTCGGTGACGCCGGCCAGGCCGCCGGACACGACGTAGTCCACGAACTCGAAGAGCGACGCCGGCTTGGTCGTCGTGGTGGCGGAGCCGGGGCGGGCGATCGAGACCGTGGCCGGCCCCTCCACTCCGCTCAGGGGGCCGCTCGGGCCCTCGGAGCCGGTGGGCGCAACCGTCGTCGGAGTCCCGCTCCCACTTCCGGAGGAGCCCCCGCACGCTGCGCTCCCCGCGATCAGAGCCACGGCGAGCGCACACGGCCAGGCGGGGACCCCGATGCGAGACCTCATGACAACATCGAGCACCCTTCAGCGTCCGCCCGTCAAGGAGGAACCCCTGCCGGCCAAGAAGCTCGAGCCTCCCGCGGCCCGGTTGACCTGGCCCCAGGCGGTGGCGTGGCGGCTCCGCCGTCACCACCTCGACCGGCGCGTTGCCCGGTCCGAGATGGTGGCAGTGGCGGAACGGCTGTGCGGACTGCACGCCCAGCTCATGTCCTCGGCCGAACTCACCCTGTGGGCCAGGGTCGAAGACCTCGAGCCCCAGGCCCTGGCCGATGGCCTGTGGAAGGAGCGGACCCTGGTCAAGACGTGGGCCATGCGGGGAACGCTGCACGTGCTTCCGGCGGCCGACTACCCCATGTGGCAGAGCGCCCTCAGCACCTACAGGAACTACCTCAAGCCCAGCTGGCTGCGGGCCTTCGGCGTGAGCGCGGACAAGCTTGAGCGGTTCCTCGGAGCCGTGGCCGACGCCCTTCGGGACCAGCTCCTGACCCGGGAGGAGCTGGCGGCGGCCGTTTCCCGGCTGACTGGCTCGGCAGAGTTGGGAGAGAAGGTCCTCGGTAGTTGGGGCTCCCTGCTCAAGCCCGCCTGCTACCGGGGCCAGTTGTGCTTCGGGCCCGGCGTCGGCCAGAAGGTCCGGTTCGCCCATCCCGAGACATGGCTCGGACCCTCCGACGCCGTGGATCCGCAGGCGGCCGTCCTCGACGTGGCCCGTGCCTTCCTCGGCGCGCACGGACCGGCCACTCGGGACGACTTCGCCCGGTGGTGGGCCATCAGTCCGGCTCAGGGCCAGGCCACGATCAAGGGGCTGGGCGAGGAGGCCGTCGAGGTCGACGTCGAGGGGACCCCGGCGTGGATGCTGGCCGAGTCGCTGCCCGGGGCCCGTGAACGGCGGCGACCTCACTCCGTCCGGCTCCTTCCGGCCTTCGATCAGTGGGTCATCGCCGCCACCCGCCACGTCGACCAGCTGTTGCCGGGACCGCTCTCGTCGCGGATCTACCGCCCCCAGGGATGGATCTCACCGGTCCTGGCCGTGGACGGGCACACGCTCGGCGTGTGGCGCCACGAGCGGAAGGGCGCGGCCGTCGAGGTCGAGATAGAGCCGTTCGTGGACCTCCCGGCCAAGGTCCGGCGTGCTGCGGAACACGAGGCCGAGCGTCTGGCCGCCTTCCTGGGCGGGACCCTGAAGCTGTCTTGGGCGGCGACCCCCTGAAACGGTCACCCGGTGTCGGCCGAGCCCGCATGGCCCGCCGGGTCTCCACGCAGGGCGGGACCGGCTTCGGGTTCGACCCCCTCGGCGAGAGGCTCGGCCGAACGGCGCCCCTCCTCCGTCCGCCAGATCTCGAAGACGGCTACGGCGCCGGCGAGCCAGGCCAGGCCGAGCACGAACCCGCCGAGGACGTCGGTCAGGAAGTGGACGCCGAGCAGTAGGCGAGAGGAGCCGATGGCCAGGACCAGGAGGGCCGTGAGCAGGACGGCAAGAGGCCGCAGCCGCCGCCGCACGGCAGGAAGGAACGCCAGAAGCACGGCCCCGTAGCAAACCAACGACGACATGGCGTGGCCCGAGGGAAAGCTCTTCCCGAACGCGGTGATCACCGGGTGATCGACCACGGGGCGGGGGCGGTCGACCAGGATCTTCACCAACGAGTCCACCAGGCCTCCTCCGAGAGCGGTGACCACGAGGAAGAGGGCCAGCCGGCGCCGGCCACGCCACCAGGCAAAGGCGGCGGCCGCGCCGATGACCACGGCCAGCCAGCCGGGGCGGCCGAGCCAGGTGATGGCCTCGAGGAAGCGGAGGACGGCGGGCCTGTCGTGGACCTCGGCGTTCAACCGGTCGGCCAGGGAACCGTCCAGGCGAGTCAGGGAGCCCTTGGCCAGAACCTGGAACAGCAGGGTGCTGAACGGCACGGCCACCAGGACCATGGTCAGGCCGAGGAGCGTGAGACGCAGTCCGTAGCGTTGTTGGGGGTCGAGTCGCCGGCGGACGACTTGGGGTAGACCAGCCCGCATGTCCGCAGGTTTACCCACGCCGTGAGCGCCACAACGGGCCAGCTCGAGAAGGCCCGGACCGCGCTCCTGGTCCTCGCCGGCCTTCGGACCGTCCTCGGCATCGTCGCCATCCCGCTGGTCCCCGTGCTCTGGGACGACCACTTCGTCTTCCTGGTACTGCTGCGACCGACGAAGGAGATCCTTCTGGCCGCGGGCTTCCTGTTCCGCCAGGGGGACGTCAGCCTCATCGCAGTCCTGGTGGCGGCCGTCCCCCTGGCCATATTCGGCGTCTGGCTCTTCTACGGAATCGGGCGAGCCTTCGCCGACGAGATCCAGTCGGGAAAGGGCCTCCCCAAGGTCGCCGCCCGGTTCCTGCCCCGAGACCGCATCCAGGACCTCTGCCGGATCCTGGACCGGAAGGGCCGGGGGGTCGTGGTGGCCGGCCGTCTGGCGGCGTTCCCATCCAGCCTGCTGGGCGCGGCCGCGGGCGCCTCAAGGATGGAGCCCAGAGCGTTCCTCCCCGCCGACACCATCGGTGCCGTGCTGTCCATCGCCGAGGTCATCGGAGCGGGCTACGTGCTGGGGGAGGCCTACAAGCGGGCAGGACCGTGGCTGACAGCGGTGGGCGTGGCCATCCTGTTCGGCATCCTGTTCGTCGTGGGCCGGTGGCTCAAGCGTGAGGAGAAGCGTGGGAACGGCCGCAAGAAGGCCGGAGCGGGGGCGTCCTCCGCAGACCGGGGTGGGTGACAGCGTTTCCGTGGCCGCCCCAGGACCCACCTGGGATGGGGCTTTCGGCCTGGGCCATACTCCTGGCGTGCCTGCCTCCTCGCTGACCGAGAAGTTCCGCCTCGTCGCCTACGTCGAAGCCGCCACCTACCTGGTCCTCCTCGCCGCCGTGGTCACGTACCGGGTATTCGACGGCCCCGACTTCATCGGCTTGCTGGGCCCGATCCACGGGATCGCCTTCCTGGTGTACCTCGTCCTCGTGCTGAAGATCCGGGAGTCGCAGGGGTGGAACCTCTGGCGGACACTCCTCGTGATCATCCTCTCCGCCATCCCCTTCGGTGGCTTCGTCGTGGGCCGGGACCTCGTGCACGATGAACCGGCGGGCCTGAAGCAGTAGCGCCGGGCTCGACTGGCGCCGGTCGCCGAACTGCGACACTGGCTCCGTGGACAGCCCCCTCACCCGGCCGGTCGAGGCGTTCATCGCCGACCTGGCACCCGTCCTCGAGGGCCTGGGCACCGAGCTCCGACTGGCCAAGCCGGTCAAGCTGCGGGACGATGTCGCCCTCGAAGCGCTGAACCTCACGGCCGGCTTCGTCGACGCCGACGGACTCCACACGGACGCGGAGCTGTGGGCTTTCGTCGCCACCTTCTCGTTCCGCTTCGACACCGTGTTCCAGGCGGGGAACCCTGCTGGCCTTCGGACGGCGGGGTTGCTGACCGGGAAGCGGACGTTCCTCGACGCCCCCTCGGCCCTGTTCGAGATCCTCGTCAAGGCGGATACCCGGGCGGGAACAGCCAGCTCGTGGCGCTACTGCCTCGACGCCATCGAGATCGCCCACGCCGTGGCCGCCCTGGACGCCAAGCCGACCCACGCCGAGCTGTCGGCCATCGAACGGTTCCGGTCCATGCTTCTGGCCACCATGGGCAAGGCGGGGGTGCAGCGCCCGGGCGGGCCCGAGCGGCCCTCTGAGCGGGGTGGAGGGCCCCGGCTGCAGCCGGGTTCGCCGGCCGGAGCGCCCGCGGTCCCCTCCCCCGGGACGGTGACCGATCCCGCGCCCACCGAGCCCCTGACGCCTCCTCGCCCGCTGGAAGAGCTGCTGGCCGAGCTGGACGGCCTCGTGGGCCTGGCGCCGGTGAAAGCCGAGGTGAAGCTGGTCGCAAACCTGCTCCGGGTGGAGAAGCTGAGGAAGGAGCGCGACCTGCCCGTGGTCGATACCAGCCGGCACCTGGTCTTTACCGGCAACCCGGGGACGGGCAAGACGACGGTGGCCCGGTTGCTGGCCCAGATCTACCGGACCCTCGGCGTGGCCGAGAAGGGGCACCTGATCGAAACGGATCGGTCGGGCCTGGTGGCGGGCTACATCGGTCAGACGGCCATCAAGGTGAAGGAGGTGTTCACGTCGGCGTTGGGCGGGATCCTGCTCATCGACGAGGCCCACGCCCTGGCCCGGGGCAAGGACTCCGATTTCGGCCACGAGGCGATCGACATGATCGTCAAGCTGATGGAGGACCACCGCGACCACGTGGTGCTCATCGTGGCCGGGTACCCGGACGAGATGTCGGTGTTCCTCGACGCCAACCCAGGCCTGCGCTCACGCTTTCCGAAGACCATCTTCTTCGACGACTACAGCGACGACGAGCTCCTACGGATCTTCGACGGGATGTGCCAGAAGAGCCACTACGTCCCGACGGAAGAGGCCCGCCAGCAGGTGCTGGCCTACGCGGCCGCTCAGCCCCGCGACCGGGGTTTCGGAAACGCGCGCCTCGTCCGCAACCTGTTCGAGGCGGCCGTGGCCAACCAGGCCAGCAGGGTGGTCGACATCCCCGAGGTCAGCGACCAGGCGCTGGTCGCTTTGGAGGAACGGGACATCCCGCGGCCGAATGAGGTCCCGGGGCGAAGCAACTCCGTATCCGGCGACGTCTAGGCTTTGCTCGTAGCCAACGAGCGGGAGGTGGACATATGACTCGTCGCATTGCCGTGGTCGCGTGCCTGATGATTCTGAGCGTGCTCGGGGCGGTCTCACCGGCGGGAGCGGCCGACGCCCGGTTGTACACCGTCCTCACCGGCGCCGCCGAACGCCCCGGACCGGGCGACCCGGACGCCATCGGCCGCGCCGTGATCACCATCAACGACGAGACGAACCAGCTGTGCCTGATCCTGCAGTACGCCAACGTCGACGGCGCCATCAGCGGGCTCCACATCCACCTCGCCCCCACGACCGCGTCCGGGCCCATCGTGGTCCCCTTCGCCAACCCGACGCAGCAGGGTTCGGGGCAGTTCAGGCAGTGCGTGACGGTGGACAACGAGGCCCTGCTTGACAACATTGCCGCCAACCCCGCCCAGTACTACCTCAACCTCCACAGCGCGCCCAGCTTCGGGCCGGGGGCGATCAGAGGCCAGCTCCAGGCGATCTGACGCCTCGGGCGGCCCGTGCTCACGACGTCCGTCGGTACAGCCTGACCCCGTCGACGACCTCGACGAGCTGGTAGTCGCGAACGACGTCCTCCCACAGGAATGTCTCCTCCAAGGGGTGTCGATCGGACTTGCGGATCGACGCCCTGCTGGTGTCGACGATGAGGTCGGGCGGGTTGGCGGCGAGGTCGGCGGCCAGGAGCCGCCATCCCCCCGGCAGCCCGTCCGACGGCCTCACCAGGTTGGCGTCCCTGCCCCCCGAGTTCCCGGTGAGGAAGCCGGTGTGGATGAAGCGAGTGGCCGGCTCGCGGTTGGCAGCCCAATAGATCTCCGGGTACTCGCCCCACACGAAGATGCGGTCGGACGATACGGTCAGGGCGCGCGTGCGATCGGCGACGTCCCGGTAGGGGATGATCCCGCGGGCGTTGGGCGGAAAGAAGCTGAAGAGCCACATGCCCAGTACCGGGACCAGCACCCCACCGGCGGCCCACCTCCACGCCCGTCTGGTCGCCGGGAGCCCACACGCGGCGATCAGGGCCAGGGGAGGGACGAGCTGCAGGTAGTAGTGCCCGAAGAAGCGGAAGCCGGCCAGGACGGCGACGGCCCCGCCCGCGAGCCACAGCCAGAGGTCCCAGTCGACCTTGCCCCGGCGCCCGGCGACCACGCAGCACCAGATCAACACGGCATTGAGGACCACGAAGGCCAAAGTCATCCCCAGCCCGCGGAAGATGGAGGCGAGCAGTGACCCCCTCAGGGCCAGGTATCCGCCGTTGCCCGTCACCGTCCACAGCAGGAAGTCGGCGGGCCCGAAAACGAACGCGGTGATGACGACAAGGCCGGCGGCGGCAACGGCGGCGCGGGCCACGCTCTGCCATCCAGAGCCCCGGAGGAGCAGCAGGGCGACGGGCACCGCGGTCACGAACGCCGTCTGTTTGGACAGGCACGCGAGGGCCAGGCAGAGCCCGGCCACCACCGCCTTGCCTCGTCCGGCGGCCACAACCGCGGCCGTCATCGGCAGCAGCATGAACAGCTCGAAGCCCGCGGCCTGGGAGTCCGCCGGGAAATTGGCCGCCGTACCGGCCAGGAAGAAACCTCCGGCGGCGACGGCGGCGACGCGGGTACCCGCCCTGCGTTTTGCCTCGAAGGCCAGCAGGAGGGCCGTACCCGCCAGGGCCAGAGCGCCCAGGGCCCGCACGGGACGAATGTCCCGCTCTCCCGTGGCGCTGAAGACCAGCGCGTAGATGTACGGCACGACCGGCGGCTTCCGGTCGGCGGTTTCGTGGTACAGCGTGCCTCCCCGCTCGATGACCATGGCCATGGTGGCCAAGCTCGCCTCGTCGGAGTTGAACAGGGGGCGCACCAGCCCGGGTACGTGAAGCAGGAGGGCGACGAGAGCGAAACCCAGCCCCAGCCGGACGGTCCACCGGCGATCACTCAGCGCCGGCCGCACGCCGTGTTCCGTGCTCACGGCCCGGTCATACCAGGACACCGTCCACCGCGGGGCGGACCTCCTCAGATCGGGAGGACACGAGAACCCCGGCGGGCCAGGCCACGGCGGCCACCGCGGCCGCCACGTTCACACCGGAGTCGTTGAGTAGAGAGCCGACGACGGCGGCCACCAGCACGGCGTAGGACGCGAACCGCAGCGCGGAACGGGGGCCCGGCGAGAACCGCGTCCAGACCAGGCCGGCGGCGGCGATCACCACCAGGTTGGCCATGGGCGCCTTGACCGTCTGGATCGCCCGGCTCGCTTTGCGTATCACCTCGTCGCCCAAGCCATCGCCCCCGACGCTCTGGGCGAGATGGGTCTGCGATCCAGCCCCCCGCACCAGGTCGACGGCCACGAACAGGGCCACGACGGTGGCCGCGGCACCGGCCAGCAGCAGGACATGGCGGACCGTCACCCGGGCGCGGCGAGCCCCCAGCAGCAGCAGGCCATAAGCGGGAACCGCGAACAGAACGCCGCCGATGTCGGCCCCGAACTGCGGCGCCCCTCCGGCCACCGCGCCCATCCCGAATGCTCCGCCGACCCACGGCACAGCGCGACGACCCCAGCGGTCGATGGCCAGGCCGCCGGCGACAAGAAGACCGGCGACGAGGAATCCCGAACCGATGTTGCCCACTCCGTAGAAGCGCCCGGCTACGACGGGAGAGTTGCCGAACGGGGCGTCGATCTGGAGCGGGCTGCCGAAGAGGGCGTCGACGGCCACGACGGCCGAGGTGAAGGCGGCCACGGCGGCGATCCCTACGGCCGGGTCACGTCTCACGAGCACTGCCCCACCGACGGCGATGAGGGCGGCAACGGCGCCGCCCAGGAGAAGCCCGAGCCACGCCCCCGCCCGCCACCACGGGACGAGCATCATGAGCAGGCTGGCAGAGGGGATGGCCAGTAGCGCGCAGCAAACGACCGTCCGGGCCCTGCGCCAGACGATCACGATCAGAGCGCCGAGGGCGTGGAGCACTACGAACAGCCAGACGAACGCGGTGCGGGACCGGTCGGCGGTCCAGGTCCGCCGGTCGCGCTCCACGAGGTTCTCCCGGTCGACCGCCGCGGCCGGGGTCACGACCGCGCCCCCGATGGAAGACGGGCGAGGGATTCCCGCCATCTCCAGGAAGGTGCGGCTGACGTCGGGCAAGGTCACGAGGTGGGCGTGGTGCGTCGATGGTGAGGCCAGCCCGGCGGAGCCCAACCCGCACGCGGCCGACACGGCAAGGACTCCGAGATGCCGGCTCCCGGTGGGAGTGGAAGCGCTGGCGACCAACGTGCACGTCCCGTCGAGAGCCCGCAGCGTCGTCGAGAGCTGGGAGCGGGGGATGGCGACGAAGATCGCATCGAGCTCAGCCGTCATCGCGCTCTCGATCCCGTCCACGGTTCCCGGGTAGGACCTGGGGACCATGCCGTCGGCCGACGCCGCCGCCGCGGCGGCGTCCTTGTCGTCACTGGCCAGCGCCCACCGGCGACCTCCGCTCTTCAGGGTCTCCCCCACCAACCCCAGGGTCCCGCCGAAGTGCAGGTCGCGGTCGCGTTTCTGCAAAGCCGGCCAGTCGACGAGCCGCAGCCCCCCGCCCGGCGTGGCTTCGATGCGGCCGGCTCCGGCGCCATCCTCGAGTGCGGCGGAGCGACCTCCCTTGCCGAGGCTCAAGTACACGTCGGCGGGTTCGGCCTCCGCTTCGGCTGTGCGCATGGAGAGGTTCGCCCGGGCGAACCCGTCGAGCGACGACGGGGCGGTGGACCAGGTGAGGTCGCGAACCAGTACCAGGGCGATCGGGCGTGCGGCATCCGCAGGGGCGGCCTGCAACGGTGTCGCAGCGGCGAGACCCAGGCCGACGGCGCTCATGGCTGCGGCGAGCGCGGCCGTCCGGAGGCGGAAGTGGGTGCGGGTGACGGGCGCCGCGGAACGTCGGCCAGTGGTCCTCATCCCGGGGCCGAGCGTAGTGAGGCTCGGGCTGGGTTCCTTCGTTTCAGGCCCCGGCCTCGCCCCGCCTCGCCTCCTGGAGGATCCAGCTGTTGCCGTCAGGGTCGGTGAAGTCGGCGAACGAGCGGTAGGTCCGGCGTTCCGGATCCGGCCCTGGCTCCCACCCGGTCGACCCGAAGTGTCTGAGGTCGCTGACGTCCACTCCCCGTTCCACCAGCTCGGCACGCGCCGCTTCGATGTCGGACACGACCAGGTGAAGGCCCCGGACGGAACCCGGGGTCGCGTTGGTGATCCCGATCCCGATGGTGATCGAGCAGGCCGACCCCGGTGGCGTCATCTGGACGACGCGGAACTCGTCGCTGACTTGGTGGTCGACGTCAAGGATGAAGCCGACTTTCTCCGTGTAGAAGGCCTTGGCCCGGTCAACGTCCGTGACGGGAACCAGCACGAGCTCGAGTTTCAGGTCCACCTGCAGCCTCCCGGGTTGTGCGCCGTCGGTCATTCTCGATCAGCCCGGAGCCAGGGCCTCGAGAACCTCGTGCGCTCGACGGATCGAGACCGCAGGATCCGCGTCCGGGGAGCCGATCTCGGGGTCGAAGTTGAGGTCGATGAATGTTTCCGTGATCCCCTTCGCCGCCAGGTCCCCTAGGTCGGCGCCAATCTCTTTCAGGGAGCCGACCAGTGGCCCCCGCTCCCCCGTACGAACCTTGACCACACCGCGGCAGATGAAGCGGAGGTCGTCGGGATCGCGGCCCGCTCGCACAGCCTCGGTCCGGATGACGGCGACCGACTCGTCGATCGTGCTCAGATCTGCGCGGCTGCTGCTGATCCACCCGGCGGCAACCCGTCCGACACGCCGGAGGGCGACCTCGGCCGTCCCGCCGAGCAGGAGCGGGGGATGCGGTTTCTGGACGGGCTTCGGGTCGACCCTCGATCGGGGAACTCGGTAGAAGTCACCGTCATACTCAACGATCTCGTCCGTCCAGATGGCCTTCAGGCAGCGGATGTAGTCCTCGGCGCGGGCACCACGCCGAGCCGTGGGTACTCCGACGGCCGCAAACTCGGGAGGCGACCAGCCGAGGCCCAGCCCCGCGTCCAGCCGACCGCCGGATAGATGGTCGATGGTGGTGAGGAGCTTGGCCAGCACCAGGGGCGAGTAGTACGGCATGTTGGCGATGGCGACCCCGAGCCGCACACTCGTCGTCTGGCCCGCGAGGTAGGCCAGTGTCGCCAGCGGGTCGTAAACGCTGTGGTAGGGAGGCGGGAGCACAGGGCTATCGCCCTCCAGTGGTGACAAGAGCCGCTGGAAGGTCCACAAGGACGTGTAGCCCAGCTCCTCGGCCTTGCTGGCGATCTCCACGCAGTTGGCGGGGCTCGCCCACGAACCGGAAACGGGCGCCGCGAACCCGAGCCGCATCCAGCCACCGTACCGGCCGCTGGGCGGGTGGCCGGTCGAGGGCCCGGCTCAGCGTCGCGTCGCGACGGCATGGGGGCGACGGTCGCCGATCGGGCGGCGGTCTACCGTGCGGACCATGCACGAGCGCGAACACGACGAGCAGCGGTTCGGCGCGGCGGCGCAGGCCGCCGAGTGGGACACGAGGTACAGCGAGCGCGACGGAGCGATGTGGAGCGGGCGACCCAACGGGCGGCTCGTCGCCGAGGTCGCCGACCTCACCCCGGGCCGGGCGCTCGACGTCGGTTGTGGCGAGGGTGCGGACGCGATCTGGCTCGCTCGGCGCGGCTGGACGGTCACCGCGATCGACATCTCCGATGTCCCCGTGTGCCGGGCGCGCGAGGCTGCCGAGCTGGCCGGAGCCACGGTCGAGTGGGTCTGCGGGGACGTCCTGCAGACACCGTTCCCGGCCGGCTCGTTCGACCTCGTTTCGATGCAGTACCCGGCACTGCCCAAGGCCGCCGGTGACACCGCCGTGCGGGGGTTGCTCGGCACGGTGCGCCCTGGCGGGCTGCTGCTCGCCGTCTACCACGACCTCGACGACGAGCACTGCCAGCACATGAAGTCGCAGGGCCTCGACCCGGCGGACTACGTCGCGGCCGACGACCTCATCCGGCTGGTCAGCGACGACTTCACGGTCGACCTTCACGCGGTCGAGTCGCGCATCGACCCGCCACCCGACACCCCGCACGTCGCCGACGTCGTCCTGCGCGCCCGGCGTCGCTGACTGATCATCTTCTTTCCGTCCCTGCAGAACTGTGACCGGTCAGCGAACCTGTCATAGCGTTGCAGGCCGGACCAGCGGTATGACAACTGGATCCAGGCCGTCAACCCCCCCTCTCCCGTTACCAACTCGTCACATCGTGCGGACGGAGCCTCGCTCCACCCCGGGCGGCTAGGAACGGAAGCACATCCTCACCGAGAGACGCGATGGGCCGGGTGTCGTTACTGCCTGCGCCCCCAACGGCACATTCGCTACTCGGCCGGGCGCAGCCCGCCTCACGTTCGGGACGCGCGTTCGGGGACACTTAGCGCCCGTCGGGAGCGCACCCAGAGCCGTCTCGTTCTGGGACACGTAGCCAGAGCGATAGCGGACGGTTCTGGGACGCCTGGCGCGTGCGGACTTCTATCTGCTCCGCGCTCGCGGTGCTTGCACCCTGGCCAGCAGCAGGGCCGTCGCTGGCCTTCCTCCAGCTCCTCTTTGGTCCGGCGAATGCGCCTTTCTCGGGTCTTCCAGCCTTGCACCGTAACCCCGGTTCGAGGAAGGCTTGTTGTGCAGGGTTCGGAGTTTTTGTGCAGCCAGCAGCAGGTGCTCTGAGCAGGAAGTTCGCGTCATCAAACCATAGTGCGCTATGGCCCAAGGTCGATTTCCGTGTACGATACACACAACCTGCTAATGCGACCTGCGAAGGTCGGTTGCGGCAGCGAGCCACTTGACAGGAGTACTAAGAGTCCCCCGGACAGGATTCGAACCTGCACCATCTTCCTTCGCAAGGGAAGTGCTCGTTCCGATCGAGCTGCCGGGGGTCAAAAGCGGAAGGGAGGCCAGTGCTCCAACACCGGCCCCCCGATCCGCCTACAGCGATGGGTCCTCTGTAAGGACTCTCATAGGCATCACCTCCGATCTGCGCTTGGTCGTGCAGACAGGGTAGTCGATCGAGAGTCCCGGCGGGGGGCTTCGTCGCGTCCGCCGTTAGGCCGCGCTTCCGAACGGCAGTTCGATTCCGAGTTCGTGGATCGCCCCGATGACGACGCAGATGTTGTGAGCCAGCACCTTCGCCAACACCTCGTTCATCTGGCCCGTGTCGCTCTTGGACAGCACTGCATCACCGAACTTCCCCTTGATCATGGAAAACGTCGTTTCCACGTTCGACCGCTTGTGATAGCTCCGTAGGAACGCCTCGCGGTCATAGGCGAACCGGTGATACATGCGTGCCCACGCCGAGTCTTCGGACGGGCTGACAGCCACGGTGTTGCTCTTGAACGGCACGAACGGGGTCGCTCCCACCTTCTCGACCGCGGTGGCGTTGTCGTGACTCAGGTACGCCTTGTCGGCCGACACCTCCGAGATGGCGAAGTTGGCCGCGGTGGCGTCCAGCAGGGGCCGGAAGAAGTTCGTGTCGGCCGCGGCCCACCCGGTCACTTCGGCGCTGGTCACGACGTTGGTCTTGACGCCGCACATCAGGTGGACCTTCACCCACTCCCGGTTGTCGACCTCCTTGCCGTACTTCTTGTTGAACCACTTCACGAACCGGCTGGTGGAGAACCCCGAGGAGTCGACGGCGAAGTCTGTTTCGACCGCCTTCAAGGGCAGGCTCGACAGGGTGATCAGTTCCTTGAGCACCGGCGTCGAGGCCGGGCTGGACATGTGGTGGCTCACGCTGTTGAAGTGCGGCACGCGGGAGATGAGGCCCTGTTCCTGAGCGGCCCGCAGGTCGCTGGTGAACCGTCGGGAGGAGAACCGGCTGTAGACCTTGTAGGTGCAGGCGAAGGTCATGTCCGACAGCGGCAGCCGGGGCCGACCGCCGTTGATGCCCGAGGGCGGCTGCACCACGCCCGAGCACAGGTCGGCTAGCAGTTGCACGAACCAGTCCTTCTCCTCGCACTGCGCGGCGTTGTAGGCGCTCCACTGCTGGGTGTAGGTGACCTTGACCTTCTCCTCGGTCACCCGGTACACCCCGCCCTTGCCCTTCTCCCGGCGGATCGTGAACTCAACGGCGAGGATGTGCTTGCAGGCGATCCCGCGCGTTCCGTGGTCGGCACAGGTGCAGAAGCGGGTAATCGGGTCGACCTTGTAGGGCAGACCACCGGACTGCGACGGGACCGACCACCCGCCCTGGCCGGGACGCAGCATCGTCGTCGCTGCAATCGTGAGCGCCCGGATTTCCCTCGTCGTTTCCATGTCCGTCCTTCGGTTGTGTACCTACAAGTAATATATCGCAGAGGTACACAAATGACCATACCTACGGGTAGGTCCCTTGACGGTATATACCAAAGGGTAGATACTGACGGGTATGGCGAAGGTGAAGCTGACGATGTGGGGATGGCGGTGCGAGCGGTGCAGCCATGAGTGGCTACCGAGGGAGCAGGGCGGGCCAGACCCGAAGGTGTGCCCGAAGTGCAAGTCTCCCTACTGGAACACGCCGCGGCGCGAAAGGGC
>JBHENM010000084.1:0-16268 GCA_046262035.1 Acidimicrobiales bacterium | reverse complement strand
GCCAGGCGCCGGCTTGCCAGCCAGACCCCCCGCACCGGTCCGTGGGCCTCGATCGCCTCCCGGGCGTACTCCGAACAGGTCGGCCAGTAGCGGCAGGGGGAGGCGCGACCCGCCCGAGCGGCCTGGTACCACGAAATCACCGCTAAGAGCGTTCGTGTGACCACGGAGGGCGGTCCGGCGAAAGATTCGGGGACAGCGCCCATGGTCAACGGACCACCGTTCGCAGGGCTTGGTTCACTGTTGCTCTCAGCTCTCCGTAGGACAGGCTTGCGGCCTCGGCGCCGGCGCCGATGAGGTAGGCACCGGGCGCCAGCTCGGACCCGGCCTCCCGGACGACCGCCCGCAGCCGACGCCGAATTCGGTTGCGGGTCACTGCATTTCCGGCCCGCCGGCCCACGGCGTAGGCCACCCTCGGCGGCTCGGCGGGATCACCAGCCAACCACGTTACCGTGATCGTCCCCCGACGCACCCGGCGGCCCCGTCGCTGCAGGTCGGCGAAGGCGGTGCGGCCCCCCACGGGGCGGGGCGAACGAACCCCTGAGGTCAGGCCGACAGCTTGTGGCGACCCTTCTGACGACGGGCGGACAGGATGGCCCGCCCCGCCTTGGTCGACATTCGATGCCGGAACCCGTGGCGGCGGGCTCGCTTGCGGTTGTTCGGCTGAAACGGGCGCTTCACCCATGGCCTCCTCGGGGTGGCCTGGTCCTCTTCGGCGACGGCGGCCGACCGAGGGACTCAAGGTCGTGCGCCAGCTTAGGCGCTCCCCGGCCCGTCCCGGAGCAGTCACCCTCGTTCGGGCCCAAATCCCCATTTCCCCTTGTGTGGCAAAGGGGTTCGGGTGGTACGGTCCAAGGACGCCCGGGGAAGTAGCGGCTCCGGGTCGGGGTCCCCCACTTCCCTGACCCTGTTGCGCACTAGTGCGCGAACTGCCGCAACCGAGACGTCGTCACACGCTGTCCACAGCTGTGGATAAGTAGTGGACGGGAACAGGGAGGGGTCGGCGGTGGCAGGGGCAGATCACCTTTGGGCCGCATGCATCAGCCGGCTCCGCGACCAGTTTCCCGACAGCATCTGGAACACGTGGCTGGCCTCGGCTCGACCCAAGGCTCTCGACGGCAACCGGCTGTTGATGAGCGTCCCCAGCGCCCTGGTCAAGGAGCGGATCGAGACCCGCTACCTGGACAAGCTCGAGCAGGTTCTCACCGAGCACACGGGCCACCCCCACGAAGTCGTGCTCGAAGTGAGTACCGACGCCGCGCCTGCCGACGACGAACCAAAGCCCGAACCTCGGTCCGGGCCCGGCACCGCTCCCGACCCCTTTTCCACCGACCCTGTCCCGATCGGATCGTCTATGCCCGCGCCGACCCAAGCCACGTCCTCGACCGGCGCTGCGTCTCCCAGCGCCGAGGAGGAAACCCCCCTCAATTCCAAGTTCACCTTCGACGACTTCGTCATCGGAGGCTCCAACCGCTTCGCCCACGCCGCGGCCCTAGCCGTGGCCGAGCAGCCGGCCAGGTCCTACAACCCGCTGTTCATCTACGGCCACACCGGCCTGGGTAAGACCCACCTGCTCCATGCCATCGCCCACTACGTGCGCCAGCAGTACCCGGCCATGCTCGTCCGCTACGTCACCACCGAGAAGTTCCTCAACGAGTTCGTCGACGCCATCCGCACCAACGCCATGACCGCCTTCAAGCGTCGCTACCGCGATTGCCACGTCCTCCTCATCGACGACGTGCAGTTCATCGAGAACAAGGAGCGGTTCCAGGAGGAGTTCTTCCACACCTTCGAGCACCTCCACAGCGCCGGACGGCAGATCGTGATCTCCTCGGACCGGGCGCCCCACGCCATCGGCACCCTCGAAGAGCGCCTCAAGAGCCGTTTCGCCGGCGGACTGATCACCGACGTCCACCCACCCGACCTCGAGACCCGCCTCGCCATCCTGCGCAAACGGGCCGAAGGGGAGCCCATCACCATCCCCGACGGGGTCCTGGAGTACATCGCCACCCACATCACCGAGAACATCCGCGAGCTGGAGGGGGCCCTCCTGCGCGTCTCGGCCTTCGCCAGCCTGAACCAGGTCACGCTTTCCACCCCGGTGGCCGAGCAGGTTCTGGGTCAGCTCATCGGAGGCGGGGAGAGCAGGCGCATCACACCGAACATGATCCTCGAGGCCACATCCGAGATGTATGGGCACCCGATCGAGGAGCTGTGCGGCAAGAGCAGGAGCCGGCCCTTGGTGCAGGCCCGCCAGGTCGGCATGTTCGTGTTCCGGGAGCTCACCGACTACAGCTACCCGGCCATTGGTCGGGTATTCGGCAATCGCGACCACACCACGGTCATGCACGCCGTCGACAAGGTGGGAAAGTTGATGAAGGAGCGGCGGCCCACCTACGACCAGGTGACGGCCCTCATCCATCGCATCCGCGCCGGTGGATGACCCTGTTCACCACGCCCGGAAACCTGGGGACGCGGCGGTGCCTTCCGCGCCCGGCCCGCGCCTCCACGAAATCACAGCCGCGAAATTCGGGATATCGCGTCCGAGCCGGCACCCCCGACGACCAGCACCGATCGCCGGTCGTCCACAATCCACAGGGCCTACTACCTTTCTTCCTTTGTTACTTCTAACTAGTGATGAAGGTAGAGCGCACCGACCGCGCACTCAGGACACGAGGTCTTTGACTTGAGGTTTCGAGCCGAACGAGAAGCGTTACTGGATGCCATCGGCACCGCCGCCCGAGCGGCGGCCACCAGGGGTGGAGCTCTCCCTGCTCTCTCCGGCATCCGCATGGAAGTCGCTGACAACCGCCTGCACCTGGCCGGGAGCGATCTCGATCTGACCGTCCAGGTGGAGATCGAGGTGGTCGGACACGAGCCGGGCGTCTGTGTAGTTCCCGCCCGGCTGGCCACCGACATCGTGCGGGCCCTCGAGCCCGGAGCGGTGATGGTTTCGGCCGAGGGCAGCGAAGCGAGCATCTCGTCGGGACGCTCGCAGTTTGCGGTCCGGCTCCTTCCGGCCGAAGAGTTCCTCCGGCTGCCCCAGGTGACGGGCGAGGTCGTCACCCTCGACGCCGCCGCCCTCGTCGGCGCCCTACACCAGGTGGTGCCCGCGGCGAGCAAGGACGACGCCCGACCGATCCTCACCGGGGTGTTGTTCGAGGCCGAGGCGGGGGGTCTGCGGCTGGTGTCCACCGACTCCTACCGCCTGGCGCTGCGCGATCTTCCCGGCACCAGCTTCTTAGGTGAGGGCCAGCACGTGTTGGTGCCGTCCCGGGCCCTGGGAGAGCTGGCCCGGGTCCTGGGCAGCGCCGAGCAGGTCGAGCTCAGGTTGGGGGCCGACGAGGCCAGCTTCGCCGTGGGCGGCGTGCGCCTGACCACCCGCCTCCTCGAGGGCGACTTCCCCAACTACCGCCAGCTCATCCCCCAGCACTATCCGAACCGGTTGTCGATCACCAAGGCCCCCCTTCTCGACGCCGTCCGCCGGGTCAAGCTCCTGGCTCGAGACGCCGCCCCGATTCGCATGGCCCTGCGTTCGGAGTCGGTCGAGTTGACGGCCATCACACAGGACGTCGGGCAGGCCCGGGAGGACGTCGAGGCCAAGTACGAGGGAGCGGACATGGTGGTTGCCTTCAATCCCGAGTTCCTCATCGACGGCGTGGAGGCCTGCCCGGGCGACGAAGTGGTGCTGGAGACGCTCGACGCTCTCAAACCCGCCACCGTCCGTCCCACGGAGGGCACCGACTTCGTGTATCTGCTGATGCCCGTCCGGGTTTCCTGAACCGCCCGTACCCACAGGCCTGGGGGGCTTGAGTGCGGCTCGACCATCTATGGATCTCCGATTTCCGTAACTACGCGGCCGCGGAGCTGGCCCTTCCCTCCGGTCTGGTCGTGATCGTGGGTGACAACGGGGCGGGCAAGACCAACCTCCTGGAAGCCATCGCCTATCTGACCACCCTCTCGTCCTTCCGGGGCGCCGGCCAGGACGCTCTGGTGCGGGCCGGTGCCCCCCAGGCTGTCGTGCGGGGCGAGGGCGACCGGGCCGGGAGGGCCCTACTCATCGAGGCCGAGATCAAGCCCACGGGACGGGGCCGCATCACCGTCAACCGTCAGCCCCTGCGGCGCTCGGCCGACATCACCGCCACCCTGCGGGTCAGCGTGTTCTCGCCCGACGACTTGGCCCTGGTCAAGGCCGGGCCCACCGGCCGACGCCGCTATCTCGACGACACCCTCTCCGCCCTGCATCCTCGCAACGAGGCGACCCGCCGCGACTACGAGCGGGTGGTGCGCCAGCGCAACGCCCTTCTCGCTCAAGCCGGAGGGCGCCTCTCCGACGACATCGCGTCCACTTTGGACGTGTGGGACGCCCGCCTGGTGGAGACGGGGGAGGCAGTAGGCACGGCCCGGTCCGATCTGGTGGCCCGGCTCGAGCCCGCCCTGGGTAAGGCTTACGCCGCCATCGCCGGCGGAGACTCCACCGCTGCCACCATGGCCTACGAGGCGCCGTGGCGGGAGCACGGCCTGGCCGCCGTCCTCCACAAGGCCCGGCGCGAGGAGCTCCGGAGAGGGGTGAGCCTGGTGGGCCCGCACCGGGACGAGCTGGCCCTGTCGATCAGGGGCATGCCCGCCCGCACCCACGCCTCGCAGGGCGAGCAGCGATCCCTGGCCCTCGCCCTGAGGCTGGCGGCCCACGACGTGGTGACGGAACTGGTGGGGGAGCCGCCCTTGCTTCTCCTGGACGATGTGTTTTCGGAGCTCGACTCCGGCCGCAGCCAGGCCCTTCTCGACCACCTGCCCGAAGGACAGTCGGTCCTGACCACGACGGGCGAGATCCCCGAGGCCGCCACCCCCCACCGGGTCGTCCGCATCCAAGACGGCCGCATCCAAGACTCATGACCTGGAAGCCTCTCCCGGGCCATGATCCGGCCGGGGGACCCCGCCCGCTGGGTGACTCGCTGAACCGGGTCACCCGCTCCATCGGCGGGCCCGAGGCCTCGGTCCTAGCCGCCATCTTCGGCAAGTGGGAGGACATCGTGGGCCCTCACGTGGCCGCTCACTCCTGGCCCGTCTCCGTCTCCGACGGCGTGCTGGCCGTGGGTGTCGACCAGCCCGGTTGGGCCACGCAACTCATCTATCTGGAAAAGGATCTGCTCCGTCGCATCGGTGAGGTTTCGGGGGTCGACGTGGTCCGCCGCGTGCGGGTCACGGTCCGACCCCGATAACCCCCCGGCTGGTATCCTGGTGCCAGCGGCTGACGACCCCCGTCGCCGCCCTGCGACCTCCCGTTCGGGAGCGTCGCGACGCTCTCGTGAGGGTGCTTACCTAGTTGGCTCAGCAGGCTGCCACGTCCTACGGGGCGAAGGACATCACAGTTCTCGAAGGACTGGAGCACGTCCGCAAGCGACCCGGGATGTACATCGGGTCGACCGGGCTCAACGGGCTCCACCATCTGGTCTACGAGGTCGTCGACAACTCCGTCGACGAGGCCATGGCCGGCCACTGCACCCGGATCGACGTCACCCTTATGGCCGACGGTGGCTGCCGGGTGTCCGACGACGGGCGTGGTGTTCCCACCGACCCCCATCCCAAATTCCCCCGGCTCTCGGGCGCCGAGATCGCCTTCACCCGCCTGAACGCGGGCGGGAAGTTCGGCGGGAGCGGCTACAAGGTCTCCGGTGGTCTCCACGGAGTGGGCGTCTCGGTGGTGAACGCCCTGTCCAAGCGCCTCGAGCTGGACATCGATCGCAACGGCAACCGCCACCGCGTGGTGTTCGAGAACGGCGGCAAGCCCCAGGGTCGTCTGGAAGTCACCGGGCGGGCCCCCCGCAACCGCACCGGCACCACCGTTACGTTCTGGCCCGATCCCGCCATCTTCCACTCCGAGGGCACCGAGTTCCGGGCCCAGACCATCCTCGAGCGGCTGCAGATCTACGCCTTCCTCAACAAGGGGCTGGAGATCCGCTTCTCCGACGAGCGGCCCGAGCACGAGCAACAGCAGACGTTCCGCTACCAGGGCGGAATCGTCGACTTCGTGCGCCACCTGAACCACGCCAAGGAGGCGTTGTTCAAGCGGGTCGGGCAGTTCGAGTCGGCCGAGGACGACCAAGAGGTCGAAGTCGCCTACCAGTGGAACACCGGTTACCACGAGGGCATCCACTCCTTCGCCAACGGCATCGCCACCATCGAGGGCGGCATGCACGAGGAGGGCTTCAAGAAGGCCCTCACCAACGCGGTCAACAAGTACGCCCGGGCCAAGAACCTACTCAAGGAGAAGGATCCCAACCTGCTGGGCGAGGACATCCGCGAGGGTCTGACCGCCATCGTCAGCGTGAAGCTTCGCGACCCCCAGTTCGAGGGTCAGACCAAGGCCAAGCTGGGCAACGTCTCCATCCGTTCCCTCGTCGAGAGGGTGACCAACGAGAAGCTGGGCGACTGGCTGGAGGAGCACCCCACCGAGGCCCGTCAGGTCGTCAACAAATCCATCCAGGCGGCTCGGGCCCGGCTGGCGGCCCGCCAGGCGCGCGACGTCATCCGTCGAAAGACCCTTCTCGAGGGTGCCGGCCTTCCCGGCAAGCTCGCCGACTGCTCCTCCAAGAACCCCGAGGAGTCGGAGCTGTTCATCGTCGAGGGCAACTCGGCCGGCGGTTCGGCCATCAACGCCCGAGACCCTGTCACCCAGGCCATCCTCCCCATCCGGGGCAAGATCCTCAACGTCGAGCGGGCCCGCATCGACAAGATGCTCAAGAACCTCGAGGTCCAGTCGCTCGTGTCGGCCATCGGGGCCGGGATCGGCGAGGAGTTCGACGTCGCCAAGATCCGCTACCACAAGGTGATCGTGCTGGCCGACGCCGACGTCGACGGCAACCACATCCGCACCCTGCTGCTCACGTTCTTCTTCCGGCAGATGAAGGACATGGTCGAGCAGGGCTACGTGTACATCGCCCAGCCACCGCTGTACTCCACCCTCGTGGGCAAGGAGAAGATCTACCTCAAGGACGACACGGCCAAAGACCGGTTCATGGCCGCGCACCCGAACCACAAGGCCGAGTTCGGTCGCCTGAAGGGCCTCGGCGAGATGGACTTCGGCGAGCTGAAGGACACGACCATGGACAAGAACCGCCGCACGCTGCTCCAGGTGTCGGTCGAGCAGGCGGCCCTGGCCGACGAGGTGTTGTCAGTGCTGATGGGCGATGACGTCGACCTGCGCAAGCACTTCATCCAGACGAATGCCAAAGACGTCCGCTTCCTTGACATCTGAGACGTCTGAGTCCGACCGAGCGAAGCGAGTGAGTGCGATATGACTGATCAGCCGCCGCTGCAGTTCGGGACGGTCGAGCCCATCGAGCTCCAGGAGGAGATGGAGCAGTCCTTCCTGGTCTACGCCCTTTCGGTCATCACCTCCCGCGCTCTGCCCGACGTTCGCGACGGCCTCAAGCCCGTCCACCGCCGGATCCTGTGGGACATGTTCGACCAGGGGTTCCGCCCCGACCGCCCCCACGTCAAGTGCGCCCGCGTCACCGGCCACGTCATGGCCAACTACCACCCCCACGGCAGCCAGGCCATCTATGACGCCCTCGTCCGTATGGCCCAGCCGTTCAGCCTCCGCCACCCCCTGATCGACTTCCACGGCAACTACGGCTCACCCGACTTCGAACCAGCCGCCGAGCGATACTGCGTCACCGGCGACACCTTGGTTCGGACGGTCGACGGCACCCTGCCGATCGCTGAGCTGGCACCGGTCGAGCCCGACTCCGAAGTGGACATCGCCGTCAAGGTGCTCGACAAGTTCGGCAACCCGGTTCTGGCTACCAAGCTCTTCCACAGTGGCTCCCACCCGACTCTTTGCCTGCGCACGGCCGATGGATACGAGATCACAGGCACGCACAACCACCCCCTCTTGTGCCTCGAGCAGGTAGCCGGCGTCCCCCTCCTGCTGTGGCGCCTACTGGGGGAGATCAAGCCCGGCGATCTGGTCGTGACTGTGCAGGAACCCGTCGAAAACACGGATTTCTGCGCACCAGACGCTCCCTTCGTCGCCGACTACGTCCGTTCGGAACGCGAAGCGGGTATCAGCGAGGACGAGGTCAAGGCCGTCGTCCGGCCCCTCGTGGAGTCGGGGTATTACTACGCCAAGGTCGGCTCGGTGGAGCCGGCCGGTATCCAACCGGTCTACTCCATCCGGGTTGACAGCGACTGCCACTCCTTCATCGCCAACGGCTTCGTGAACCACAACACCGAATGCCGGTTGTCGCCCCTGGCCATGCAGATCATGGCCGGGATGGACGAGGACACCGTCGACTTCGTCGACAACTACTCGGGTGAGTTCCACGAGCCCACCGTCCTGCCCGCCCGCTTCCCCAACCTGCTCGTCAACGGCAGCCAGGGCATCGCCGTGGGGATGGCCACCAACATCCCGCCCCACAACCTGGGCGAGGTGATCGACGCCGTGCTCCACGTCATCGACAACCCCGAAGCCACGCCCGACGAGCTGATGGCCTTCGTCAAGGGCCCCGACTTCCCGACCGGGGGTTACATCCTCGGACGGGCGGGGATCATGGACGCCTTCCGCACGGGCCGGGGCTCGATCAAGATGCGGGCCCGGGCCGAGATCGTCGAGGGGCGCACGACCGACGAGATCGTCGTCACCCAGCTGCCCTACCAGGTGAGCGTCAACACCGTCGCCACCAAGATCGCCGAGCTGGTCGACAACCGCCAGATCGAGGGCATCCGCGACGTCAAGAACCTGTCCGCGGGTGAGGACACCAAGCTCGTCGTCTACCTCAAGCGCGACGCCGCGGCCAACGTGGTCCTCAACAACCTGTACAAGCACACACCCCTGCAGACCAACTTCCCGGTGAACTGCGTGGCCTTGGTGGACGGCGTGCCCCGCACCCTCAACCTGGCCCAGCTGATCAAGGCCTACGTCGACCACCAGGTCGAGGTCGTCACCCGCCGCTCGCAGTACCGCCTGGACAAGGCCCGCAAGCGGGCCCACATCGTCGAGGGCCTCCTCAAGGCCCTGTCCATGATCGACGAGGTCATCGCCACCATTCGGGCTTCGGACGACAAGGGCGACGCCCGCCGCCGCCTGATGGCCCCGCCCTTCGAGTTCTCGGAGGAGCAGGCCGAGCACATCCTCGACACCACCCTGTCGCGCCTGACCCGGCTGGGCCGGGCCGAGCTCGACGCCGAGATGGCCAAGCTGCGGGAGACCATCGCCGCCCTCGAGTCCATCCTCGGTGACCCCGTCGAGCTGCGGGGCGTCATCAAGAGCGAGCTGGGGGAGACCCGGGCCAAGCACGCTCAGCCCCGCCGGGCCGAGATCTCCTTCGACGCCGGCGACCTCGACACCCTTGACCTCATCGAGGACGAGGAGCTGGTCGTCACCCTCACCAAGAACGGCTACATCAAGACCGTTTCGTCCGACGCCTTCCGCACCCAAGGGCGTGGCGGGCGCGGGGTCTCGGGCGCCAAGCTCCGCGACAACGACTACGTCACCTGGCTGCTCACCACCACGGCCCACGCCTACCTGCTTTTCTTCTCCAACCGAGGCCGGGTCTACCGGCTACGGGCCCACGAGATCCCCATGAAGGAGCGCACGGCCCGGGGAACGAACATCGTCAACCTCCTGCCCCTGGCCCCCGACGAGCGCATCCAGGCCGTCATCGACACCCGCGACTACGAGACCAGCCGCTTCCTGTTCTTCGCCACCAAGAAGGGCATGGTCAAGAAGACCCGCTTCACCGAGTACGACTCGTCGCTGCGCACCGGCCTCATCGCCATCAACCTCAAGGACGGTGACGAGCTGGTGCGCGTCATCCAGACCAGCGGGCAGGACGACATCTTCATGGTCAGCCGGGCCGGCACCACCATCCGCTTCTCCGAGGAGGAGGTGCGCTCGAGCGGGCGGGCGGCCCAGGGCGTTATCGGCATGCGCCTGCGGGGGGACGACGAAGTGGTGTCGTGCGACGTCCCCCGTCCCGACGCCGACATCCTCATGGTCACCGACGCCGGCTTCGGCAAGCGCACCAAGGTGGAACGGTTCCCCCGCAAGGGCCGGGGCACCATGGGCGTGAAGGGCATCAAGCTGTCGGCGCGACGGGGCTACGTGGTCGCCGCCTTCATGGCCGGCCTCGACGACGAGGTCTTCCTCATGTCGTCGGGTGGCACGACGATCCGCCTCCCCGTCCGGGAGATCTCCTCCCAGGGCCGGGACGCGACCGGCGTCCGCATTATGAACCTCGACGAGGGCCAGATCGTGGCCGGCGTGGCGCCCGTTCTCAGCACCGACGACTAACCCCTCCGGTCGACGGCGGCCGCCTCCATCCTCTGGGCCATAGCCAGGACGTCCCGCTCGCTGAGGTCGAACAGAGGGGTGCCCAGTTCCTGCACCACATCGCCGACCCTCCACACGTAGAACACGACCACCAGCTGCTCACCGCGCGACTCGCACGTGAATCTCAGCCCCGTCGCTGCGTCACCCAACGACAGCGGGAATTCCTCCATCTGAGACGGCGGGAAGGGTTCGCCGTCCTCGGTGCACCGGGCGACGTTTTGTAGCGCCTGGGTGCGAGCCGTGACCGCCTGCGCGGCGTTGGCTGCGTCCGGCACCAACATTGCCGCCGAGAAGATCTCGCTGTACGCATCCTCGGTTTCCCGTCGGTAGACCACCGCCCGGCATGCCTCAACGCCTTGGGCCAGCGCCGCTCGATCCGAGGGTGAAAAGGAGCTCCCCGACGCTGCGGCCTGCTCGCAACCGTTGCGCCGGGAGATATCGGTGACTCGTTCGTAGCGCGGCGGAGCGGGCTGGAGCACCAGCGAGTCGAGGTCAGGGTTCGAAGGGGGGTCGTCGTCGCCCCCGAGCAGGGCACGACCGACGATGGCTCCCACGGCGATCACGGCCACGGTGGTCACCGCCGCCATCACCCGGGCTGTGGTCGACACCGGTGCTCTCGTCGTGGGCACAGCTGGGCTCGGGGTCCGCGCCGACGCAGGCGGGGGCGTGGGTGGCGGTGGGGGCGTGGGCGGCGGCGGCGCCGCGACAGGTGGCGGCGTAGAGGGCGGAGGTGGCGGAGGTGGGCTGAGCGTCGATGGCGGCGGGCTCGGAGTCTCGGCCGCCTCGGGCCACCTAGGCGGTCGCAGCTTCAGGCGGTTGACCGAGGAGGACTTGTTGCTCCAGGCGATGGCCAGCCGCTTTCCGTGGCCCAGGCTGAGGACCATCGGTGCCTCCCCGGCCATGGTTTCCGTTTCGTTGCTGACGTAGTCGAAGAGGTCGTCCACCGTCACCACGCCGTCTCCTCTGAGATCGGCGTCGCCCTTACGAAGGCCCGGCAGGATGAACCTGATCAGAGGGTCGGCAGTCGCTTCCGGTCCGCCCTTGCGCGCCGGGCGCAGGACGGGTGAGAACGCGAGGATCGCCCTGTCCTTGGTTGACAGGTGCTGTTCGTACTCCGCCGGCGTCCCGGGCTTGGCCAGGACCCGCGGCGTGTGGCGGACGTCGAGAATGACGACGACCCGCTTGGCCGGGCACCGCCGCAGGTGGCGGTCGAGCTCAGCGGCGTCTATGGCTGTGGATGCGAGCGATCGAAGTCTCGTGTCGGTGACGGCCAAGAAGAGGCGGCCGCCATCGTGGACGGACACCCCCGATAAGTAGAGCAGGACCACATCTTCGGATGTCCGCTCGGAGAGGAATCGCTCGATCTGGGCGGATACGGTCGACCGCGGCTCGTTCCGCACCAATCGCGCGTTGAAGTTGCCGATCTGTTCTTTGCGCAGGACCGTCGCCAGGTTGGCCACGCTGGCCGCCGGCGCCGCCTTCAGCTTCTGCAGGCGCGCTTCGTCGAATTCGTCGGTCGCCACGAGCAGGGCGAAACGGCGGGCGGTCATCGATCGCTTGGCCGCCATCGACAGCAGCGGGCCATCTCTGCTTACCGTCACGGGCACGGGACCGATGTCCACATCCGCCGTGGTGGTGATGCGGCCGCGCCGGTGCTCGATGGTGACTTCCTCGATGCCTGCCATCGCCATCCTCCCGCCGTGAGGGTGTTACGTGCGCTCGACCAGCCGTTCGTACCGCGTACGAGAGGAGATGTCAAGGGGCATGTTTTCCCGTCCCGAGAGACCGACGCCCACGACGGCCGGGAGAATGGTGCTAGCACCCTTGCGGACTTATGTCCGTCGCGACAAGGTTTCGGTAGTCGGGCGGGCGGCCGCGCCCAGGGAGGCGGACCATCGTGAAGAAGAGGCTGGCAACACTCGTCCTGGTCGCGGCGGTACTGACGCCGGCGTTGGCTGTTTCGAGCCCGGCGGCAGGGGATCAACCGTCGCCCAAGGCCGTTGTGGATTGGAGCTTCAACGCCCAGCGGGCCATCGTCGGAATGGCGGGGTTCTTCCCGGGCGATGCGGCCGTGCTCATGGGCATCGTCCACGTGGCGATCTACGACGCGGTGGTGGCCGTAGAGGGCGGTGCCCGGCCCTACGCCATCAGGCCGGCGGTGCCCCCGGGCGCGTCGGCCGAAGTGGCGACGGCGACCGCCGCCCACCGGGTGCTCATCGGCCTCTTGCCCGAGCTACAACCCGATCTCGACGCCACCTACGCCGGGTACGTGAGCGCCTACCCGGATGGACCGGCCAGGGCGGGCGGTATCGCCGTCGGCGAGGAGGTCGCCGCCGGCATCCTGGCCCTCCGCGCGGACGATGGCACGGACGACGGGGTGCCCTATGGGCAGACGCCTCCCGGACCCGGTGTGTTCGAACCCACCGCTCCCTTCCCGCCGGTGGGAACCCACGTGGGCGAGATCGAGCCCCTGACTCTGCCCCGCGCCGACCTCTTCCGCCTGCCCGGCCCGCCGCCGCTCAGGAGTGCCCACTATGCCCGTGACTTCGCCGAGGTGGCGGCCCGCGGACGGATCGACAGCCCGGTCCGCTCTCCCCAGGAGACGGCGGTCGCCCGTTTCTGGAACGACCACGGCGTGGCCCAGTGGAACGGTGCCTTGCACCGCCTCATCGACACGCATCACCTGACCCTGGTCCAGGCCGCACGCCTGCTGGCCATGGCCCACGCCAGCGGCGGCGACGGGATGATCGCCTGCTTCGCGGCCAAGTACGAGCACCGGTTCTGGCGGCCGATCCACGCCATCCGCCGGGCGGGCACCGATGGAAACGACCGGACCGCCCCGGACCCCACCTGGACGTCGCTGTTGCCCACGCCGAACCATCCCGAGTATCCCGCGGCCCACACGTGCCACAGCGGGGCGGTGGCGGCGGCGATCACCATGTTCTTCGGCACCGACCGGGTGGCGATCACCGTCGACAGTCGCGTGACGGGCGAGACCCGCCACTACGACCGGCTGTCGGCCGCCATCGCTCAGATCATCGACGCCCGCATTCTCGGGGGCATCCACTTCCGGTTCTCGGGCGAGGACGGGGCGACGCTGGGCTCGAGAGTGGGCCGGTTCGCTTCGACCAGGTTCCCGCCCACGTCGCGTCCGCCCCACCAAACCTGAGCAGAGGCCTTTTCCGCGGCACCGGCCGGCGGTACCATCCCCCTGCCGGTCGGCGGACCCCTCCGGCCACCGCTTCCCTCCAGCATTTTCCGGTTGGAGGAGGCGCGGGTGCGCACGGAACGAGGGTCGGTCACGCCGCTGGTGGCCTTGGCCATGGTCGCTGCGGGAGGAACGTCGGTGCTTCTCGGCCGGCTGGGGGAGGCGGGCGTGGCCCGGGCCGGCGCCCGTACCGCAGCCGATGCCGCCGCTCTGGCCGGCGTGGCCGACGGTGAGGAGGCGGCCCGGGAGGTCGCCTCGGCCAACGGGGCCACCGTCCTTGATTACCAGGTGATGGGGAGCGATACCCGGGTCGTCGTTCGACTCGGCTCGGCCGAAGCGTCGGCCAGAGCCCGCCGCAGGGGGCTGGAAGGGCGCGGCGGATCCGGGGCCGGTGCGGCCGGCAGCAGCTCCGGTCTGGCTTCGGCCATGACCGCCGCTCTGGCCCGGGCCGAGCAGCTGCTGGGCGAGCCCGTTCCCATCACTTCGGGGTTCCGATCGAGCGAGGAACAGGCCGCGCTGTACGCCGGTCGCCACGCCAACCCGTTCCCGGTGGCGCCGCCGGGCTCGTCGATGCACGAGCGGGGACTGGCGGTCGATGTCCCGTCCGCCTTCGTGCCGCGGTTGCTGTCGGTGGCCGGGCGGGCCGGCCTGTGCCAGCCCCACCCCGAGAGCGATCCCATCCATTTCGAAGTGTGCTGAGGGCGCCCTTAGGAGGCGCGGAGGAGGGCGCGCGGGTTCGGCCGGGAGGCTCGACGGGTAGTCTGCCCTGGTGCAGGGCCCGAGGCGGCCCTCTGAGCGGGGTGATCGGCCGAGCAAGGGCCGGCGCCCAAAGGAGAGGGAATGCCGCAGGGACGGCGCAGCCGTCTGATCATCCGCCGAGTCGATCCGTGGACGGTTCTGAAGTTCTCGGCGCTGCTCTACCTGAGCACGTACTTCGTCGTGCTCGTGGCCGGCGTCGTCCTGTGGTCGGTCGCCACGGCCACCGGGGTGCGGGGCAACATCGAGAGCTTCGTCGGCGAGCTCATCGCCTCCGAACGGTTCGAGTTCAAGGCCGATCAGATCCTCCGCTCGTCCATCATCGGCGGTGGCGTCCTGGTCGTGGTGGGCACCTTCGCCAACGTGCTGATGTCCGTCCTCTTCAACCTCATCAGCGATGTCGTCGGCGGTATCGGGATAAGCGTGGAGGAGAAGCCCCCCAAGCGCCGGAAATCACGGGAGCGGTCGCGGAAGGAGGGCGTGACGAGGGACGGGCAGCCGGACGCTTCCCGTCCTCAGCCCGAGCCCCGGCGTTCTCCGATCGCCTCCCTCGTTCGCCGAGCCCGGGAGTAGCACCCGCCGCCGCGTCGATCGCGACGGTGGAGGACATGGGCCGGCGCGCCCGCCCGGGTAGGGCCGTCATCGCCCTCGCCGCCCTGGTGGCGTCGCTCCTCGCCGCCTGCGGAGGCGGAGACGGCGACGGCTCACCCTCGGCCACTGTCCCCGAGCCCACGTACGGGGTCGGCGTGCTCAACCAGACCTTCGTCGACGCCGGCCGCCCGACCCAGGCCATGGGCGACCAGCCGGAGAAGCCCACGAGGACCTTGCCGACCCTCACCTACTATCCGATCGACGGCATGGTCGGCGCCCCGCCCACCCCGAGCGCCCCCGGAGCGAGGGCCAGGGGGCCGTTCCCCCTGATCGTCTTCGCTCACGGCAGCGGGGTCATGAGCCCTTCCCGCTACGAGCTCCTCTTCCGCTTCTGGGTCGCCGCCGGATACGTGGTCGTCGCTCCCTCGTTCCCCCTGTCGAGCGACCCCGCCCTGGAACGGGGGAGCAGGGACGTGCTCAACCAGCCTGCTGACGTCAGCTTTCTGATCAGCGAGATGCTGCGGCTCAACCGCGACCCGACCAGCGCTTACGCCGGACTCATCGACCCGGACCGGATCGGGGTGGGAGGGCACTCCCTGGGCGGGGTGACCGCTCTGGGCGTGGCCTTCAACAGCTGCTGCCTCGACGCCAGGATCAAGGCCGGCTTCGTGCTCGCGGGGTTGGAGCAGGAGTTCCCCGGCGGGACCTTCTTCCCCGGGGATCCCGGAACCCCCACGCCGCTCCTCGTGGTCCACGGCGACGACGACGTCGTCGTTCACTATCCCGACGGCCGGAAGGTCTTCGATGACGCGCCGCCGCCCAAGGCCATGCTCACCGTGGCCGGCGGTGACCACAACGTCCCCTTCGCCGGAGGTCCCTCCCAGGATTTCGACAAGAGCAGCGGCCAGCCCAACGAGGAGACGGGGGTGGTCATCACCGGGACACTCGGCTTTCTGGACCGCTACCTCAAGGGCAGCCGGAATGCACTCGAGCAGGCCGAGGACAAGCTGGCCGGCGCTCTCATCGCCAGGCTCGAGATCGTCGAGGGCTAGCGGCCTTCGGCTCGCAAGCAGAGGCTTGCTCGCCGAGCTTCAAGGTGCTCCGGGCGACCGGCAAGCCGGCTCGCCCTCCGCCGTCCTTTCTCGGCCACCAGCCGACCTGGCCGCCTCCGGCGGCGAGAGCGGCCGGAGGCAAACTTGCCTCCATCGCCCGAACGAGGTCGGTCAAGCGAGAGCTAGGTTCGACATCTCGATTGAAAGGCGGCGGATGATGCGACGCACTCCGACAACGCTCCGGGCCTGGACGGTAGGGCTGGCTCTGACCCTGGTAGGGCTGGTGGCGCCGGCCCCGGCGGTGGCCCAGACACCGGTCCTGCCCGCC
>JBHENM010000083.1:0-9285 GCA_046262035.1 Acidimicrobiales bacterium | reverse complement strand
CTCAACCGCACCGCCCGCCGCCAGGGCCGGGCCGTGTCCCGCAACCATGCCAGCCGGCCCCGGCCGCGGGAGGACTGGATCGAGATCCCCGTGCCGGCCATCGTCAGCACCGAGACCTTCGAGGCCGCCGCCCGCCGCCTGGAGGACAACCGGCGGTTCGCGGCCCGCAACACCAAGGTGCCGTCGCTGCTCATGGGACTCGTCGTCTGCGAGGGCTGTGGCTACGCCTACTACCGGACCTCGACGCGGACCAAGACCCGCAAGCTCTACTACTACCGCTGCCTGGGATCCGACGACTACCGCTACCCGGGTGGGCGGGTGTGCGACAACCGCCCCGTGCGGGCCGACTTCCTCGACGAGGTGGTGTGGGGCCAGGTCACTGCGTTGCTCGCCGACCCCGCGCTGGTGCAGGCAGAGCTCGACCGGCGCCTCGCCGAGATGCGCACGGGCAACTCGGCCACGGCCGAACGGTCTCGCATCGAGCTCGAGCTCACCCGGACGACGGCTGCCATCGCCCGGCTCGTGGAGGCCTATCAGGAGGAGCTGCTCTCCCTCGACGAGCTCCGCGCCCGCATGCCCGCCCTCCGGACGAAGGAGACGAGCCTGCGAGGGTCGGCCGACGCGCTCGAAGCGCAGCTGCTCGACCGTGACGCGTACCTCAAGCTGGCTGAGGACCTCGAGGCCTTCCTCGCTCGGCTGCGGGAGACGAGCGACGATGCCACCGTCGAAGATCGTCAGCGAGTGCTACGCACAGTGGTCAAGGAGGTCATCGTCGGCCCCGAGCGCGTCGTCGTCCGGCACTCGATCCCGACCTCCCAACGAGCCGAAGGGGGCGCTGGTTATCCCTTTCGTTTGAGGAGTCTTGTCGCCGCTGCTGGCCAACATCGCCCTGTCGGTCCTCGACGAGCACTTCGCCGAGGCCTGGCAGCGCGACATGGCAACCCGAGTCGACCGGGCCCGGCGCCGCCGCCAAGGTCACGCCACCTACCGCCTGGTGCGGTATGCGGATGACTTCGTGGTGATGGTGTCGGGAACCAAGGCACATGCCGAGGGCCTGCGAGACGAGGTGGCAGCGGTCCTATCGACGATGGGCCTGCGCCTGTCGGAGGAGAAGACGATGACCGTCCACATCGACGAGGGCTTCGACTTCCTTGGCTTTCGCATCCAGCGGCAGACCAAGAGGGGAACGAGCAAGCGGTTCGTCTACACCTGGCCGTCGAGAAAGGCTTTGTCCTCGATCATGGCCAAGGTGAAGGCGATCACCCGCCAGGGAACGAACAACCCGCTCTCCGTCCTCTTGCGCCAACTCAACGGGGTGCTGCGAGGGTGGACCAACTACTTCCGGCACGGCGTGTCCAAGGCGACCTTCGCCTACCTGCACCAGTTCACCTGGCTGCGGGTGGTCGGCTGGCTCCGCCGCAAGCATCGCCGGGCCAACTGGGGGTGGCTGCGACGGCGCTACCTGGCCAACAGGTGGTGGCCCGAGCACGACGGCATGGCAATGTTCGACTGTCGGGCAGTTCCGGTGACCCGCTACCGCTACCGCGGGGCGGCGACCCCAACGCCATGGAGCGCGGTGACGACGCGGGAGGCCGTGTAGTCGAGCGGCATGGCTTCGTGGAGAGCCGGATGCGGTGGAAGTCGCACGTCCGGTTCGGGGGACGGGCCGAGGAAACGGAGCTGTCGAGAGACCGCCACCGCGCCTCGGTCCGATCCCACCTCGCCAACCGGGCCATCGACCAGGTGCGCCGGCGGGTCCAGAACCAGACCCTGCAGCACCGCGGGCACTCCGGCGACCCGCTCTACGAGATCCGCCGTCTGCTGCTGCGCGGCATCGAGCGCCACAGCGAGCGCAGCCGGGCCCGACTCGAGGCCGGCCTGGCCGCCGGCGACCCCACCGACGAGGTGCTCGACGCCCTGTTGGCCAAGGAGTCCCTTCGCAGCATGTACGGCGCTGACACGCTGGCGGAGGCCGAGCGGTTGCTCGACGCCTTCGTGGCCGAGTGCAACGGCTCATCCGCACCCGAGCTCCACCGTCTCGCCCGCACGATCTTCCGCTGGCGCATCGAGATCCTCGCCCACCACAGCACCGACGCCTCCAACGGACCGACCGAAGCGGTGAATCTGGTGGTCAAGAAGGTGGTCCGGGTCGCGCATGGGTTCCGGAGTTTCCGCAACTTTCGGCTGAGAGTCCTCCTTCACTGCGGCGTGGAATGGCACACTCCTCCCGCCGCACGAATCAGAGGCCGCTCTCCCGGGTTGGTCGCGTAGAGCCCGTCCAGGTCCCCGGGAGAGAGGCGGGGCTTGCGAGTCTCGGCGCGGTTGGGCGCGTTCGGGTGGAGGGTACCGAGCCAGTAGCCCGTGAGGCATTCGATGACCGCCGGTGTGTCGGCGAGCCGCAGGGCTTGGAGCTGCGTCGCGGCGGAGGCCCAGCGTCGGGCCACCTCGGCGGCGATGGCCGTGTCGCCCAGTCGCGCCAGCCCGCCCAGTTGATCGATGGCAACCACGATGCCGCCGTCGGGGCAGTTCGAGTCCGCCACCGATCGGCGCTTTCCCCGGTCAAACGAGCGCCCTCGTTCAAATTGGCGCCTCGGCCAGCCGATGTCCGGCGGGACGGGTGAAGCTCCTCAGGGAAACGGGTGCGGGGTCCGGTTCAGCGCCTCGAAGGGTGTGGGTTCGCCTACGAGCCCGGCGGCGACGGGTGCGGTCCGCATGCGCAGACCTCCGAGGTGGGGCCAGCGGCTGTCGAAGTTCATGGGATAGGTGCCCGGTATCAGGACCCTGGCGACCGCGAGGCCGAGGTCACGGATCTCGGGCGGTGTGATGTCGATGACGATGAGCTCGAGGTTGGCGGCCGCCAGCCGGTCCATGAGCAGGCTCAGTCGGTCGCGGGTCGAGCCCGGCGGGCGGAACAGCGGGAAGTTCACGGTCGAGGGCGGGTCCCACCAGAAATCGAGGTAGGCGGCCATCTCGGGGCGGGCGTAAAGCAGCGCGTGAGCCGTCTGATCGCGTATCTCGTCGTTCTGCAGCGTGGGCAGGCGCACGGCCCCCGCCATGGCCGCCTTGACGTGGAGCCGATTCGCGCTGAGCTCGGCCAACGCGTGTCGGCACGCCTCTCGCCCGTCCATGCCGGCGCCTGCCGCCACGGTGAACGCCGGATCGCCCGGCCGAGTCCCACGCGCCATGGCGATGACGACGGGCACACCGTGGTCGAGCACGAGGAGCGAGCAGCGCACGTCCACCCGCCGCGCCGCGAACGCGGAGGCGTATCGACCAACCTCGTCGGGCAACCAGCCGTTCACGTCGAGGTGCGGGGGCGCCAACCGGTTTGCCCAGGCGATCATGAACCCGTCCCGCTCGAGCACTTCCATGGTGGCCCGCAGCACCGCATCGGTCATCGTCGTAGCGGTGGCCGCCCCGCCCATCGGCGGGTGGTCAGACCAGTCGGCCGGCGTGCGGGGCCGGAGGGGAGCGAACACCCGCAAGGCGGGAACGAGCACCGCTCGTCGCCGAGCGACCGACCAGCCCCAGACCCAGCTGATGGGCTGCTCCTCGGACACCTCGAGAAACGGAAAATCCGGAAGCGACCGCGTTGCGGGGTCGAAGAGGTCCCAGCTCGCCGGATCCACGGCCTCGTCTTGCACGTCGCGGTAGGGCGCCAAGACCGGTTCGGCACAAAGCTGCTGGCACACTGCCATCCGCTCCACGGCCTCGCCGAGGGCGGCCGCCCGTGCACTCGCGTCGTCGAGGCTGTTCCCGCCACAGACCACGGTGGGTTGCCCCCACGCCGCCCACCCCGGGTCGGCCAACGCGGCCACCCAATGCCGGATCGGCGGCTCGTCGGGATCGAGGGCACTGGGCTGGAGCGCACGAATCGGGCCCGTCACGGGATCGACCAGGCGTGCCGCGACGCCGAGGATGTGGGCGGGGTCGGGCTCGCTCGAGTCGTCGTCGGGGAAGGGCGTCGGCTTACCCACCGGAGGCGGGACGGCAAGTGGTGCGCACTGTTCGCAGTGCCACGTGCGAAGCACGGGATGATCTCGGGCGGCCCCGTCGGCCCACAGGTAGGTCAGATGCCGACCCATCGAGCCGTCGTCGTCCGCCAGGAACCGGACGGCCCGTTCGGCGAGCGCTTGCCCCACCGACCGGGACAGGTTCACCTCGCCGGGGCCGAAGCTCGCCAGGCACGTGCTGCCGGAAACGGCGCGCAAGCGAAGATCCAGGCACCGCAGGCACGGGCTCTGCCCCGCTGCGATCAGCGGGCCCAGCTGCGCGACCTCTCCCATCATCAAGCCCGGCAGCAGGGGGACGCGGCACTCGATGCAGCGGGCGTTGACCTCGAGCGCAACAGTCGGATCGATGACGTCAGCGCAGAGAAGGCACAAGTCACAGCTGGCCAGCCAGGGGCTCCACCACGACGGTCCGCGGATCCAATGCGGCTCGACCCCCACGCTCCTCGGCGGAGCCGCCCCCCCGGGCACGTCCTCTGCCCCCGGCACGTCGGCCAGATGCAGCGCCACCCCCTCCCGGGCGAGCGCTTGGAGAGCGGCGCTACCAACGGCACCCAAGCCGATGATCGCCACCGTCGCCGTAGAGCTGTTCGGGGTTTCCTGGCCGAGCGAACCACTCATCCGAGCGGACCCTAGTCAACGGTCGCCGTTGCGTCCTCCGGAGTGGCAGGAACGCCTTGCCTCAAAGGCGCAATTGTGCGAGTGTTGCTTCTACGTCGGCGTGATTGGCCTCACAAGAGGAGGCGGCCTTCCGTGTTGTGCGCCGTAACCGCTGTGCGCTGAAACCACGGGTGAGATGCGGACCGGACCGCAGCCCCTTCACTCCGGACTGTAGGAACGACCATAGAAGCTAGCCCGGGGGCTCCCTCACCCCGGGATCATGCACGACCGCGTCACGCATGCGGGTCTGGGTGTGGCGCGCTCTCAACTCGCCATACCGGCATAACTCACTTGGGAGCTTTACGACATGGTTGCGAATCCGCCGCTTCCCAAACGAGTGCGGGCGACACTCGCGAAGCGCGTGTATCGAATGCATCAATTCCTCTTCGACGAGCTGCGGGCGTTCTGGCTCACGTATCCCGAGGAGCTGCGAAAGAAGATCTGTGCACTGGGGTGGGAACCGCCACGCCCCGCCGCAGATGAAAACCAGCGGGAGATCTCGTCGAACAACTCGGGCGAGGACTACCTTTTCATGCACTGCCAGATGATTGCCTTTGCAAACAGCTTACTGGCAGATGACGGTGACCCGGATTTTCCCCGCGTCGAAGGCTGGGTCAGCATTCCGGGGCCCGATGATCCCGACTTTCCTGTTCCTCCGTCGTTCTTTCCGCCCGAGGGACATCCGGTCACGCATACCTTCTTACCTCGGGCGAAGGCGAGGGACTTCTACGTGCGACGCATCGTCAGTTGGGAGCGGACCTGCGGGGACGCGGCGTTCTTGAAGACGCTGACGTTGGGCGAGCTGGGAACGCTAATCGAAGGAACACTGCACGATGCGGTACGCAACCGTTGGGCGGCTGCGCCGGCGGCAATCCGACCGGACCCGCCCACCCCGGGCGAGCCGATCTGGGAGGGATGGGACGACCCCGACTACGACTATCTACGCGACATGTACGCCATGCACGTCAACCCGATCTTCTGGAAGTTCTTTGGCTGGGTACAGGATCGAGTCGAAGACTGGAAGGTTGCGAACGGGATTTTCGGTCGGGACTTCTGGACGGCTACTTGGATCGGAAAGCTGCCGGAGGATCAGCCGCCTTCCAACCGCTGTCCGTCAGGGACGAGGGAGGCACCGCTCTTTGCGATATTCGAGAACGACGAGGTGGCCACCAAACACCTCAGCGAGATGGAGCAGGTGGTGAGCATCATCGCCGAGGCGCAGGGGGATGCCCCATGACTCCCACCCTTCCTGACGAAGTCGTGAAGACCATGGCGAGTCGAGAGCACCGCCTGCATCACTGGTTGTGGCACGAGGTTCGAAACAAGTGGCTTACGTATCCGGAGGAGGTCCAAAGCCAGATCCGGGACATGGGATGGGAGCCGCCTCGCCCGGCCCAGGACGCCCGTGGTCGTGCCGTTCTGGACAACGACGCGGGCGAAGACTTCTTCTACATGCATCGCCAGATGCTCATCGACGTGTCCCGCATACTGAGCCGCGTCAAGGATCCCAAGTATCCGCGTGTGTTGGTTTGGTCGGAACTGCCGGCGCCGGGGGACCCAGAGTTTCCCGTGCCACCGGCATGGTTCGATCCGACTCGGGGTGCCGATGCACTCGACCGGCGTATCGGATTCGAGACCGTCCAACGCTTGAAGTCGGACATCTTCTACCACAAGCGTCTGCTTCCGTGGCAGAGGATGTTCACCGACCCCGCATTTCTCCGTGGCATCACCCTCGGGCGGTTGGGGTCACTGATCGAGCTCAGCATCCATGCGGCGATGCACATGCGCTGGGCGTCGCCTCCTGCGGGGTCGAGACCGGAGCCCTCAATTACCGAAGCCCACACCATCGACGCGGTATGGGACGATCCCAGGTACGACTTCCTCGGCGACACGTATTCCAGCCATGTTCACCCCGTCTTCTGGTCGCTTCACGGCTGGATTGACGACCGAATTGAGGATTGGAAAGCCACCAATAATGTCTACGGTAATGACTTTTGGAAGGGTACTTGGATCGGCAAGATGCCGACGCACGCACCACCGGCCCCGACTCCGTCACCGCCGGTAACGGGCGGAATGCCCGGTCATGGGGAGCCGTCGGCCCTTGGCCCGAGTCCCGCTTCTGGCGCCCGGGCCATGGGCGGAAATGGTCACGGTGCTGGCGACATGGAGGAGATGGAACAGCTCGTTACGACGATCGCCCGGTGCGGCAATTTCTACGAAGGATACGCTCGCGTTCTGAACTCAACGTTCGTTTGAGGGCTGGCGCGGTTACATCGAGAGTGAGGAGAGCCACGTGACCGTAGACGACGACCAGGACAAGGAGTCTCCGCTCGTCGGAAGGTGGACGTACCGGAGCTTCATGGCCAACCCGGATATATCGGTGGACTTCGCGGAGTTGGAGTTCGGTCGCGGCATACTGCTGATCGACCACCTCAGCCCCGGCTTAATGGTAGGCCGGCTCGAGTTCGGCGACGAGAACTATTCATTCCGACTGAACGGCGAGGCCAGTCTGGGTGATCCGCCGACGTTCGACTTCCATGGCGTCAACGACGCCCACGGAGGCCAGGGCGAGGTGTACCAGTACTTCGCCTGCCTCATGCCCCTCTGGCCCCACGACAGAAGGAAACGCCCGACGTTGGTCGGGACGGTGATCCGTGCCGCCCCCGCCGGCGGCGACCGCCCCCCCTCGGGCCTCGCGGCCAACTTCATCGCCATCAAGCAGGACGTCCCGCCGAAGGATGCTCCGGGCTCGGGTTCCACAGGAGAGACCTCCACGCCGGGGACGTCCACGCCGGGGACGTCCACTCCTGAGCAACCCGGCGGTGGTGCGTCGGGCGACCCCTCCACGGGAACGACTAGCCCCACGACGCCCGGGACGTCCGCGCCCGACCCGTCGACCACAGGCCCGCCGACACCAGGCCCGTCGACACCAGGCCCGTCGACACCGGAGCCCTCGCCGACGCCAACACCGGACCCGCCGCCCACCGAGCCGCCGCCGGGACCGGCTCATCCGACGCCGGGCTCTACGTCCCACGCGTCCGACGAGTACTACACCGACCCTCCCCACGACCGACGTCCGCCGTCGGGAGGCCGGTAAGTCGGCGAGCGGTCACTCGTCTCGTTTCATGGCAATGAGGCGATCACACGCCACGGCACATTCGTGCGTCGTCGGCACCCCCGTCAAGTCCATATGACAACCGGACACAACAGGAGTGGGGCATGACAGAGGTTCCGGAGGAGCTCCGCCAGGCGAAACAGGCTGTGGAACAGGAGTTGCTCGGGCGGCCCGGAGTCGTCGGGGTCGACATCGGTTACAAGCAGGTCCGCGGCCAGCCAACCCAGGCGCTCGCCATTCGCGTGCACGTCAACGAGAAGAAGGATGTTCCGGAGTCGGAGCGAATCCCCCCCGCAGTCGGGCCCTTCCTCACCGACGTAATCGAGCGGAGGTACGAGCTCCACGCCACGGAGGCCCCGCCGACCGCGCCTCAGCGTATCGACCTCAACACGTACGACCCCCTCGTCGGCGGCGTGAGCATTGGCGCCTGCCGGGAGGTCGATGGGGAGACATTCTCGGGGACACTCGGCGCCATTGTCATCGACAAAGACACGGGCGAGCCCATGCTGCTCAGCAACTTTCACGTTCTGGCGGTCAACGAGCAGGGCACCGAGGGTGACCTGATCGCGCAGCCGGCGGTGCCCGACGGCGGCAGCTGCCCGAGATCAGTGGCGGGCGAGCTCGTCCGTCGTTCGCTGGGAGGAGAGGTCGACTGCGCCGTCGCACGCGCCACTCGAAGCGTGGCGCCCGGCGTCGTCGACATCGGTCCGGTGCAGGGTTTCGAGGACGCGGCGTTGGGCCAGCGTGTTCGTAAGCGCGGTCGCACGTCAGGGCTGACGTTCGGCACCGTCGACGCGATCGACCTTACGATGAAGGTCGACTACAAGGGCAACATTGGAATAGTCACCCTGACGAATCAGGTCGATGTTCTGCCGGATACGACCAAGAATGGTGCCTTCGGTGCAAAGGGCGACTCCGGCTCAGTCCTCTTGACCGACGACAACAAGATCGTTGGCTTGTATACCGCAGGTGACGTCCCATCGGGAAGCGGTGTTGCCAATCCGATCTCGGCGGTGCTCCGCGCACTGAACGTCGACGTTCTTACCGCCCAGAACACCACCCCGGGCGTCCCATGCCAGCCCCCGCCGCCCTGTGTGCCGCCACCGTGTCAACCGCCGCCGCCCTGTGTGCCGCCACCGCCGTGCCAGCAGACCCAGCCGGATGAGTCGCAACCAAAGGAAGCACTACCCTCACCGCCGGATCCACCGGTCGAGGGCGAACTACACGGAACAACCGAGAGGAGAGAGATGCCATGACCGCCTCCACCAGCGATCAACCTTCCAGCCCGAACCCCGGCCCGCGAGCGCCGACCTACCCCTACCCGACCGAGGCGTTCCGGGCGCCGGCGTGCACCTACCCCTATCCGACCGAGGCGTTCCGGGCGCCGGCGTGCGCCTACCCCTACCCCACCGAGGCGTTCGCGGCGCGCCCGTGCACCTACCCCTACCCCACCGAGGCGTTCGCGGCGCGCCCGTGCACCTACCCCTACCCCACCGAGGC
>JBHENM010000082.1:0-5017 GCA_046262035.1 Acidimicrobiales bacterium | reverse complement strand
ATCCTCGTGCTCGAGACGATGGCAGTGGTACACGTACGGGCCCGTGAACCCGGAGAACTTGACGAGGATCCGCATCGTCTCGAACGGCCCCACGGAGACCGTGTCCTTGAGGCCCGCCTCGAACGCCTGAGGCGGCCGCCCCGCCCGATCGAGGATCCGGAACTGCACCAGGTGCAGGTGGATGGGGTGAAATTGGTCCGACCGGTTGGTGAACTGCCAGATCTCGGTACTGTCGAGCCGAGGGACGGCGTCGATGCGCTCCGGGTCGAACCCCTTGCCGTTGATTAGCCATTCCTGGCGGGCCTGGTCGAACGCAAGGTCGAAGAGGCGCGTACGGACGGGCGTGCCGAACGCCGGAAGGGGCCGCAGGGCCGCGGGAAGCTGGCTGGGGTCGGCCTCGTCGCGGGTCACGTCGAAGCGCATGATCTGGGTCGTCTTGGCGTCTCCGAGGAGGTTCTGCAGCTCGACGCGGGATCCGAGGGGCACCGCGGAAAAGTCCACGACCAGCTCCACCCGCTCGGCGGGAAGCATGAAAATGCTCGAGCGGGGGACAGGGGCGGGCAGGAGACCCCCGTCGGAGGCAATCTGGGAAGCGGGGACCCGGGGGCTGAAGGCCAGCAGGTACTCGCGGTGGTTGGAGCCGTTGAGCAGGCGGATGCGGTACTTGCGCCGGGCGACCTCCAGGCGGGGCTGGGCCTTGCCGTTCACCACGATGGTGTCCCCGTAGAACCCATGGACGGGGCCGGGGTAGGAGAGGGACCCGTCGGCGTTGAACAGGCGGTCCTGGATCAGGACGGGGATGTCGTACGGCCCGCTGGGCAAGTTGAGTGCGGCCTCGTCCTCTCCCTCGAGCAGGTAGAACGCAGCCAGCCCGCGGTAGAGGTGGGGCGCCGTCTTGTGAATGACGTGGTCGTGGTACCACATGGTCAGGCCGAGCTGCTGATTGGGATAGTCGAAGTCGCGAAACGTTCCCGGCGGGATCCGGTGGACCGGATGGCCGTCGTGCTCGGGCGCCACCTTGGCCCCGTGGAGGTGGACGGCGGTGTCTTCGGGCACCTGGTTGATCTGGCGCACGACGGCGCGGCGGCCCTGGCGGGCGCGGATGGTGGGGCCGGGGTAAAGGCCGTTGTAGCCCCAGATCGGCGTCAGGCGGCCGGGCAGGATCTCCGCCTGGGCCTCCCGCATGACGACCTCGTAGAAGTCGGTGGTGGCGTCGGAACTGACCGGCTGCAAGACGGGGGGTATCGGCAACAATGCCTGGAAGGGAACGACGGGCGGGCTACCAGGAGAGTTGCCCCCGAAGGCGTAGCCGGGGCTGTCGTGATCAGAGTCCGACGCCAGCGCCGCTAGGCGCTCCAGCGGCAGGGCCGCGGCGGCCCCGCCCAGGAGACCTAATCGGATCAGCTCTCGTCGTGTCAGCACGCGTTCCTCCAACTGCTTAAAACTAGTGTTGCGGCTCCGTTACTATCGCGTGCCCCAGGGCATCCGTGGGCAAACCGGCGGGCTGGGGAGACATTTTCACTCGGAGGTGCTGGGAGATGAAGACGAAGTTGCTGCTGGCGATGTCGCTGGTCGTGGGCCTGACCGTGGTCGCGCCCAACGCTGCGGGAGCTGCAGACTTTCAGGTTTCCATGGTCGACTTCGCCTACAGCCCGGCGTCGATCACGGTCAACGTCGGGGACAGGGTGACCTGGACCAACAACGGCTTCGAGTCCCACACGGTCACCGCGGTGGACAACTTCACCCGGCCTCCCGGCGATTCGGGAAGCATCCCCCGGGGCGGGCAGTACAGCTTCACCTTCAACACCGTCGGCCGCTGGGAGTACTTCTGCCAGATTCATGGCATCGGTCTGATGAGCGGTGTCGTAACCGTGAGCTCGGGGTCCGCCACCGTCATTAGCTCCACCACGCTCGAGCCGGGAGACAGCTTCACCGCCAGTGCCACGGGGGTGGCCTCGGCCAGCTCGGGCTACGTCTTGCGTATGGCCGGAACGTCGGCGGCCTGCCCCACGGGGATCGCCCTGGGGGGAACGAGGAACTCGGACCCCAACTTCACCATCACGCCCGTGTCCCGGATCATTCCCACCAACCAGGCGTCGGGAACCCGATGGCTCTGTTGGGTCCGGGTGGGCGATCCGACCGACTTCTCGACTCCAAGACAGGTGACGCTCGTCTAGACGCGCGCGCCCGGGGAGCTGTTCAGTCGGTCGTGTCGGCCATCGTCCCGCCGTCCAGCCCCGAAGACCGGCCGCTGCCCGTGCCGTCGGCGGTACCGTCATCCGGCGCCGGATCGAGATCAGGTTCCGGGGAAATCGGAGTCGAGGAGGCGTCGGCCGGGACCGTCGCCGGAACCTGACTGTCGGAACCGTCGGGCCCGGGGACGGGCAAGTCCTGGGCGGCGGTGGGGGGGACGGATGCCGCGACCGGCTGTTCCGCGGCCGGCCGGGTGCCGTCCGCCCTCGGCTGGGTGACGGCGGTGACGGGAGCTTTTGTCCGCGTCGAGGGATCGTCGCTGTCGCGTGTGGCGAGGAGGCCTGCACCGGCGATGGCCGCCGCGGCGATGACGCCGACCGCCAGTGTTCTCCCGGCGCGGTTGCGCTGAGTTCGAGGTTCCCGGATTCCTGAGCCCGGTGGTGCCGCTTCCGGAAGCAGGCTGGTTCGGTCGCCCGACTCGGGAGACTGTCCTGCCGTCATGGCTGATGAGGGTAGTGGACGCGCTGCTACGGTCCGACCGAGCGGTACGGCGAGAGAGGGGCACGATGCACAGGCGCATTCGAGGTCGCTTGCGGTTGGCGCCGCTGGCCATGTCCGGCGTCCTGGGCTTGGCCCTCGGGCAGCCGGTTGCCGCCCAGCCCGCCGGCACTCCTCCGACGGTCGCGCCCGACACGCCCGTGACCGCCCTCGACCTGCGCCTGGCCGAGGCCAAGAACTCGCCCGCGGTGGTGGTGGACCCGACCAACCCTGCCTTTGCCGCCCTCGCCTACCGGGTCGACGCCCAGCAGTTCCGCTGTGGCCTGGAGGTCTCGGCCGACGGTGGGCGGACCTGGACCGCAGCTCGCCCCGTGGCCAAGCTCCCGGCCGGCGCCGAACGGTGCTACGCGCCGGAAGTGGCGTTCGACCGGACTGGTCGCCTCCATTACCTCTTCGTCGGCCTCCACACCACGGGTAACACGCCGATGGGGGTGTTCCTGACCTCGTCCGACAACCATGGGAAGTCATTCAGCACTCCCCGCAAGATCCTCGGCGCCGACGTGTTCGGCGTCCGGATGGCTATCGACCCCACCCTTGGTGAGAACGGACGGATCCATGTCGCCTGGATCCAGACGAGCTCCCCCCCCGGCCTCGGGAGCTTCCCGCCGCCTCCCAACCCGGTGCTCACGGCCTACTCCGACGACCTCGGCAAGACGTTCTCCGCTCCCGTCCAGGTCAGCGACAGGGAACGGCAGCGGGTAGTGGCGCCGGCGCTCACGATCGGCGCCGACCACGCGGTGCACGTCCTCTACTACGACCTCGGAGAGGACCAGCGCGACTACCACAACCTTGAGGGCCCAGTATGGGAGGGCCTGTGGTCGCTCGTTCTCGCCACTTCACGTGACGCCGGGAAGACCTACGAGCGCGGCGTCCTGGTCGACGGAGAGGTGGTCCCGCCCGAGAAGGTCATGCTCATCTTCACCATGCCGCCGGCGTCCCTGGCCACCGACCCCAAAGGTGGGGTGTACGTGGGCTGGTACGACGCCCGGAATGGGGACTGGGACATCCTTCTGCGTCGATCGGCCGACGCGGGCCGGACCTGGAGTGAACCGCGTCGGGTGAACGACGACCCAGCCCGAAATGGCCGCCACCAGTACCTCCCCAAGGTGGCCATCGCTCCCAGTGGCCGGGTGGACGTCATCTTCAACGACCGCCGGAACGACCCGCGAAACGTCATGACCGACGTCTTCTATACCTGGTCGACGGACGGGGCTGGCACCTTTGCGCCCAACGTGCGCCTCACCAGTGAGAGCTTCGACTCTCGCGTAGGGGCTCAGTACCGGGCGATCCAACGAGCCGCAGGCCTGACCGAGCCCGGTGGCCGTTTGGGACTGTTCTCGGCCGACGACCGGGTGGTCGCGGCCTGGGCCGACACCCGGCTCTACGCCCGGAGCCCCGACGATCCGCCCGATCTCGCCCCGAGCGCCGCCGATCAGGATGTCTGGGCTGCGGAGGTCAACTTCGGCCCCCGGCGGGACCTGGCCATGCCTGCTGAGGACCGGTCGAATGGGCCGCTCATCGCTGGCGTAGCTGGGGGAGTGGTGCTGCTGGGAGCCGCCGGGTGGGCCCTCCGCCGGAGGAGCCGGAGCCCGGAGGCTCCGGGTACCAAGCCCACTACCGAGCCCGCTACTGAACTTTGAAGGCGCCCGTCATCCCCTGATCCTTGTGGAACTTGCAGAAGAACTCGACTTGCCCTGACGCCGGGGCGACGAAGATCACGTTGTCCTTGGCGCCGGGCTGATAGTCGATGTCGGCCTCGATGGTGGGGATCGAGAGGTTGTGGGCGACCTTGCCCTGGTTGGTGATCCGTAGCATCACCTGGCTGCCGGCCGTAACCGTGATAGTCGAAGGAGCGAACCGGAAGTCGATGGCGGTCAACGGCTGACCGGCTTCGGGTGGCTCATCGTCGTCGCTGCAACCGGCCATGGAGGCCAATAGTAGAGCGACCACAACGCGAACCGTGCGCCACCTCTTGGACGAAAGAGGTGGCGCACGGTCTACCCAGGTCAGACGTTCCCTTCCGGGGACTTGCGCCCCGAAAGGGAGGTCCGTCCCGGCTTACGGGACACTGGAGGTTGACTCGCAGGCGGTGGCGGTGTCCGTGCCGTCATCGCCGAAGCAGGCGTCGGGAACGCCGGCCCCGCCGTTGAGGGCGTCGTTGCCCGGACCTCCGAAGAGCTGGTCGGTGCCATTGTCGCCGAACAGCTGGTCGTTGCCGTCACCCCCGAGGAGGCGGTCGTTGCCCTCGCCACCGCAGATGATGTCG
>JBHENM010000081.1:0-1857 GCA_046262035.1 Acidimicrobiales bacterium | reverse complement strand
GCGACTCCTCAAGGGATATGAACTCGGCGATCGTCATGTGGGGCGGGACGTCCCTGCGGGTGAGCGGCGAGTTCTCGAAGAGGGACGTTCCGTGGATCGCCTCCCGCAGCGACATGAACTTGTCCATAGGTTCTATCCCGTGGGTTGCCGCTGACTTCGCGCGACAGGGTCCGCATGGTTTCAGACCACAGGTGAGAGGGTCTGCCGGGCCTACAGGAAGGCCCAACAACCATGTCCACACCGCGTCGAGCGAAGCGGTTTCTCACAGCAGAGCAGAAGTACGACCTGTGGCAGCGGATGCTCACGGGCCAGATCACCACCGTGGCAGCCGCGGCCGAAGCGGGCGTGGACCGCTCGACGGTGATGGCCCTGCGCAAGACAGCCCGCGACGGGGCGATCGCCGCCCTGCAGGCGTCTCGGCCGGGCCGGCCCAAGGCGGACCGGGCCGAGGCGTCCGAGCTGGCGGGCCTTCGGGCCGAGGTGGTCCGGCTGTCGGCCACGATCGTGGAGCAGGCGGTCGAGTTGGCGGCCCTGCGGGGAAAAGCGGCCTGGGGTTGAGCGGCCCGATCCCAGCCCGAGTCGACAGTGCCGCCAAGACCATCCTGTTGGACCTGATCGACGACGCCGTGAAGGCGGGCTGGACGCTGGCGCGGATCTGCGGGGTGCTGGAGCTGGACCGCCAACGAGCCTGGCGGTGGCGTCACCGCCAGGCCGCGGACCGCCTCGACGATGCCACGCCGGGCGGTCGGCCCATCCATGGGCTCCTGGCCTGGGAGGAGGCCGAGATCCTGGCCCTGTTCGAGGAGTGGGGCGCGATCGACCTGTCGCACCGCAAGCTCGCCCACCGTGGCTCCTACACCCGCCGGGTGTGGGTGTCGCCCTCGACGGTGGACCGCGTCCTGGCCCGCAACGGCCTTGCGTTGCAGGGCCTTCCCCGGCCGCCACGCTCGTCGAAGAAGCCGTGGCCCGACTGGGTCGAGTGGCGGCCGAACCAGCTGTGGTGTTGGGACGCCTCCCACTTCTCAGCCTGTGCCGCCGCCCCGATCGTCTACGGCATCATCGACATCGTCTCCCGCAAGTGGATCGCCAGCCTGCTCTGCGCCGAGGCCACCGGGACCCAGGTCAAGGTCGTGTTCCTCGCCGGCCTCGAGGCCGAGGGGCTGCTCGGCGGGCTCGAGTGGCGACTCGACCACCCCGACGACGTCGACCTCGACGACGACGCCGCCCCGGTCCTGCTGGCGGTGTCCGACAACGGGCCGGAGATGCGCTCCGGGGAGACACGGGCGTTCATGGCGCTGCTGTCGATCGGCCAGCACTTCGGCCGGCCCTACACCCCGACCGACCAGGCCTGGATCGAGACGCTGTGGGGCCACGTCAAGGCCGAGAACCCGCACCTGCTCAGCATCGGCGACCCCGCCGTACTTGCCGCCGAGCTCGAACGGGTGCGCGGCGACTACAACGCCGTTCGGCTCCACGAGGGCATCGGATATGTCGCCCCCGACGACGAGCACGAAGGGCGCGGCGACGCCATCCGCCAAGCCCGCCGGGACGGCCTCACCGCCGCCGACCAGGCCCGCCGGGATCACCACCGTGGTGTCCGCAGCGACGAGCTGCCATCATGAACATCCACACCCGGCCAGTCACCGCTCACTGCGGTCTGATTACCAGCCGGACTTGTCGCGAAGAGTCAGATACACCTCACCCGTAGACGACGCCGGGATGCGGGACGGTTGCGTGGATGTCGCCGTAGGAGATCATGAGCGGGGAAATGCCAGACAGAACCGCCGACAGTTCGGCGAGGTCTTCGTCGGTGAACGGCCTCGGCAGGGGCTCACTCAGGCTGAGGTGGGCCTGGCA
>JBHENM010000080.1:0-1620 GCA_046262035.1 Acidimicrobiales bacterium | reverse complement strand
AGCCTCGATCCACCGATTTCCCAGGTCGCCGCCGGCTGAGCAACGGCCGTTCGTCGGAGGCCGGGCGTCGGCCGTAGCGGGCTCCGGATTCTCGGGTCGGGCCGCAGCGGGTCCACGGTGCATGCGGGGGGTCGGTTGGTGGCGCTCGTCCTCGTCTGCGGCACGCCGGGCCGCAGCGACGCCGTCAGCCCGTGGCGGGCGCCAGCGCACGGAGGCAGTCGAGGCGCCGGTAGAACCAGTCGGCCCACGGCCAGTTGAGGGGGCCGCGCAGCGTCATGGTCCCGGCGCGGTTGACCAGGCGGGCCGGAAGGGCGATCAGGCGTGTGCGGACGGTGCGAGCGACGGTGGCATGACCGACGGGCGCGACCTCGCCGATGGTGGCGGTCCAGCGGAGGAGGTCGTGGGCGAGCACGGCGCACTGCAGCCAGGCGCTGTTGGCACTGAAGCTCCCCGAGGGTGCGTGCTCCATGCCGGCCCCCTCCTTCAGGTCACGGATGGCGAGCTCAACGACGGCGTGGCGTCGGTGGAAGGCGTCGAGGTCGACGGCGCTGCCGGGGAGGTCGGTGAGGAAGGCGAAGTGACGCCAGTCGGGCCACAGCCTGGCCTGGTGGCGATCGCTCAACCGGGTGCGACGCACGACCAGGCGACGCCCGTTGTAGGTGCACTCCGCCACCTGGGCCTGGCCGCCGGGCGTGTAGTCGATCTCGGCCCACGCCTCTTCGCCGATCGCCGCGATCGCCCTGGCCGGGCCTTTGTTGTTGGCCCGCACCGCCATCGTGTAGCGGACGTCGAGGCGCCCGAGGCTGACGATCGTCTCGTTGGACCAGAAGCCCGAGTCAAAGCGCATGACGATCTCGCCGGCCGCTCCCGCTCGACGCACCCGGGCAACCAGCTCGTCGATGAAGCGCCGGGCGCCGCGGGCGGTGTTGGCGGAGCCTTTGCGCATACGGGCGTGCAACACCTCGCCGGTGTCGGCCCGAGTGGCCAGGATCGGGTGGTAGCCCAGCACCTTGGTGTAGCCGAACGCCGCGCCCTGCTTCTTGGCTCCCTCCACCTCACAGATGGTCGAGTCGACGTCGACGACCAGCCGGGCCGCCCCCGGCCCCGCACCCAGCGCCCATGCCCGCCGCAGGATCTCGCCGACGACGGCCTCGAGCTGGCGGATGTGGCCGAAGGTGAAGGCCCGCAGGAACGTGCCCAACGTCGAGGGCGCCATCACCCGGAACGGCAGCACCGCCTCGGTGCCGCCGCAGCGCAGCACGTCGGCGTGATCGATGTGGGAGCCCCCGGCCACGATGGCGTGCACCAGGCTCAGCACCTTGCGGCCCGGCCGAGAGCCGCCCACCCGGCCCGACAGGCGGACCGTCCGGTTCACCAACGCCTCCAGCCCGAGTCGCACAGCGAGCGTGCCCACCAACAGCAGGCCGGCGTTTGCCACCAGCTTCTCGTCGTCGAAGCTCACCTGTATGCGGTCGACGGCGTGCGATACTCGGCTCACTGAAAGTGCCTCCCGAGTTGGCGATCATGCGACTTCGAACACCGCAATCGTCGCTGCTCAGGGGGCACTTTCCGCGGATAGGCGCCTACGTCACCTCAAGCGCGTCGGTGGATCGAGGCTAA
>JBHENM010000079.1:0-9537 GCA_046262035.1 Acidimicrobiales bacterium | reverse complement strand
ATCGAGCCTCGGGCGAAACCTCGCGCACCGTAGGCCACGGGGCTGTCCTGCTCGTAGAGCAGCCACTCGTCGGCCCGGAAGTCCCGGTGGAACCACATGGCGTGGTCAAGACTGGCCAGCATCACCCCGGGGGCCGACCAGATGCTGAGCCCGTGGGGGGCGAGGGTGGTGTCGAGCAGGGTGAGGTCGGAGGCGTAGGCCACCACGCAGGCGTGGAGGAGCGGGTCGTCGGGAAGGCGCCCGACGGCTCGCAGCCAGACCTGGGCTGTGGCCGGCACCTCCCCGCGCGCCAGGGGCCGCCGCTCGAGAGGATGGCCGCCGACGTGACGGATGTCGATGGGCCGGGGGCGGTCGTACCAGGCCGCCAGCCGGTCGCGGTAGGGAGCCATGGCTTCGTCGAAGGCGGGGAGGGACTCGGGGTCGGGGACGTCGGGTAGGGGGCGCTGATGCTCGGGGCCGGTCTCGGCCTCGTGGAAGGAGGCGGACATGGTGAAGATGGCCCGGCCGTGCTGGATAGCCACCACCCGGCGGGTGATGAACGAGCGCCCGTCCCGGATGCGGTCGACCTCGTAGACGATGGGGCACGAGGGGTCGCCGGGGCGGAGGAAATAGGCGTGGAGCGAGTGGACAGTGCCGCGGTCGACGGTACGGCCCGCGGCCACCAGGGCCTGGCCCGCGACCTGGCCGCCGAAGACCCGCTGGCGGTCGTCGTCCGGACTAACTCCCCGGAACAGGTTGACCTCGATCGGCTCCAGGTCGAGCAGGTCGACCAGCTCGTCGAGGGCCTTCGTCACTGGTCCATCATCTCCGATGACGGCCCAGTGGATGCTCGCTGGGACCGTCCTCCCGGGCCGGTCACTCGCCCATGTTGGCAGGCGCCCGGCGGAGATCGGCGTCGCTCGCGGCGGCGCCCACGGCCGGCACCTCGGGCAGCCCGTGGCCGAGGAACAGGCCCGATGCCGGACCAGTGGCGGCCAGCGCGTCGTCGGCCAGCACCACCGCCGCCGCCGAGTACGTGCTGCGTTCGCCGGCGGGGAAGAGGTCGCGCTGGGGGTGGACCATGCCCGTGAAGTAGGACCCGTCATCGGCCCGCAGGTGGTCGGTCCACCCGAGGAGGCGAGAGGCGTCCTCCACCCGCCCGGCGACGGCGTAGGCCAGGGCCGCTTCCGACGTCTCCGCGGCGGTCACCCACGGTCGGTCGGACACGCAGCGCACTCCGAGCCCCTCGAGCACGAACCGGTTTCGCCCCTCGTCGAGACGCCGGGTCGCGCTCTCGCCCCCGACCACGCCGGTCAGCACCGGGTAGTACCAGTCCATGGCCCAGCGGTCCTTGGGCATGAACGCCTGGGGCCGGCCGGCGACGGCGCGGGCCAGGCGGGCGGCGGCCGTCTCCCAGTGGGGCCGGTGACGACCGACCCAGCGGGCGGTGGTGATGGCGCAGCGCAGGCTGAAACAGGTGCTGGACGAGGCCGTGAGCAGGGCGAACGACCACGGCGTCCGGTCCGGGTGGCGGGCCCAGATGACCTCGCCGCCCGGCGTCTGGAGGTCGAGCACGAAGCCCATGGCCCGCTCCACGACGGGCCACATGGTCTCGAGGAAGCCGGCGTCGCCCGTGACCAGGTAGTGGTGCCAGGCGCCGGTCGCCACGTAAGCGCACACGTTGGCGTCGAGCAGGGCTACCTCCACCACGGGAGGCTGTCCGAGGCCTCCGGCCCGGTAGTACTGGTGCCAGGCCCCGTCCGGTCGCTGGGTGGCGACCAGCCACTGGTAGGCCCGCTCGGCCTCGGCCCGTCGCCCACCCACGGAGAGGGCCATGGCCGCCTCCACGTGGTTCCACGGGTCGGTATGGCCGCCGGGGAACCACGGGATCATCCCGCCCGCGACCTGGACGGCGGCGATGGAGTCGACCGTGGCCGCCCGCTCGGCCGCCGTCAGCAGCGCCCGCTGCCCGCCCCTGCGGTCAACCGGCACGCGGCTTCTCCAGGTAGACGACCAGGCTCTTGCCCAGCAGCGGGTTCAGGGCCCGCTCCAGGTTCCGCACCCACCGGTGGGGCCGTTCGATGTCCCACACGAGGAACCGGTGGTACATGCGGACGGGCCAGGCGTCGTCGTTCTTGACCCCCACCGCGCACTTCAGCCACCAGTACGGCGAGTGCAGGGCGTGGGCGTGGTGGGAGCCGATGGGCCGGAGGCCCACGGACCGCAACCGTTCCACGAGGTCCCGCCGCCGGTAGATGCGGACGTGGCCGCCAGGAACGGCAGGCCAGTGGTAGTCGTCGGCCAGGACCCAGCACACCCGCTCGGGCAGCCAGCGGGGAAGGGTCACCGACAGCCGTCCTCCCGGCCGGAGCACACGGGCCAGCTCAGCCATCGCCCCCCGGTCGTCGGGGACGTGCTCGAGGACCTCGGCCGCGATCACCCGGTCGAAGCAGCCGTCGGGGAAGGGAAGGGCCAGACCGTCGGCGTTGACCGCCGATCCCGGACCGCCGATGGCGGCCAGCATGGCCGCCGTGTCCTTGCAGTCGGCCGCTTCGCGATCGAGGGCGATCACGTGCCCACCCCGCCGGAGGGCCTCGGAGGCGTGACGGCCCTGGCCGCAGCCGAGGTCGAGGACGCGAGCCCCGGCGCCTACGCCGAGGCGGTCGAAGTCGACGGTCAGCACTGAGGGTCGCTCGGGCGGTGCTGTCCGCTCGCGCCGTCGATAGCCCGGCGGTACTCGGCCACGGTCGCCTCGGCCGTGGCCCGCCAGCTGTAGCGCTCGACCACCCGGGCCCGCCCGGCGGCGCCCACCCGCGCCCGCAGACCGGCGTCGTCCAGAGCGTGGCCGATGGCCGCGGCCAGGGCGCCGGGGTCCCCCGGGGGGACGAGCAGGGCCGTCTCCCCGTGGCGTCCCACGACTTCAGGCAGAGCGCCGCCCGTCGTCGACACGAGGGGCACGCCGCAGGCCATGGCCTCGATGGCCGGGAGCGAGAAACCCTCATACAGCGATGGCACGACCGCGACCTCGGCCTGGGCGTACAGCTCGACCAGGCGGTCGGCGTCCACCACCCCGGCCACGGTGACCGATCCTTCGAGCCCCAGGCGCTCGATGGTGGCCGGAACCAGGCTCCCAGGCCGGGGCCGGCCGACGATCACCAGCTCGGCGTGGCGTTCGGTCCGCACCTTGGCCAGGGCTTCGAGCAGGGGCAGGAGGCCCTTCAGGGGCACGTCGGCGCTGGCCGTGGTGAGCAGCCGGCCCGGTACCCGGGCGACGTGGTCGAGGGGGCGGAACAGGGCCGTGTCCACCCCCACGGGCACCACCGCCAGCTGCGGGCGGCGGACGCGCATCTGTGAGCAGAGGTCGCCGGCCGAGGACTCGGAGACGGTCAGGATCCGCGGCAGGCGCCGCACCACTCGCTTCTGCATGCGCAGGAAGCCGTACCAGCGGCGCAGGGTGAGCCTGCGCTTGCGGTTGGGGGCCTGAGCCAGGTCGAGGGCCCGGTCGACGGTGATCGGATGATGGACGGTGGCCACGACGGGGAACCCCTCCCGGGCCAGACCCAGCAGCCCGTATCCGAGGCACTGGTTGTCATGGACAACGTCGAAGTCGGCACGCCGGCCTTGAAGCGCCCGCCGGGCCCGGAGGCTGAAGGTCAAGGGCTCGGGAAAGCCGGCCCCGCACATGATGGCGAACTCGGCCACGTCCACCACGTCGCGGAACTCGCTCCGGGCGGGCGTGCGGAAGGGGTCGTCGGGGCGGTACAGGTCGAGGCTCGGGACCTCGACGAGGGGCACGCCCGGCGCCAGCTCGGGGTAAGGCTGCCCGCTGAACACCGTCACCTGGTGACCGAGGGCGACCAGCTCCCGGGTCAGGTAGTGGGTGTAGACGCCCTGGCCTCCCGACTGCGGGTTGCCCCGGTACGTGAGCAGGGCGATGCGGAGCGGCCCGTGCCGCCCAGGACCGCCGTTCGCTCCCTGAGGCCGGGGCACGACCGCCGAGCCTGACCGCCCCCCGCCCGGCGGTCAAGCGGTGCCTGTCGGCGGCTTCGCCGCCCCGGACGCCCCGGGCGGGGGGTTCCCGCCGCCCTATACCGATTCCGTGGACTGGGCGGTGATGGAGCTCGACCCGCCGGCGCCGGCGGACACCTCTACTCGGCGGGGCTTGGCCTTCTCGGCCACGGGGATGGTCAGGGTGAGGACACCCTGCTCGTAGCTGGCGGCGATGCGGTCGGGATCGAGGGTCTCGCCCAGGAACAGCTGGCGGCTGTACGTGCCCTGCTGCCGCTCGGCCACCAGGACCTCGACGTCGCCCCCACCGCCGGCGCCGCCGTTGGACTGGTCGCCACCCCAGTGGATCTGGCGCTCGGCCCGCACGGTGAGCACGTTCTTCTCGACCGTCAGGTCGATGCTGGCCGGGTCGACACCCGGAAGGTCGAAGTGGATGAAGAACGTGTCGCCTTGCCGGTAGGCGTCCATGGGCATCCCGCTGTTGCGCGCCGCGCCCCAAAGCTCCGAGTTGAGGCGGTCAAGTTCCCGGAACGGATCGAAGCGCATCACCATCGCCGAAACCTCCTTCGCCGGAACGTCTTCCTTTTCGAAGCGATCTTACGACCTCCGGCCATTTAGGCAAGAAACTTATTGCTAAGACACTCAGGTTTCCTTCCTCAATAGCCACGAACCCGCCATCGCGGCCAGGGCGACGGCTGCGATGGGCGAATCACCGAGCCGGACGGCCGGCGTCCGCCCGCCGCGCAGGTCGACCACGGCCTCGAGCACGGCCGCGTCTCCCAGGGGGCCCCGCTGGCGGACCCGGCCCCGCTGGTCGACAACCGCGCTGTAGCCCGTGGGCGCCGCCTGCACGGCCCAGCGGCCCGTCTCCACCGCTCGCAGGCGGGCCACGGCCAGCTCCTGCGCCGGGACCTGGGACGTGGTGAAGGACGAGGCGTTGGTGGGCACGAGCATGAGCCGGCCTCCGGCTGCGGCCGCGGCCCGGGCCCGGTCGGCGAAGAACACCTCGTAGGAGATGACCACGCCGAGCCGTCCCGACGGGGTGTCGAGGACGCCCGGGCCTCGCCCGGAAATGGCGTCGCGGGGCACGGCCGACAGGTCGGCCAGACCCTCGAACAGCGACCGGAAGGGCACGAACTCCCCGAACGGCACCCGGTGGACTTTCTCGTAGCGGTCGAGCTGGCGCCCGTCCGGCCCCCAGACCACAGCCGCGTTGCGAAAACGCCGGGTGCGAGGGACGTCCTCCACGACCCCCACCACCAGCGTCACGCCCAGCTCTCGAGCCAGCGCCGCCGACTCGGCCTCCTCGGGAGACCCGGCCAGAGGGCCGCCCTCGATGTCGACCACGTCCTCGGGCCAGATCACGACGTCGGTCCCGGGGGACACCCGGCGGCTGGCGGTCACGTGGGCGTCGAACACCGGCCGCGAGTCCCGGCCGGCGGCCCGCAGCCCGCGGGGTCCTCCCCCCTGGACGGCGGCCACCGCCAGGCGACCGCGCTCGGACCCGTCGAAGGCCATGGTCCCGGCCACCGATGCCAGCACCGGGAGGACCAGCGCCGCCACCGCCGCAGCCGCAGCGGGCCAGCCTGGCGGAGGGCGGCGGCTCGCGACCCAGCCCACGACCTGGCCCAGCCCGACCCCAGCGAGCCCCACGGCCGCCACCAGCATGAGGTGACCTCCGAGGCGGGCCACGGGAAGCAGGGGCCCATCCACCTGACCGAGCTCGACGCCGGCCAGGGGCAGACCTCCGAAGGGCCAGCTCCCCCGGAAGGCCTCGGCCACCACCAGCGCGGCGGGTAGAGCAACCAGCGCGGCGATCCCCCCTCGCCGGCCCGGGACGAGGGCCACCGCCGCCGCCAGCAGCCACGACTCCAGGACGACGACGGCCACCCAGCCCGCGGAGTGGAACTCGGTCACCCACCACAGTCCGGGCGCGTACAACCCGACCCCGGTCGCCACCCCGACCGCCAGCCGCGGCCGCCAGCCGGCACCGCCCAGCGCGTGATGCAGGACGGCGACCCCGACCACCCCCAACGGCCACCACCCCAGGGGTGGCAGGGTGAGGGTGAGAAGGACGCCGGCGGCCACGCCAGCGGCCAGGCGTCGCCGCATGCCGGTATGCAAGCCGCCCCGTCCCCGATGCGCCAAACGGCCCCCGCTGAGCGGGGAACCGTGCTAGTCGTGGGGGGTGACGATCGCCGGCGAGCCCGTGGCGGTCCCGTCGCTCGACCCGATGGCGCCCGAGAACCGGGCCGATCCCTACGGGATGTACCGCTGGCTCCGGGAGAACGACCCCATCCGGCGTGCCGCCGACGGGAGCTGGATCCTCACCCGCTACGCCGACGGGGCTTCCATCCTGCGCGACCCGCGGTTCAGCACCAACCCCAGCTGGCTCCGGGAAGGGGCGGTGGTGGGGGCCGAGAACCACCCCGTCCGCCAGGTCGGCACCAGCCTCATGATGTTCCTCGACCCGCCCGACCACACCCGACTGCGCTCGCTGGTGGGCAAGGCATTCACGCCCCGGAGGGTGGAGGCCATGCGGGCCCAGGTCCAGCACCTGGTGGACGAGCTCCTCGACGGGGTGAGCCACCAAGAAGACATGGACACCGCCGCCCGAGGCGGCGAGATGGACACGGCCGCCCGAGGCGGCGACATGGACATAGTGGCCGACCTCGGGTACCCGCTCCCCGTCGCCGTCATCTGCGAGCTCCTGGGCGTGCCCTCCTTCGACCGGGAGAAGTTCCGGCAGATGTCGTCCGACGCTTCCCGGCTGCTCGACGGTGGCACCCTCGACCCGGAGGCGCAGGAGCGGGGCGTGGTGGCGGGGATGCATCTGTTCCAGTACTTCACCGACCTGGTGGAGGAACGTCGCCCCCGGCCCGGCGACGACCTGCTGAGCGCCATGATCGCGGCCGAGGAGGCGGGCGACCGCCTGACCCACCAGGAGCTGATCACCACCGCCACCCTGCTCTTCGTGGCCGGGCACGAGACGACCACCAACCTCCTGGGCAACGCCATGCTCGCCCTCCTCCGCCACCCCGACCAGCTCCAGCGCCTGCGGGACGACCCCTCGCTCATCCGCAGCGCGGTGGAGGAGCTCCTGCGCTACGACTCCCCGGTCCAGTTCACGGCCCGCATCACGACCTCCGACGTGGAGGTCGGAGGGGAGGCCATCCCCGCGGGTGAGCAGGTGATCGTCCTCGTGGGCGCGGCCAACCGGGATCCCGCGCAGTTCCCGGAGCCGGACAGGCTCGACCTCAGCCGGGCCGAGAACCGCCACCTGTCCTTCGCCGCCGGGCCCCACTTCTGCCTGGGGGCGGCCCTGGCCCGGCTCGAGGCCCAGGTCGCCATCAGCACTCTGCTGCGGCGATTTCCCCACCTGGAACTGGTCACCACCGAGCCCGAATACCGGGAGCACTTCGTGCTGCGGGGGGTCAAGGAGCTGCGGGTACGGCTCTCCCCCGGCCAATCCGGCGTGGGGTAGCGTTGAAACCTCTAAAGGTCAGCCAAAGGAGGCCTGGAGTGCCGGATCGACCGCTGGTGCACTTTTTGGTGCCGGAATGGGGCGGCACCGGTATCTACCAGACGTTCGGCCACCGTTTCCCGCCGATGTCGCTGCTGGTGCTGGCCGCCCACGCCCGCCGCGCCGGCTGGGACGTCGAGGTCGTCGACCTCAACTACGAGCCCTCCCCCCTCGCCAGCGCCGACTGGGAAGGGGCCCGGAGCCGCATCGGCCAGCGTCGACGTTCGGGCAAGCCCGACCTCGCCGCCCTCACCGTCTGGACGCCGAACTCGCCCAACGCCTACCGCACGGCCGACGGCTACCGCGAGCGGGGGGTGCCCGTCGTCCTGGGCGGCGTCCACGCCTCGCTCATGCCGGGCGAGGCCCTCAAGCATGCCGACTCGGTCGTGTGCGGCGAGGCCGACCAGATCTTCGGCACCGTCCTGGCCGACGCCGCCGCCGGCACCCTCAAGCCCCTCTACCAGGGCGCCTTCCAGGGGATGGAGAACGTCCCCATGAACCACGAGTGGGCCGACCTCTACAAGAAGTGGCCTCTCACCCGCTACGCCCCCCTCAACACCCTCCAGACGACCCGCGGCTGCCGCTTCAACTGCGACTTCTGCTCGGTGATCCGCATCAACGGGAGAGGCTCCCGTCACAGCCCCGTCGAGCGTGTGATCGAGGAGGTCAAGGTCCTCAAGAAGGTCGGCCAGCACCTGGGCGACTTCGCCTACCTCTTCTTCCTGGACGACGACATGGCCGCCGACCTCGAGTACACGCAGGAGCTGTGCGAGGGCATCATCCGCTCAGGCGTGAAGTTCACGTGGGGCTGCCAGGCGTCCATCGGCTTGGCCCGCGACCCCAAGATGCTCGACCTCGCTGCCCGAGCCGGCCTCAGGGCCGTGTTCACCGGCTTCGAGAGCATGTCCCGGGATGCCCTCATCGAGTGCAACAAGAAGAACCGGCCGGGCGAGTTCGGCGAGCTGATCGACAAGATCCACAAGCGGGGCATCGCCATCGAGGGCGGCTTCATCTTCGGCTTCGACCACGACAAGGCCGACGTCTTCCAGGAGACGGCGGAGTTCGTGAACCGCATCGGCGTGGACGTGGCCCACTTCGCCATCCTCACGCCCTATCCGGGCACCCACACGTTCAGCCGGATGTACGCCGAACGCCGCATCACCACCTTCGACTGGCAGAAGTACAACCTCTACCACGTGGTCCACGAGCCGGTGCAGATGACCGCGCAGCAGCTGCACGACGGGCTGCGGAGCGTCTACAAGTGGTTCTACCAGGGCCGCCGGCGGTACCCCCGGTTCACCCGGCACATGCTCTCCCGCGACCCCCGGTTCAACATGGCCTTCGCCGCCTCCAACTGGAACTACGACCGCCGGTACCGCAACCTCACGCTCGACGAGGCGCCGGCGTTCCAGGCCGACCCCGACGAGGTGGCCCGCATGGCCGTGGCCAGCGCCGCCCCCGCCCAGGAGGCGCTCAACGTGGCCTTCGCCCAGGCCACCCCCAACGTCGCCTTCCTGGGCCGCAAGCCGGCGTCCTCGCCGTCCTCGCCCTCCTCCGCCGCCGCCAACTAGCCGGCCACCGGGAGATGGATCTGCGGCGGGGAGTGCTCCGCCGCCGCCCACCGTCAGGGGCCGGCCTCAGCGCCGCGCCGTTCGCGGACGACCTTATCCGGGCCTGCGGCGAGGCCCTGGCCGTGCTGGGCGAGCCGGGGGACACGAGCCTGCGCCTGCCCATCACCGTCCCCTTCGACGACTCCGGCCGGGTGGTCCTCAGCTCGACCCCTCCCCAACCCGACGCACCCCGCGTTCCGGCCGAGATGGAGATCGCCCGCCTCGACTCCGGCTTCCGGATGGCCCTGGCCCGCCGGGACGGCCAGCCGCTGCTGATCCCCGGCGTGGTCGAGTTCGGCGCGCTGGACGAGCCTCCCGCCCCGCTTATCGTGCTCGGGTTCGTGGTGACGGCCCGGGGCATGGAGGTGACCGGTTTCGGCCCGGGCCACCGCTTCGTGCCCGTCCGGCTGGACGAGA
>JBHENM010000078.1:0-5186 GCA_046262035.1 Acidimicrobiales bacterium | reverse complement strand
CCTCGGCAGCCTGACGCCGCCGGTCCTCGGCGAGGACGCCTCGTAGGCGCCGAGGGCCCCGCTACCTGTCGGTTGGTGCAGCTTCCTTAACGGAGGGCCAACACCGGCGATGTCGAGCTGCAGCTCCTCGAGGACGTCGGCCTCGATGCGGCCGCCGCCATCGAGGAGGAAGCAAGGCGTCTGAGCCGCTGGTTCGACGGCACGCAGGTGCTGCCGAGGTTCCCCTCGTCGTTGTCCAAGGCGGTGGCCGGCCTCCGACCTTGAATGACGTGTGCGCCCGCCAGCTCAGTAGCTGGCGGGGAAGGCCTTCATGACACGGGCTGACGTTCAGGAACAGCGACGTCCAGCTCCGGCGCCACCTCGATCTGCTGAAGGGAGCGCTCGGGGCGCTCGATCTCGATGTGGGGCAGGAGCCGGTCGAGCCACCTCGGGAGCCACCAGTTGCGGTCGCCGAGCAACTCCATGGTGGCTGGGACGACCACCATGCGGACGAGGGTGGCGTCGAGCAGCACGGCGACGGCGAGACCGAGGCCGAACAGCTTGATCTCCCTGAGGTCCTCGAGCATGAACGAGGCGAAGACAACGACCATGATGGCGGCGGCGGCGGTGATCACCCGGGCCGTCGACGCCAGGCCGTCGGCGACGGAGGTGGCGGCGTCGCCGGTCCGGAGGTACTCCTCCCTGATGCGGGAGAGCATGAAGACCTCGTAGTCCATCGAGAGGCCGAACACGATGGCGAAGAGCATCAGCGGGATGAAGGGGTTGATGGGCCCGCCCTCGATGCCGAGCAGCCCGCCGGCCCAGCCCCACTGGAACACCGCCACGACGACGCCGTAGGCCGCGGCAATCGACAGAACGTTCATGACGACCGCCTTGAGCGGAACCAGCAAGGACCGGAAGACCGTCATAAGCAGCACGAACGAGAGGGTGAGTACCGCCCCGAAGAAGATGGGCATGCGCTCGGCGAGGTAGTCGGTGATGTCGATGTTGACCGCAGCGCCGCCGGTGACCTGCACGTCGAGCCCGGTGCCCGCCACCGCGACGGGGATGACGTCGTCGCGCAGGTGCTTGACGAGGCCACTGGTGGCCTCGTCCTGGGGCGCGGTCGTGGCCACCAGGCTCATGACGTACGCCGCCGGTTGGGTGGGGTCGTCGGCCACGGGAGGCGTGACAGCGGCGACACCGGCGGTCCGGCTCAGCGCCCGGTGGAGGGTCTGGACGGCGCCGGGCGAGTCGGCGGCGCCAGGGACCACGGTGATCACGAACGGGCCGTTGAAACCGTCCCCGAAGCCCTCGGCCAGGACGTCGTAGGCCTGCCTGGTCGTGGTGTTCTCGGGGAAGTTGCCCTCGTCGGCCCAGCCGAGGTGCAGGCTGGTGACGGGTGCGGCCAGGAGAAGGAGCAGGGCCGTCGCCCCCATCAGCCACCGCCACGGACTGCGCTGGATGGTGCGACTCCAGCGGTAGGCGTAGGTCTCCCGCACGGGCTTGGCCACCCGACGAGGGACCGGCCGGCGCAACGGTCGGACGGCGACGCTGGCGAGGAGGGTGAGCATCGCCAGCCCGGCGCCGATGGCGGCCAGCGGTGCGAACCCGATGCCCAACCCGAGAAGGGCGACGGCGGTGAACCCGGCGGCGATCAGGCCCCGCCAGCGGGTGAGCTCGACCCTGGTCCGGGCGAAGCCGAGCAGGGCGGGGAGGAGCGTGGTGGACGTCAGCATCGTGGCCAGCACGGTGGCCGACACGCCGATCCCCATGCCGCCGATCCAGCCGATGCCCACCAGCAGGAGGCCGAGCATGGAGATCATCACAGTGGTGCCGGCGAAGACCACCGCCCGCCCCGCCGAGTCCATGGCCGCCACAGTCGCGTCCCGCGGGGAGCGACCCTGGTGGAGGCCTTCCCGGTAGCGGGAGACGATGAAGAGGGCGTAGTCGATCCCGACCCCGAGCCCGATCATCATCCCGAGCAGGATGGTGTCCTCGGGGATGGTGTAGAGCTGGCTCAGGAGGAGGGTCGTCCCGATGCCGGCGCCGACGCCGCCGAGGGCGACAGCGATCGGGAGGCCCATGGCCAGGACCGAGCCGAACGCGACGATCAGCACGATCATGGCGAAGGCCAGGCCGATCAGCTCCGTCTGCGGCGGCGGGACCACGGCGAGGGACTGGCCGCCGGGGAGCACCTCGAGGCCGTCCACGGCGGGGGCGTGGCTACTGATCGCCTGGCCGAGAAGGCCGGACTCGGTGTCGTCGACGGCGGCGGACAGGTTCACCTCTGCGTAGGCGACCTGCCCGGCGAGCGGCCCGGTGCGGGCGATCTGGCCCTGGCCGCGCTCGGAGTACGGCGAGATGACGGTGCCTCCCGGATGCTCCGGCACCCCGTCGCCGGCGGGGAAGCCGGCGTCGACCAGCCGGAACAACCCCTCCATGGCCGCCCTCACCTCAGGGTGCTCGACCCCCTGGCGGGCCTTGAACACGATCGTCCCGGACTGCCCGCCCGTGCCGAGGTGGGGGAAGTGCTCTTCGAGCACTGCGAAGCCGGCGGCGCTGCCGGAGCCGGGGACGGCGGAGCTGGCGCTGAACCGGGAGCCAACGGTGCCGGCCGCCCCGAAGATCATGAAGAGGGCAAGGAGCCAGAGGCCGACCGCCTTGATCCGGTGGTCGAAACACCAGCCGGCGATCCGGCCGAGCATGGTGGCCCGCCGCCCGGCCAGGTCACCGCCCCGGCCGGCAGTCAGGGTCGTCGTGGGGAGTGTCGTGGTCGGTGAAGTTCGCATGGGGTCATCCTCCCGATGCCGGCGGTCGGGTACATCGGATCTCCGGCCATTCGCGACCGGCCGATCGAACGGTCTGCGTCTCGTTCTTTCGGCCGATCCGCAGCCCGGCCGCTTCTCTTACGCTGGGGTCGTGATCCGAGACGCGGCCCGTTCGTTGTGGGCCGAGCCACGCGCCCCCGACCCGCCGGCGCGGGTGTGGCGGGACTGGGCGCTCGTCGCCGCGCTGGTCCCGGTGGCCGTGCTCGAAGGAGTGATCCGCGACGACCTCGTCTGGCGTATCGCCTCCGTGGCGGTGGCGTTCGCGCTCCTGCCCAGCCTCCTCTGGCGGCGCTCGCACCCGCTGGCGGCCGTGGTGGTCGCCTTCGGCCTGCTCACGGTGGTCGATGTCGTCTCGCTCGCCGTCGGCACGTACTGGGAAGGGCTTGGCACGGCCGTATTCGTGCTCCTGCTGCCCTATGCGCTGTTCCGATGGGGCGCAGGTCGCGAAGCTGCGATCGGGCTCGCCGTCATCCTGATCCCGGTTCTGCTCAGCGCCTTCGACCCGATCCCGGTCGGCGACATGATCGCCGGCGGTCTGATCGTGCTGTTCTCGGCCGCGGTTGGCGCGGCCGTCCGCTACCGGGAGAGGGCCCGTACTCGCGGTCTGGACCAGGTCAAGCTGCTCGAGCGTGAGCAGCTGGCACGAGAGCTCCACGACACGGTCGCCCACCATGTGTCCGCCATCGCCATCCGCGCCCAGGCCGGCCGCGTCGTCGCCTCGTCCGATCCCGCGCCGCCCTGGAGGCGCTCGTTGTCATCGAGGAGGAAGCGTCACGGACACTGGCGGAGATGCGCGCCATGGTCGGCGCCCTTCGCCACGGCGAGGAGCCCGACCTCGCCCCGCAGCGGGGTGTCGCCGATATCGAGCGTCTCACCTCGGTCAACGGGGACCGGCCCCACGTCGACGTCGAGCTCACAGGCGACCTCGACGGTCTCCGGCCGTCGGTCGACGCCGCCCTCTACCGGCTGGCCCAGGAGTCGATCACCAACGCGGTCCGACACGCCCGCCGGGCGACCCGCACCCGGGTGACCGTCAGCGGCGACGATGACTGCGTGCGGCTCACCGTCGGCGACGACGGCGACGCCGGCTCCTTCGACCCCCGCTCGGCGTCGGGGTTCGGGCTGATCGGCATGGCCGAGCGGGCGAAGCTGCTCGGCGGGACCCTGGAGGCGGGACCGAACCGGAACCGAGGGTGGACGGTGCAGGCCGTGCTGCCCAGGGGCCGTGTATGACGATCCGTGTCCTGCTGGCCGACGACCAGGAGATCATCCGCACCGGCCTCCGCATGATCCTCAACGCACAGGTCGATATCGAGGTCATCGGCGAGGCAGCTGACGGCCGCGAGGCGGTGGCGCTCGCCCGCCGTCTCCGGCCGGACGTGTGCCTGTTCGACATCCGCATGCCCGACATCGATGGCATCGAAGCCACCCGCCAACTCGCCGGGCCTGAGGTCGGGGATCCGCTGGCCGTCGTGGTGATCACCACCTTCGATCTCGACGAGTACGTCCACGGCGCCCTCAGGGCAGGCGCCCGCGGGTTCCTGCTCAAGGACGCCGGGCCCGAGCTGCTCGTGCAGGCGATCCAGGCCACCGCCCGCGGCGACGCACTCATCGCTCCGAGTGTGACCGTCAGGCTCCTCGCCACGTTCTCGAACTGGCATGCCGGGACGGCACGGGCCCAGCCGGTCGAGCCGCTCACCGTTCGCGAGGAAGAGGTTCTCGTGACCGTCGCCCGGGCCGGACCAACGCCGAGATGTACATCAGCCTGAGCACCGTCAAGACCCACCTGGCCAGCCTGATGAACAAGCTCGGCGCACGGAACCGGGTCGAGATCGCCATGTGGGCGTACGAGACGGGGCGTGTCGAGAGTTGAGCGATACCGACGTCTTGGGGGTCAGCGGCCCCGACGGTCGTAGGCGGTGAGCCCGCCGGCGGTGGCCACGACGGTTCGATCGCCGACCGTGGCGCCGAGCGACCTCGGGAGCAACTGGGGAACTGCGGCGGTCGACGACCCGTCGGCCGCGCATGGATTCAGCAGTGTCCCTCCCCTCCAGCTTCTTCCGGTCCCGCCGCCGGGAAGAGTCCTGGGCTCGCGATAGTCGAAAGTGACCTCCCGTACGCACCAGAACACGTCATTCCCGCCGGGCGAGCGGGTGGCACCGCTGCCAAGGTCGACGATGACCGGCCCTTGGGGTCTCCGGGGTAAACGTGTCAAAACGGAAAGAAACTGTTCCATTAACCCCGATCATTCACGGGGCCAGGTGAGCTGAGGGCCGCCCATCCGCGGAAGTGCCCACCAGACAAGGGATTCTGACGTTCTCGACGCGCCAAAGTCCCAGAACTGGAGGGCACCTACCAAGTGAACCGTAACAGCAC
>JBHENM010000077.1:0-1951 GCA_046262035.1 Acidimicrobiales bacterium | reverse complement strand
ACCCCAGACAAGGAGCAATCGTGACTGAAACGGCGGCAGGAAACGACGTCGGGGCATCGAAGGCGAATTCCGAGACGGCGGTAGCAACCGGAAGAGCGGGGCGCCGGAGGGCACACGCCGTCTGGGAGATCACTCTCCGTTGCAATCTGGCCTGCACCCACTGCGGTTCCCGGGCTGGTCCCTCGCGACCCTCCGAGCTGTCCACCGACGAGGCACTCGACCTGGTCGGCCAACTCGCCGATATCGGCATCGACGAGGTCACCCTCCTCGGTGGCGAGGCGTTCCTCCGTCCCGACTGGCTCACCATCGCTGCGGCGGTCGTACGCGCCGGGATGAAGTGCAGCATGACCACAGGGGGGTGGGGCATCACCGAGGGAATGGCTGCTGGCATCGCCGAGGCCGGTATCGCCGTGGTCGGCGTCTCGGTCGACGGCCTCGAGTCGACCCACGACGCCCTCCGGGGCAGGGCGGGTTCGTGGCGGCGCTGCTTCCAGACCATGGACCGCCTCGCCCGCGCCGGGGTCCGGGTGGGGTGCAACACCCAGATCAATCGACTCTCGGCCCCGGAGCTGCCGCGACTGTACGAGTGCCTGCGGGATGCAGGGATCATCGCCTGGCAGGTGCAGCTCACCGGCCCCATGGGCCACGCCGCCGACCGTCCCGAGATCCTTGTGCAGCCTCCCGAGCTGCTCGACCTCTTCCCGTTGCTGGCCCGGATCGCCCGGCGGTGCCGGCGCGACGGCATCAGCCTCCAGCCGGGGCAGAACGTGGGCTATTACGGGCCCTACGAACGGCTGCTGCGCTCCGGCGGCCACCCGTGGGGCTTCTGGACCGGTCCCGTGGAGGGGATCGCCGTGATCGGTATCGAGTCCGACGGCTCGGTGAAGGGCGACCCCACCCTCCCGTCAGCCGATTACGTCGGTGGCAACGTTCGCGACCGACGGTTGCGGGAGATCGTCGAGGAATCCGACCGGCTCCGCTTCAATCTCGGAGCTGGGACGGCCGAGGGAACCGCCCACCTCTGGGGCTTCTGCGAGTCCTGCCAGCACGCCGAGCTCTGCCGCGGCGGGGACGCGTTCACCGCCCACGTCTTCTTCGGCCGTCGGGGCAACCACCCCTACTGTCACCACCGTGCCCTGGTCCACCAGGAGCAGGGCGTGAGGGAGCGCCTGGTCCTGGAGGTGGCCGCGTCCGGCCTCCCGTACGACCACGGGCGGTTCGCGGTGGTCGAGGAGCCGGCCGACGCCCCGTGGCCAGTCGACGACAGTTGGCGGTTCACGGCGGAGAAGGTGGTTTGGCCACGGTCATGGGCTACCGCAGACCCGGATGACGATGACGAGGCTCCGGACCCGGCGGACGACCGTCGTGTGGCCCTGGCCCTGGTGGGTCCTCCCACGTCGGGGTCGGTGCTACCCCGGTGGGCCTGGAGCGACGAGCTGGCGCAGCTGCGCGCCGTGCTGGCCGCCAAGGACGCCCTTGACGAAGCCGAGGTTCGCTTCGGGGTCAGCAGCGGCGACGCGCGAGAGGGGTCTCGGACCGGTGGCGATGCGGCTGCTGCCTCCGCTGTGGAGGATCAGGCTTCCCAGGTGTCCACCACTCCGTAGAGGGGCTGGATGTCGCCATTCCCCCCCTTCGGCGGCTTGCGCCCTGCGTGCCCTGCCTCCTGCAGGTGCTCCGCTTTGGCCTCCTCCAACTCCTCGGTCGTGAAGTCGAAGCCCTCGGCCGCCGCCTGCTGAGGCCGCTCGCCGCCCTTGATCGACGCGAACCTGGCCAGAAACTCGCCGTCATCCAGCAACCGCCGGACGAACTCCTTCGCCGACTCCTTGGACATGGTTCCGCCTTTCGCCGTTGGGTGCTGCCATAGTAGGAGAGCGAGCAAGGTCATGGTAAACCGCCCGTTGTCACACGATGGACCGCTGTCGTTCTCGATGTCGCTCGCCCCCCGGGCGGC
>JBHENM010000076.1:0-35843 GCA_046262035.1 Acidimicrobiales bacterium | reverse complement strand
GCCCGGGGCTCGATGTACTGCATCGCCCAGCGGGCGGAGCACATCTGGGAGGGCGTCAGCTCGGCCACCACCCGCAGCCGGCCGATCATCAACACCCGCGACGAGCCCCACGCGGATGCCGAGCGCTACCGGCGCCTGCACGTCATCGTCGGCGACTCGAACATGAGCGAGTACACGACCTTTCTCAAGGTCGGCGCCACCGCCATCCTCCTGCGCATGCTCGAGGACCCCTCGGTCGTCCTGCGCGACCTCACCCTCGAGAACCCCATCCGCGCCATCCGCGAGATCAGCCACGACCTCACGTGCACCCGCACCGTTCGCCTGGCCAACGGTCGGGAGCTGTCGGCCCTCGACATCCAGGCGACGTACCTCGACCGGGCGTTGCGCTACGCCGAGCAGAAGGGTCTCCCGCCGCTCGAGCAGCAGGCGCTCGCCATGTGGGAGCACTGCATCACCCAGCTCGGCAAGGACCCGTTCTCCCTCGACCGGGAGGTCGACTGGGTCCACCTGAAGCTCAACGACCAGGCCCAGCGCACGGTGCTGTGCAAGGACCCGTTCAAGTCGCGCGACGAGCGGGTCGAGAAGCTCATCGCCAGCCTGTAGCAGCCGGTGCCCCCCCACGAACTGGTGACACCGAAGGGGCCTCCGGCTCCCCTCAGCGTCACCAGTTGACCGAAGGCAGGCGGGCGGGCCCGTGCCGAGCTTCCTGACCACCACGGTGACCACCGTGCTCTCAGAACGGCCCGGGTTGCAGCGGATCGAGCTCGAGTCGGGGCGACGGGCCTACGTGCTGACGGCCCTGATCGGACCGGTCGGCGTGGGGGACAGGGTGGTGGTCAACACCACGGCAGTGGACCTCGGGCTGGGGACCGGAGGCTGGGACGTCGTCCACTGGAACCTGTCGCGCGAGAGCTGGTCGGGGCCAGGTGGAGGGCACGTGATGAAGCTCCGCTACACGTCGCTCCAGGTGGACACGGGCGTGACTGAAGAGGGGGGCGGTGCGTTGCCGGCCGACCTGGGCGGAATGCCGGTGGTGGCCTGCGATCTCCACAGCCAGGTGGCCTGTGTGGCTGCCGGTTTCCGTCACGGGGCGCCCGGCCGTCGGCTGGTCTACCTCATGACCGACTCCGCCGCCCTGCCCCTGGCCCTCTCCGACCTGGTCGCCGACCTGCGGGGCGAGGAGTGGCTGGCGGCCACGGTGACGTGTGGGCAGGCCTTCGGGGGCGACCACGAGGCGGTCAACGTCCACTCCGGCCTACAGGTGGCGCGGGCCGCCGCCCAGGCGGATGCGGTCGTCGTGGGGCCGGGCCCGGGGGTGGTGGGCACGGGCACCCCCCTCGGCTTCAGCGGGCTGGAAGTGGCGGGGGTGATCGACGCCGCCGCCTACCTGGGCGGCAGGCCGGTGGTGGCGGTCCGGTGCTCTGGGGCCGACCCGCGTTCCCGCCACCGGGGAATCAGCCACCACACCCGGGCGTCTGTGCAGGTGGCGGCCCACGTCCCCATGGTCGCCGTCCCCTCGGGCGCCGGCCCGCGGCCACCGGGGCTGGCCGAGCTGGGTGAGGTCGTCGAGGTGGACGTCCCTCCCGGCCTGCACGGAGGGGTCACCACCATGGGTCGTGACCCCGCCGACGACCCCGAGTTCTTCCTCTACTCGGCCGCCGCCGGTGTGCTGGTGGCCCGCCTGGTCTGAAGGTCGCGCAGCGTGGCCTGGCGCAGGGCCGGCGTCTGGGCCTGGATGGCGTAGAAGGAAGCCTCCCGGAGCAGGCGCTGGGCGGGATGGGCCAGCTCCATGGCCCGTCCGCCGGTGGCGACCACCAGGGCCTGAGCGGCACGCAGGGCCACATCGAGGGACCGGGCGCGCAGGTCGACCAGCTTGGCCAGCTGCTCGTCCCCCGCGTCGCCCTCGTCGGCCAGCCGGTAGGACGCGCCGCGGACCTCGAGCCGCTCGTCCTCCAGTCCGGAGGCGGCCCCGGCGTCCAGCTCGGCCAGCAGCCGGGTGCAGGTTGCGGCTACACCGAACACGGCCGGGTTGGGCTGAGCCGTGATCACCCGGTCCTGGGCGCGCCACCGGTCAATCGGGAGGTCGACGATGACGTCCTGCTCGGGGACGAAGAGGTCCCGGAACTCCAGCCGGACCGTGGACGACGCGTTCATGGCCGCCAGGCGCAGTGGCGCCGAGGGCCGGACCCGCTCGCCGGCCCGTCCCTGCACGGCCACGAACACGGCCCGGTCTCGTAGGCGCGCCGCCACCGCGTACACGCCGGCCAGGCCCCACGACGTCGCCCACGGCGCCTCGCCCGAGAGGACGTACCCACCGGCGACGGGACGGGCCACCACCGGCGGAGGGCCGGGGCGGCGCAGGTGGGCGAAGGCCACACCGCCCATCTGCCCGCCAGAGCACAGGCCGCCCAGGAGACGGCCGGCGAGGGCGTGGTTGGGAGACGCCGTCAGCAGGCGCACGGGAGCGTGGTGCTGCACCCAGACGAAGAACGTCACCCCGCAGGCACCGGCCAGGGTCTCGAACACCTCGCGGGTGACGGCCGGGCCGGCGGCGTGACCACCGTGCTCGACCGGCCCCAGCAGGCCGAACAGGCCCGCACCGGCGAGGGCGCCGAGGTGGCTATCCGGGATGGTCGGGGCCTGGTCCGTCGCCGACGCCGAGGGGGCGAGAACGCCGTCGGCCACGCGCCGGGCGGCGGCGATGAGGGCGGAGCCGTCGGACGGCGGGCGCTCAGCTCCCGCGGGAGTGAGCGCGTCGTAGACGCTACTGACGGCGGCCGTCCTCCGGCGGGCGGGGGCGGACCCGGTAACAGCACACGGCGTCCCCGCCCATGGTGTGGGAGACGCGGGTGACCTCAGCGTCGGGCCCCAGGACGCGGCTCAGCAGGGTCAGCTCCATACTGCAGACGGTGCCGTGCTCGGCGGCAACGCGGTGCACGGCGCAATTGTTCTCCACCAGGAGCAGGTCGTCCCCCTCCCCTTGACGGCACTCGGCCACGTACCCGGCCTCGTCGCGGAGCCGGGCCACGCGCTGGACCTTCTCGTGGAGGTCGCCGGCGCCGGCCAGCTCGGTCTCGTACTCGGCCACCATGCGGTCGGTACGCCGGGCGAGGACGGCGTCCACCGTTCCCGGTCCGGCGACTTCGGCCAGGTCCTCCAACAGCTCGAGGGCGAGGACCTCGTAGCGGCGGGGGAAGAGCTCGAGGCCTTCGCGGGAGAGTCGCCACCCGGCTGCCGGGCGCCCGAGCCTGCCGCCCGCAGACCCGCCCCCCTCGGCCAGGCCCTCGGCCACCAGGGAGTCGAGGTGACGCCGGACGGCCACCGAGCTCAGGGACAGCGCCCGGGCCAGATCGGCGGCGGTGCTCCCCGGCCGGGTGCGGAGCAGGACGAGAAGCTCACGCCGCGTGGTCACCAACCGCCACGTTACCGGAGCGTTTCCGGGCCGGCCGCGGCCCCGGCCGTCAGCCGCCGGACGCCAGGCCCGGCCCCGGTAGCGTGACCGCCGATGAACCGGCTGGAACGGCTGATCAACCTGGTGGCCGCCCTCCTGGATGCCGAGCGGCCCCTGACGGCCGAGGAGGTCAGGCGCCGGGTGCCGGGCTACGCCGAGGAGCGGATCGCCTTCCGGCGCGCGTTCGAGCGGGACAAGGAGACGCTCCGGGACCTGGGCGTGCCCATCACGGTCGAGCCCGTCGTGGGCTCCGATCCGCTGGCCGACGGCTACCGCATCCCCAAGGAGTCGTACTACCTGCCCGACCCGGGGCTGGCCGACGACGAGCTGGCCGCCCTGCACCTGGCCGCGTCCGCGGTGCGGGTGGACGTGGCCAACGGGGTCGAGGCGCTATGGAAGCTGGGAGGCGAGGTGGCCGAGGCGGGGCCGGCCCCGGCGGTGGCCGCCATCCCGGGAACCGACCACCTGGTGCCCCTGTTCGGCGCCATCTCCGGCCGCCGGAGGGTCACCTTCGGGTACCGCGGCCGGCCCCGCACCGTCGACCCCCACCGCCTCTCCTTCCGCAACGGGCACTGGTACCTGGCCGGGACAGACCGGGACGCGGAAGAGGCCCGGTCGTACCGCCTGGACAGGATGGAGGGCTCCGTCCAGGTGGGGGAGCCGGGCAGCGCCCCGGATGTCCCCGCCCCGGCCGACGGAGCCGCGGCGCAAGCGGCGGCCGGCCCCTGGGCCCAGGGCACCGACGATCCCGTCATGGCCCAGCTCCTGATCGACGCCGACCAGGCGGGATGGGCCGTGCGGCACGTCGGCGCCGACGCGGTGGCCGATCGGCGGGAGGACGGGTCGGTCGTGCTCGACGTGCGGGTCACCAACCGGGACGCCTTCCGGTCCTTCGTCCTCGGTTTCCTGGACCACGCCGAACTGCTGGGGCCGCCCGAGTTACGGGAGGACCTGGTGTCGTGGCTGGAGGCGCTCTGCCCCGCGTGAGCGCCGAAGCCCGCCTGCACCGGCTGCTGGCCCTGGTGCCCTGGGTGGCCGCCCACGACGGGCCCACCGTCGAGGAGGTCTGTGCCCGCTTCGGTTGCACCGAGGCCGAGCTGGCCGACGACCTCCAGCTCCTGTTCCTCTGCGGCCTCCACCCCTACACGCCCGACACCCTGATCGATGCCGACATCGCCGACGGTCGGGTCTGGATCCGCTACGCCGAGTACTTCTCCCGCCCTCTTCGCCTCACCCCCGCGGAGGCCCTCGCCCTCCTGGCCGCCGGCCAGGCTGTCCTGGCTGCCCCAGGGGCCGACGAGTCGGGCCCCCTGGCGCGGGGGCTCCGGAAGCTGGCCTCCGCCCTGGGAATCACCGCGGCCGAGGCCGTGGAGGTGACCCTGGCCGCGGCGCCACCCGAGGTAATGGGCGCCTTGGGGGACGCCTTGCGGGACCGGCGCCAGGTGGAGATCGACTACTACAGCTTCGGGCGGGACCAGTGGAGCCGCCGGGTCGTCGACCCCTACTCCGTCTTCTCCACCAGCGGGCAGTGGTACCTGTCGGCGTGGTGCCACACGGTGGACGACGAGCGGCTATTCCGGGTGGACCGGGTCCGGGCGGCGCGCACGCTCGATACTGGCTTCGATCGGCCCGAGGTGAGGCCCGACTTCGCCGTCTACCGGGCCCGCCCCGAGGACCCCAGGGTCACACTGGAGGTTCAGCCGAGCGGCCGCTGGGTGATCGACCAGTATCCGGTGGAGGAGGTGACGGAGATCGGAGACGGCGCCGCCCGGGTGCGCCTGGCCGTGAGCCAGCCGGCGTGGCTGGAGCGATTGCTGCTCCGGCTCGGGCCCGCGGCGACCGTGCTGGAGGGTGACGCGGACCTGGCGCCCGCCGCCGCGTGCCGGCTCCTGGTCCGCTACCGGCCGCCGGGCGCCAGTCGTCCTCCGGATGGCCTGCGGTAGCCTTGCCTCAGATGAGTCAGCCGGCCAGCTCCTGGCCCACTTCTTCGCCCCCCGAGCCTCCCAGCGAGCTTCCGGAGCCGCGCAAGCGCCCATCGGCGGCGCGCAACCTCCTCGAGTGGGTTCTGATCATCGCCGGCGCGCTGGTCGTCGCCTTCGTGGTCAAGACCTTCCTGATCCAGGCCTTCTACATCCCGTCGGGGTCCATGTTGCCGACCCTGCAGGAACAGGACCGGATCCTGGTCAACAAGCTCAGCTACGACCTCCACGACGTCAAACGGGGCGACATCGTGGTCTTCGAGAGCCCGGCTCAGGCCGACGGACAGATCAAGGACCTGGTCAAACGGGTCATCGGCCTGCCCGGGGAGACGGTGGAAGCCCGTGAGGGACGGATCCTGATCAACGGCCAGCCCATCGACGAGGGCTACCTCGGCGAGGGCATCACCACCGGGGACATGGAGCCCCAGAAGGTGCCGCCCGACCACTACTGGGTCATGGGTGACAACCGGGGCAACTCCAAGGACAGCCGCTTCTTCGGGGCCATCGACGAGGACCTGATAATCGGCCGCGCCTTCGTGCGGGTCTGGCCCATCAACCACTTCCGGTTTTATTGACCGGCGGGCACCCGGGTCCTTCGGACGGAGTCCCGAGCGAGCCGAATCGAAGCGGAGGCGAGGCCAGGGACCACGCCCGCCTATGCCGGCGGGGCCCCCGCCCAGGCTGATTTAGGCCCCGCTTAGCCCGGGACGGGCCGGGACGGAGCATCCTCTACACGTGCCCCTGCGCCGGTTGCTCGCGGTCGGACTGTGGGTGGTCGTCACCGCTTCGGCCACGGCCATCGTCTGGGCGGGGACGTCGACCGTGGCCGCCGACCTGACCGACCGGCCACCGCCCGTCGTCGCTCACGACGACGTGGTCTCGGCCCTCCAGCCGGGAGCGTCCGACGGGGAGACGGCCCCCGGCCTGACCACGCCTCCGACGAGCACGCCGACCTCGACCGTACCTGCGGACGGGCCCGATCCGGCTCCCGTCCCGCCGCAGACAAAGGAACCCGCCCCGCCGCCGATTCTCCAGCCCGGCGTCGCCCCCACCGTCCCGCCGTCGGCTCCGCCCGTCACCCAGCCCGTCAGCCCTCCGACGACCCAGTCGCCGTCCCGTCCCACGGCGACCTACTCGACGACCGGCGGAGTGCTCACGGTGGCCTGCAACGGTTCGTTCTTCATAGAGCTCCTGTCGGCCACCCCGAGCAACGGATACGCGGTCAACGTCGTCACCGCCGGGCCGTACTACGTGGAGGTCCACTTCGTCCGAGCGGGCCGCGACGACCCGATCTGGGCCTTCTGCCTGGGCCAGCCCGTCCGGGCCTACGGCGGACCCCCCCAGGGAGGGCAGGCGCCGGGGGCGCCCTAACCTGACCGCCGGGCGTCACCTGGCCCCTCCGTATCCGGCGGGCGGGCCGAAGGTCGCCTCGATGCGGGCCCCGCCGAAGCGCGACCGTCCTGCCCACAGGTGGCCGCCGGAAGCCTCAGCCGTCCGGCGCACGATGTCCAGGCCCAGGCCCGTGCCCGACCCGCCGCTGGCGCCTCGGGCGGGAAGGGTGTTGCCCGGTAGTCCCGGTCCCGCATCCTGGACGACCAGCGTCCAGTCCCGACCGTTCCCGCCGGCCACCTCGACCGAGAACGACGCGCCGTCGGGCGTATGGGTGAAGACGTTGTTCAGCAGGGCGTCGAGGCAGATGTCCAGGTCCTTCTGCGACACGCCGATGGGCTGGCGGCCGGGCGGGACGTCCAACGACCACTCCCGGCCCTGATCGGTGGCGAGGATCGACCAGAACCCCAGGCGGTCACGGACCACCTGGCCCAGGTCGCACGAGCCCCGCTCGCGGCGGCGCTCTCCGTGGCGGCGCGAGCTGTCGCGAGACTCCTCGATGGCCCGGGTCACGACCTGTTCGAGACGGTCGACGTCGCTGGCGATGCGCATCCTGTCCCTGGCCGACGGCAGGCCCTCGGCGTCGAGCCGGAGAGCGGTGAGAGGGGTCCGCAGCTGGTGGGACAGGTCGGCGGCCGCCTCCCGTTCGGCCGCCAGCAACAGGCCCACCCGATCGGCCAAGCCGTTTACGGCGACGCCCACCTCGGCCACCTCGGGAGGGCCGGCGGGGTCGACCCGCGCCCCCAGGTCACCCTGCTGGAGCCGCCGGGTGACGGAGAGAAGGTCGCCCATCGGCCTGAGGACCGACCGGGCCAGCCAGTCGGCGAGCATGACGGCGATGACCACCACGGCGGCACCGATGGCGAGCACGATGGCCCGGGCCCGGGTGACGCCCCGGGTCAGCAGCGAGGCGTCCACCCGCACCCGGATGACGGTCGTGGCGCTCGGGTCGGCTCCCGCGATCCCGACCAGCACGTCGCGGCCACCGTCCGGGGCGGCGGCGGTGAACGAGCGGCCCTTGCGAGCCAGCTCGACCTCGGCGTCGACGGGGACCTGAGGGCCGAGCACGGTGCCGTCGGGGAGGTAGACGGTGATGGGCCGGGGGTTGCCGGCGTTGGCCTGCTCCACCAGCTGAGCGATCGTGGCCTGCTGGCCGGGCACGGCGCTGATGGCGCCGCCCAGAGAGCGGGACTCGAGCTTGGCCGCCTCCAGGGCCCGGTTGGCCGCCACGACCTGGATGAGCCGGGCCAGGGGGATGCAGAAGGCCAGGACGATCATGGCCGTCACCGCCGCCGCCGTCACGGCCAAGCGGATCCTCACGCGGTGCCCGGGTCGGCCAGCACCACGCCCACCCCCCGGACGCTGCGCAGATAGCGCGGCGATCTGGCCGACTCTCCCAGCTTGCTGCGCAACCACGACAGGTGGACGTCGATGGTCTTCTCGGGCCCGCCGTAGGGCTGCCGCCACACGGCGGCGAGGAGCTCACGCTTGGAGACGACCTCGCCCTGGCGGCTGGCCAGGTGCCACAGCAGGTCGAACTCTTTGCGACTCAGGTCCATGGGCTGCCCGTCGATGGTGGCCACCCGGCTGCGGATGTCCATGGTCAGCCCTCCGATCTGGACGGGCGCGTCCACGTCCTCGCCCTTGGCTCGACGCAGCACGGCCCGGATGCGGGCATCGAGCTGGTCGGCCGAATAGGGCTTGACCACGTACTCGTCGGCGCCGGCGTCGAGGGTGCGGATGATGTCCCGCTCGTCGTCGCGGGCGGTGGCCACGATCACGGGCACGCTGCTCACGGCCCGCAGCATGCGCAGAAGCTCGAGGCCGTCTATATCGGGAAGGCCGAGGTCGAGGACGACCACGTCCGGGCGCTGGTCCACGATCTGGGCCAACCCGCCGAGCCCGGTCGACGCTCCCAGCACGACGTGGCCTCGCTCGGTCAAACCTCGAGCGACGGCGGCACGAATGTGAGCGTCGTCCTCCACCACGGCGATGGTGGTCACGGGCCGACGCTACCGCCTGCGGAATCGCCCACGGAGGTGGCGCGGCATCCAAACCGAGGGTTTACGCGGGACTTTGCCTCGCCTTAGGCATCGCCTGCCGACACTAATCAAACGACGAGACAAAGGGGTCATCGATGTTTGAAACGGGATTGATAGCTGGGCTCATCGCCAAGCTGGCGGGGTTGGGGATGGCGGCGAAGGTTGCCGTCGCCACCACCACGGCAGCCCTCACCATGACCGTCGCCGGCGCCACCGCCGTCGTCCTGCCCTCCGAGGACGCCACCACCGCGGCCGCCATCACCGAGGGCGTCACCGAGCAGGTCGCCAGCACCCTGTCATCGGCCACTTCTGTCGCCTCGGATGCGGCTGCGGCTCAAGCGGGTGGCGAGGCTTCGGTCACGACACCGGCGGGCTCTGTCTCGGCCACGGCCACGGCGAGCAGCGCGGGCGAGACCTCCGGGGCTTTCACCCCGTCCCTGCCGTCGGCGTCCCTGCCCATTCCGGGCGTGTCTCTGCCCGACCTGCCCGATCTGTCGGGTCTCGCGCAGATTCCCGCCCAGGTGATGAGCTGCCTCGCCCCCATCATGGACCTGGTTACAGGACTGCCGGCGGTGGATCCCGCGCGGATCAGCGGGATCGGTACAGCCATCGTGGGCTGCGTCTCCGAGATCGTGGAGGGCCTTCCCCTGCCCTTCGGGTTGAACGCATGCATCTCCGAGATCCTGGGCTTTGTGAGCAGCCTGACTGGCCAGCTGCCTACGGCGATCCCCGACGTGGGCGGTCTTGACGTCGCCTCGTGCATCCCCAGCGGCCTCCCCGTCCCGACGGGATTTCCCGGAGATTTGCCGTTCATGGGTGACGGGATTCCCTTCAACATGATGGGCGGATTCCCCTTCGGCGGGTAGCAACTGCCTGCCCCGCCGGATCCGAGACCCCGCAGAGCCACGCTGCGGGGTCTCGGATGTCTCTGTGCCTCATCCCTTCCGCCCGAGGCCCACGACCGCCACCATGCGGTCCACGTGATCGCTGTAGATCCCGTCGATACCCACGCGCAGCAGCTCGCGAAGGACCCGCTCGTACTGAGCGTCCCAGCCGAAGGCCAGGCGCTCGAACCGGTGGAACAGGGCGGTCAGACCTCCGCTCCAGTCCGTGTAGTGGAGGTTGATGGCGTCGACGCCGGTCCGGGCCAGCTCTGCGGCCCGTCGCTCGGCGCCCTCTCCGATATCGCGCAGGCGGGTGCTGTTCACCAGGCGCACGTCGGGAAACGCCTCCCGCCACTGGGCCAGCCGCTTCCAGTCGTGGTGGCACAGCCAGAGGTGCTTGGGCGCTCCGGGGTCGGCCTCGCGGGCGACTTCGATGACGGCGGGGCCGGTGCGCGGGTCGCGGACATCGACGGACAGCTCGAAGCCCGTCCCGCACGCGGCGTATAGCTCGGCCAGGCTGGGAATCGAGACGGGAAGCTCGTCCCGCCGCAGGGTTGCCATCCGGCGCCGCCTCAGCCTGCGCCTCAACGACCCGTCGTGGTCGAGCACGACCACACCGTCCGCCGTCAGCCACGCGTCCGTCTCGAGACCCGTTGCCCCCAGCTCCAGGCCGCGCTGAAAGGTCTCGATGGTGTTATCGGGACCGTGGCCCCGTCCGCCGCGGTGGGCGAAGGTGATGGGCGGACGACGGAGGGGTTCGACGCCGGGGACTGTACCGGGCAGTTCCGCGGCCGGTGCCGTACCATCTGGGCCATGGAAGTCCTCTGGTTCATCCCCGTCCTCGCCCTGCTGGGCGTGGGCCTCTACTTCCTGATCCGGTCCTTCATCAAGCTGCAAGCGGCCATCAAGGACGTCCGCAGCGGGCTCTCCGATCTGGGAGACATGGGGCCTCGACTGTCGCGCCTGGGGGAGGACGTCAGCCACCTGGCCGAGTCCCTGGAGGAAAAGCGCCGCCAGTAGACTCCTGCCATGCCGACCTCTCTCGGCCCGGCAGAGATCCTCGTCATCCTTGTCGTCGCCCTCATCTTCCTCGGCCCCAAGCGCCTGCCCGAGGCCGGCCGCCAGGTGGGGAAGGCTCTGGCCGAGGTCAGGCGATGGAGCCAGGACATGAAGTACGAGATGAACCAGGCGTTCAACGAGCCTCCCGCACCCACGGTCCCCGCCAGCCCGCTGGCGCCGGTGACCGGCGACGCCGAGCCGCCCCCCACCGTCCTCGACGTGACCGGCACCGCCACTCCCGAGCCCGAGCCCGCCGCGGCAGCCGAGCCCGCCGCGGCCCCCGAGCGCGCCGAGCCCGAGCCCACTACGCCCGCCTCGGCCGCCGCCCCCGACTCGGCGCCGGCGGCTGATACAGCCTCACCGCTGGACGACGCCGGTCCTCCGGTGCCTTCTTCGACCGAGGCTGAGCCCGAAGCTCGTGCCTGACCCCCCGATGGCGGCCGTTCCCGCCGGCCGGTAGGGGCCACCATCGCCGCCTTCACCGGAGATCCCGGAGATTCCGACGACGATCTCTCCGGGGCGCGGATGTCGCTCTTCGAGCACCTGGCCGAGCTGCGCCGGCGGATCATCGTGTGCGTCATCGCCATCGTCCTCGGCGGGATCGTCGCCTTCCTGCTCTACAGCCGGATCCTCGACTTCCTGATCGCGCCGTACACCGACATCACCGGGCGCACCACCCTGATCATCACCGATCCCCTCGAGGGCTTCACCACCCGGCTCAAGATCGCCGGCTTCGGTGGTCTGGCCCTGGCTTCGCCCGTCGTGCTGTGGGAACTGTGGCGGTTCGTCACGCCCGGCCTCCACAAGAAGGAGAAGCGCTACGCCATCCCCTTCATCGCCGCGTCCCTGCTCCTCTTCGCCTTGGGCGCGGCCGTGGCCATGTACACCTTTCCTCAGGCCCTGCGGTTCCTCATCGGCGTGGGCGGCGACGACATCGAGGCCTTCTTCACCCCGGGCAAGTACCTGAACCTGATCGTCCTGATGATGGCGGCCTTCGGCATCGCCTTCGAGTTCCCCGTCCTGCTGATCTTCCTGCAGCTGGCCCGGGTGATCACGAGCCGCCGGCTCCGGAGCTGGCGGAGGCCGGCGGCGGTGGTGATCGTGGCCGTGGCCGCGGTGATCACCCCCAGCCAGGACCCGTACTCGTTGTTCGCCATGGCCGGCCCCATGTACGTCTTCTACGAGTTGGCCATCCTCATAGGCCGGTTGCTGAAACGATGACGGTCACATGAACCGCCAGGAGTTCGCCGCCACCTACCCCTTCGCCCTCGACGACTTCCAGGTCCAGGCTCTCGACGCCCTGGACGAGGGGAAGTCGGTGCTGGTGGCCGCGCCTACGGGCTCGGGCAAGACCGTCGTGGCCGAGTACGCCGTGGCCAAAGCGGTGGCCGAGGGCGGCAAGGCCTTCTACACGACGCCCCTCAAGGCCCTGTCGAACCAGAAGTACGGCGACCTGTCCCGCCGCCACGGCGCCGACCGCGTCGGGCTCCTGACGGGCGACAACTCCATCGGCGGGGAAGCCCCGGTCGTGGTCATGACCACCGAAGTGCTGCGCAACATGATCTACGCCGGCTCGCCCACCCTCCAAGGCCTCCGCTTCGTCGTGCTCGACGAGGTGCACTACCTCGGCAACGAGTACCGCGGGCCCGTTTGGGAGGAGGTCATCATCCACTCGCCGCCCGACGTGCGGCTCATCTGCCTCTCGGCCACCGTCTCCAACGCCGAGGACCTGGCCGACTGGATCGACACCGTGCGGGGACCGACGGCCGCCGTCATCGAGGAGCGCCGGCCCGTCGAGCTGCACCACCTGTACATGGTGGGAGACCGGGAGTCGGAGCGTCTCCACCTCCTGCCCACCTTCGTCGACGGCCGGCCCAACCCCGAAGCGGCGCGGCTGGACGCCGGGTCGAACCGCAGCCGCCAGGGCGGGGACCGGTGGCGGACTCGCTCCCGCGGCCGGTTGCACACCCCCTACCGCACGGACGTGGTCGAGCGGCTGGCCGAGGAGAACATGCTCCCCGCCATCTGCTTCATCTTCAGCAGGAACGGGTGCGACGACGCGGTCCGCCAGTGCCTCGAGGGTGGGATCCGCCTGACCACGCCCGAGGAGCGCGACGCCATCCGGGCCATCGCCCAGGCCAAGTCCGAGACGCTGTCCGACGAGGACCTCCGGGTTTTGGAGTACGGGCGGTGGCTGGCGGGGTTGGAGGCGGGGCTGGCCGCCCACCACGCGGGCATGGTTCCGCCCTTCAAGGAGGCGGTGGAGGCGGCGTTCTCGGCCGGCCTGGCCAAGGTCGTGTTCGCCACCGAGACTCTGGCCCTGGGCATCAACATGCCGGCCCGGTCGGTGGTCATCGAGAAGCTGTCGAAGTACACGGGCGAGCGCCACGAGTTCCTCACGCCGGGGGAGTACACCCAGCTCACGGGTCGGGCCGGCCGACGGGGGATCGACGAGGTGGGCCACGCCGTGGTGCTGTGGTCGCCGTTCGTCCCCTTCGACCAGGTGGCGGGTCTCGCCTCCACCCGCACCTACACGCTCACCTCGTCCTTCCGGCCGACGTACAACATGGCCGCCAACCTCGTCCGCCGCTATCCCTCGGACGCCGCCCACCACCTGCTCAACCTGTCCTTCGCCCAGTACCGGGCCGACCGCGACGTCGTCCGCCTGGAAGCCCAGCTGGACAAGAGCGAGCGCATGCTTCAGTCCTACCGCCAGGACGCGACGTGCGACCTGGGCGACGTGGTCGAGTACCGGTCGCTCGTGCGCCAGGCAGAGACGGCGGCGGCCAGCCACCGGCCCCGCTCGGGCCGTCCGCCCCCGGCGGCCAGCGACGAGGTCGTGCAGGCCCTGACCCGGGTGAGGCTGGGCGACGTCCTCCACATCCCGGGGGGCAAGTCCGGCGGCCCGGCGGCCGTCGTCTCGGTGGCCCACCGCCGGGGAGGCGAGGTGCGGCTGGGGGCCCTGACTCCCGACCGGAGGTACCTGGCCCTGTCGGCCCGGGACTTCGAGGTGCCACCCCTGGTCGTGGGCCGGGTCGAGCTGCCCACGCCCTACGCGCCCCGCAGCCCCGGCTTCCAGCGAGCGGTGGCCGAGTCCGTGTCCCGTGCCCGCCTCCTGCCCGGACGTCGTGCCGGCCCGGACGCAGGTTCCCGTCGCAGCCGGGGGGGAGCCCCCGACGCCCTCCAGGCCCGCCACCAGGGTCACCCCGTGCACGCCTGCCCCGACCGGAGGAGGCACCTTCGCGCCCTGGAGCGGGCCGAGCGGCTGGAGAAGGACGTTGAGCGGCTGGAGCGCCGGATCCGGGGTCGCACCGAATCCCTGGCCCGCCAGTTCGACCGGGTCCTGCGGGTCCTGGAGGCGTGGGGCTACGTGGAGGAGTGGTCGCTCACCCCCAGCGGCGAGCAGCTCACCCGGATCTACCACGAGTGCGACCTCCTGGTGGCGGAAGCTCTGCGGACCGGCCTGTTCGACGACCTCGACGCCACATCGGTGGCCGCCCTGGCGTCAGCCTTCACCTACGAGACGAGGAGGCCAGGGACCAGCCCACCGCCGTGGTTCCCCTCGGCCCGGGTGAAGCGCCGCTGGGCCGACCTGGAGCGGCTGGCGGCGGAGTTGAACCAGGTGGAGGACGAGGCCGGGCTGCCCCTGACCCGTCATCCCGACCCCGGCTTCTTCGCCGCCGCCTACGGGTGGGCCGCGGGGGAGAACCTGGCCGAGGTCATCGCCGAGGAGGAGCTCTCGGGCGGGGACTTCGTCAGGAACGTCAAGCAGCTCATCGACCTCCTACGCCAGCTGGGCCAGATCGCCCTGGAGCCGGCCACGGCCAAGTCCGCTCGAGACGCCGCTGACCGGCTCTTCCGGGGAGTGGTGGCCGCCTCCTCGGTCGTGGGTACTTAAGCCGAGCGGTCGCTACCTCGCATGCCCATAGCCAAGGGTGAACCGTGGGGAGCCCCGGGGCCTCTTCCCGAAGGAGCGGTCATGGTCGGCTCGGACAGTGAGGCGCGGGCCGTGCTGGAGGAGGCCCGCCGGGAGCGCCAGCCCTTCCCGGCCCTCGGCCTTCTGGGGGGCGACCTGTGCCGCACCCTCGGCGGCCAGGGCGGCGACCCGGCCCGCCTGCGGGGAGGGGAGGGCGTGCGCTTCACCGTCGACGTGGGCGAGGTCCTGCTCGACGGACGGCTGCGCCTCTTCGTCGCCCACCTGGTGGCTCGTTCCCACCTGTGGACCCGGTCGTTCGTGGTCATGAACGCCCAGTGGCTCGGTCGCTGGAACCTGGGCCCCCGGGCCCACCCGGGAGACGGCCTGCTCGACACCTACGACGCCCGCCTGCCCGTGGCCCAGGTCATGGCCGTGCGGGCCCGGACCCACTATGGGGCTCACCTGCCCCATCCGGGAATACGTGAGCGGAGAGTGCCCGCAGCCCAAATGGACCTCGAGCGGCCACTGCCCGTGCGGCTGGACGGCCAGAAGGCGGGATCGGCATCCACCATCGCCGTGCGCGTCCTCCCCGACGCCTTGGTGGTGGTTGTCTAGCCCGCGGGGGCCTTGTCAGGCTTGAGGTCCTCCTTTTGGACCCGCCCGCTGCGGGTGACGTCGTCATCGGGCTCGGCCGTCGGTGTGGCCGGCACTGCGATGGTCGTGGTCACCGTCCCGTGCTTGCGCTCGTACAGGACGACGTTGAGCACGGCCGAGTACAGGATCAGCCGGCCGAAGAACAGGAGCCAGGCGAGGATGGCGAACACGACGCCGAGGGACCCGTACAGCTGCGAGGACGAGCTGACCGCCTTGGGCACGTAGAACGCGCCCACGACCTTCAGCACCTCCAGCCCGATCCCACCGAGGAGGGCCCCGGGCAGCAGGTCCCGCCAACCCACCTTGCGGTTGGGAAGGACCTTGGCCGTCCACAGCCACAGGGCGGTGTTGATGGCGGCGGCGAGGAGGATGCCCACGGGCGACAGCAGGTCCGGCAACCACCGGAGGACGGTCGTCAGGACAGAACCCGCCAGCAGGAGGAGACCCGCACCCGCCAGCCAGGCCACCCCGACGGCCTTGTCCTTGACCCCGCGCTCCTCCACCTGCCACACCTGGTTGAAGGCGAACTGCAGGGCGTTGACCAGCCCCAATCCCGACCACAGCAGGCCGGCCAGCCCTACGACCGAGGCCGCCCGGCGGCTCTCCTCGGCGGTGGAGACGGCGTCGGTGACGGCCTGAGCCGCATCACCGTCCAGGCCCAGGCTGCGGATGATGCTCTGGGCCACGTCTCCCGTGTCCGATGCGGAGAGGAAGCCGATGACGGCGACGGCCACCAGGATCAGGGGGAACAACGAAAGGAACGACTGGAGGGTGACGGCGGCGGCGATGTTGTTCCCCCGGACCTCGCCGTAGCGCTCCTGGACGTCGAGGATCCGGCCGAAGAACGGGAACCGCCGGCCCACCGCTTCCAGACGCCCCTTGATGCCGCCGGCCGGCTCCTTCTCCCCGTCGCCCTTGGACGTACTGCTCGGCGGCGCCCCGGCGGGACCTGACTGACCGCCACCCGGCGTCACCGGCGATCGCCGGTCCAGCAGGGCCCGGGCCGACGCCAGCACGATGACGGCCAGGGCCGCCATGGGAGCCAGCACCAGCTCCAGGGGGCCGGGGCCGGGATCCTTCTCCCGCCGCTTGCCCTTCTTTCCGCTCTTGCGCGCCCGCGCCGCCGACTTCGTCACGCAGCCCAGGTACCCGCCGCGTGAGCGCGCCAACCGTGGCCGGCGTTTCTCTCCGGGCGCGGAGGGAACACTTAGCGGGCAAGCCCCCCGACGAGAGGAGACCATCATGGGAGGTTGGGACGAGGCCAAGGGCCGGGCCAAGGAAGCGGCCGGCGATCTCACCGATGACGAGGACCTTGAGCGCGAAGGCAAGATCGACCAGGGCCAGGGCAAGGTGAAGGACGCCGTCGAGAACGTGGCCGACAAGCTCAAGGGCAAGTAGCTCTCTTCGACTCGCAAGCAGAGCTTGCTCGTCGAGTTGGCAAGGAATGACTGAGCCGGTCCGTCTGTTGGCGGGCCGGCTCATCCTTTGACCCGCGTAGGCTCGCCCGTGTGACGCTCCTGAACCTGGAGACGGCCAAGTCCCGGGTGAAGGACGAGGTGCGGCGGCTTTCGTCGCAACTGACCGCGGTTTCCCTCCAGGTCCACGGCCGGCCCGAGCTGATGTTCGAGGAGCGGTTCGCCGCCGACCTGCTGGCCACGGAGCTGGAGGGGGCGGGACTGGCCGTGGAGCGGGGCGCCTACGGGCTCGACACCGCCTTTGTCGCCCGGTCGGGCGAGGGCGAGGGCCCGACGGTCGCCATCCTCTGCGAGTACGACGCCCTCCCCGGCATCGGCCACGGATGCGGCCACAACCTCATCGCCGCCGCCGGTCTGGGCGCAGCCCTGGCCGCGGCCACCGTCGTACAGCAAGCGGACGGCCGGCTCGTCGTGCTGGGCACTCCTGCCGAGGAAGGCGGCGGGGGCAAGGTCTTCCTCATCGAGCGGGGGGCGTTCGACGACGTCGACGCGGCCATGATGATCCACCCCGCGGGCTACGACCTCACCGAGGCGGACGTGATCGCCATCGCCACCTGGCGGGTCGACTACCACGGCGTCGGAGCCCACGCCGCCGCCTTTCCCGAACGGGGGAGGAACGCCCTGGACGCCGCGGTTCTGGGTTACAACGCCGTCGCCGCCCTCCGCCAGCACATCCGACCCGACGAACGAGTGCATGGGGTGTTCCCGGAAGCAGGGCGGAAGCCGAACATCGTCCCTGATAACGCCGTGGCCGAGTGGTACGTCCGCTCGCCGACGCTGGCCACCCTGGAGCCGCTCAAGGAGCGGGTGCTGGCGTGCCTGGAGGCGGGCGCCACCGCCGCCGGTTGCCGCATGACGTGGGAGCCGACGTGCCCGGAGTACTCCGACCTGCGCACCAACCGGCCGCTGGTCGAGCTCTACCGGGCCAACAGCGGAGACTTGGGCCGGCCGGTGGCGGATCCGGGGCCCGGACGCCGGGTCGTGGCCAGCACGGACATGGGGAACGTCAGCCTGAAAGTGCCCTCCATCCACCCCATGATCGCCGTCGCCCCTCCGGAGGTCGCCCTTCACACGGCCGACTTCGCCCGGTGGGCGGGCTCGTCCGAGGCCGAGAAGGCGCTGGTGGACGGGGCCACGGCCCTGGCTATGACCGCGGTCGACCTCTGGCTGCGACCGGAGGCCATGGGACAGATCCGCGCTGCCTTCACCCCGGGGCCGTAACCTCGGGCCCGTAGCCGGGTGCACCCACCGGTAGCGGGGCGAGGGATGCGGGAGGAGATCGAGGCGTGCACTCGTATGTGATCGAGGAGTTCAGCGACGAGGAGGCCGAGGTCCTCCGTCGCTACGTCACCAACCTCGACGGGCCCGTGTTCGCCCTGGTGAACCTGCCCGAGGTGGTGAAAGGGGCGCTCTTCGCCCGGTACTCCCGCACCCACAAGAGCCTGCGCCGGCTGTTCCTGGACGAGTTCGTGGGCGAGCTGGACATGGTCGGCGACGCCTCCATCGACGCCACCGTCGGCCTCCAGCGGGCCGAGGACCTCTACCAGAAGGTGTTCTTCGAGTACGGCGACGACTCCGTGGCCCAGCTGGGAGGCGTCCACCTAGCCTGCGAGCAGGCGTCGAACCTCCTGACCAAGGTCCTCGAGTGGGGCCGGCTCATGGCCTACCTCGAGCAGTCCACCCGGTACCTCGCCTACGACACCCGCCTGGGCGGCCGCTACCGCTACCACCGGCCGCCCGAGATCCTGTCCTCGCCCCTCGGCACCCGCTACGTGGCCGACGTGGACGCCCTGTTCACCACCTACGCCGAGATGGTGCCGGTGATGCAGGACTGGTTCCGCGAGCAGCACCCCAAGCAGCGGGGCGACTCCGACCTCGTCTACCGGCGAGCCCTGCGAGCGAAGGCCTTCGACTCGCTCCGGGGGCTGCTTCCGGCCGCCGCCCTCTCCAACGTGGGGATCTACGGCAACGGGCAGGGCTACGAGATGCTCATCCTGCGCATGCGCGCCCATCCGCTGCCCGAGGTCCGCAGCTACGCCGAGCTTATGCTCACCGAGCTGCGCAAGGTCATCCCCTCCTTCCTCACGCGCCTCGACCGTCCCGACCGGGGCGGCGCCTGGACCGAGTACCTGGCCACCACCGCCCGGGCCACCGAGGACGTCGCCCACCGTCTCCTGGCCGGCGCCGTGCCCGAGCCCCGGCCGTCGGTCACCTTGGTCGACTGGGACCCCGAGGCCGAGGACAAGCTGCTGGCCGCCATCCTCTACCCGCACTCCCAGCTTCCCGACGACCAGCTCCTGGACATCGCCCGCAAGCTGCCGGCCACCGACCGGGCCGCGCTGCTGGAGGCCTGGGTGGGGGACCGCCAGAACCGGCGCCACAAGCCCGGGCGGGCCCTCGAACGGGTCACCTACCGCTTCGACGTTCTCTCCGACTACGGCGCCTTCCGCGATCTCCAGCGCCACCGCATGCTCACGTTGCAGTGGCAACCGCTGACGCCCGACCACGGCTACGTCGTACCCGAGGACATCGCCTCGGCCGGGCTGGGTGACCGCTTCCAGGAGGCGATGGCCCGGTCCCATGCCCTCTACGAGGCCCTGGTCGAGCGCTTCCCGGCCGAGGCGGGCTACGCCGTGGCCCTCGCCTTCCGGCTGCGCTACTCCATCGAGCTGAACGCCCGGGCCGCCCTCCACATGCTGGAGCTGCGCACCCAACCTGCCGGTCACCCGAGCTACCGGCGGGTGTGCCAGGAGATGCACCGGCTCATCGCCGAGCGCGCCGGGCACCCCACCATCGCCGGGCTCATGCGCTTCGTCGACCACGCACCGGCCGGGCTCGAACGCCTGGAGGGAGAACGGCGGTCGGAGGCCCGTGGTGAGGCGTCTGGGGGGCCTTCGGCGCCCCTTGCCGCTACTGTCGAGGCGCCACCCGACGCCGCCCACGACGGGTAACTCTCGACACCTGCTTGAGGGAAATTTGGCAACCATCCTGACCTGGCCCGTTGCGGAAAGTGGCTGGTCAGACCATATGTGGAGGCCGCTGGTCCGCCTTGACAGGCCTGCTCTCTGCTGCGAGGGTAGCCCCGTCCCTGACGCCTCGAACCCCTGGTCGTGGGCTTCGGCGCTCTCCCTGCGTTCGGACTTCGTGTCCGAACGTGAGGGATCGGTGCCGAAGGGGCGGTGGAGGGCAGCAGGGGGTTGGGGGACCAAGTAGAGAACGTTCCAATAACCCGAGGACATCCCGGCGCGCCCGGTCGTCCGAGGGCTACCGAACGGCACCAACGGTCCCCCTCCTCCCCGCTCCTCCTCCCCGGGGCCCCGCCCGAGCGTCTTCCCCTGCCGGACGGCCGCGGTCGTCTACACTGCCGCCCCCGAACGCCACGGATAAGGACGATTTGCCGCTCATGGCCGACGACGCCGAGTTTGAAGAGGTTGAGGAACCTGACGATCCGGACGTCGTCGACCTGGAGGCCCTCGAGGAGGACGACGACATACTCGAGGTCGACGACGAGGTTCTGGCCGACGGGGTCCTGGGCGACGACCTGGTCGTCGACCTCGAGGTGGTCGATCCCGAGGAGGCGATCGTCGTCCCCGCGGTTGTGCCCGCCGCCGCCACCGACGACGACGATGACGACGACGAGGACGAAGACGTCATCGACCCCGACGACGTCGAGGCCGGGCTGGACGTGATCCTCAAAGACCGCCTGGTCGCCGTGGACGAGGAGGAGGACGAGGACGAGGAGACCCCGGACGCCGAGGAGCGGGTCGAGGGCTCCATCAAGGTCCTGCCCAAGCGACCGGGCGAGTTCGTCTGCGAGTCGTGCTTCCTCCTGAAGCACCCGAGCCAGCTGGCCGACGCCGCCCGCAACCTCTGCCGGGACTGCGTGTGACGGCCGACCGGGCCACGGGCCCGCTCCCGCCTCTCGACCGCCTCCTCGACCGGCTTCTCGACGTGACCGTTTACGCCCCGCTGGGCCTGATCCTTCTGGCCCGCGAGGAGGTGCCCAAGCTGGCCGCCCAGGGCCGCAAGCAGGTCGACGCCCGGGCCGACCTGGCCCGGATGGTGGGGCAGCTGGCTGTAGCTCAGGGCCGGCGCCAGGCCCAGGGCCTGGTCGAGCGCCTGACCGGCCGCGCTGAACAGGAGCCAGATCCGCCCACGGCGACAACGCGTCCGGCCCGCGAGGCCCCTCCCGTGCCTCCCCCCGAGCTGGAGACGGAGCCTGGAGAGGACGAGCACCTGCCGGTGGCCGTGGGGGAGATCGTCCCCGACCTGGCCCGCCCCACGTCCGTGGCCGTCCCCCTACCGGCGGCACCGGCGGTCACACCTGTGGCCGACGACCTACCCATCCCCGGCTACGACAGCCTGTCTGCTTCCCAGGTGGTCCAGCGCCTGGCCGGCCTGTCACCCGACGAGTTGGAAGCGGTGCGGGCGTACGAGCAGAGCGGACGGGCCCGCAAGACAGTGCTGCTCCGGGTCGCCCAACTCCGGTCCGCTTCGTCCTGAGGACGGCAATGGAGGCGGCCCGGCAAGCGACCCAGGCCGACCTTCCGGCGATAGCCGCGCTGGTCAGGGCCGGGATCGCCGAGCTGGCGCCGATGAGGGGGGGCGCCGTCTGGCACGCCCAGGAAGCCCGCCGCGAGCCCATCGAGGAGGATCTGGCCCGGCTCCTCGAAGACGAGAACGTTCGCCTGCTCGTCGGCACCATCGACGAGGCCCCCGTGGGCTACGCCGTCGGTCGCCTCGAGCGCCTGGCCGACGGCTCCCTTCTCGGCGTGGTCGACGACATCTTCGTGGACATGGAGGCCCGCGGCGTCGGGTTGGGTGAGGCCATGATGGGCGACCTCATCCGCTGGTGCCAGCAGGCGGGCTGCTTCGGGATGGACGCCATGGCCCTGCCCGGCCACCGCCTGACGAAGAACTTCTTCGAGGAGTCGGGCTTCACCGCCCGCAAGATCGTCATGCACCACTCCCTGCGCCCGCCGGCATGAGCGGGGGATCAGGTCCGCTGCGGGTCGAGACCTGTGTGGGCGCCATTGCCGTCCTGGACGATCGGCTACTTCTGATCCGCCGGGGCACCGGGCCGGCGGCGGGGGAGTGGTCCATACCCGGAGGCCGGGTGGAGCCGGGGGAGACCCTGGCCGAGGCCGTGGTCCGGGAGCTGGCCGAGGAAACCGGCATCGAGGGCGTTTGCGACCGGCTGGTGGGATGGGTGGAGCGGATCGGTCCCGACCATCACTTCGTGATCCTGGACTTCGCCGTCACCGTGCTCGACCCCACCGGTCTCGTCGCCGGCGGAGATGCGGCCGAGGCCGAGTGGGTCCCCCTGGACGACGTGCTCCACCGCCGGTTGGTGGAGGGGTTAGCTGAGTTCCTCCACGAGCACGGCATCATCTCCGTGATCGTCTGACGCCCGGTCCGGCTCGGGCTCGGTTATAGGAGCCGCGGCCTCGGCGGGCTCAGCCGGTGCGGGCTCGGCGGTCAGCGCGGGCTCGGCCGCACCCGGCTCGGCGGCGGGCGGGCGCTGAGCCGCAACCGGCTCGGCGGCCAACACGTTCTCAGCCGGTTCGCCCGGCGTCTCGTGGGCCTCGGGCGGGGCCACGTGGGCGGCGCCGGCGGCGTGGGCCTCGGGCGCGGTCGGTTGGGCCTCGGCCGCCCTCTTCGGCGCCGGGCGGGATCCCCCGATGACGCCCGTCGGCGGCGGGGGGATGGGTGCGCGGCGCGGCGGCCCGGGAGGCCGCCCACCGGGAGGAGCCGGGCCCGAAGCCTTGCCTCGAGCCGGACCGCCCGCCCGGCGGCCGGACGGGGGCGGGGCACCGACCAGGGGGACCAGACCCGGTACCCGTTCCGCCGCCTGGCGGGCGGCGGTCACCAGTTCGGGAGGAGCCTCGGCCGGCAGGCCCTGGGGACGGACCAGGCGCCGGACGGGCGAGGCACAGACGGCCTCCAGCACCGCACCCCAGCGGTCGGGGGCCACGTCGGCGGCCATGGCTTCGCTGGCGGCCGCGCCCAGGCGCTCGGCCAGGGGCGTCGGGAAACGCACGCCTGGCTCCGGAGGGCGACCGCTGGCCCGCAGGGCCCGCACGACCCGGCCCGCCTCCATGGCCTCGGTGATCTCTCCGAGCCAGGTGTCGCGCTCCTTGGCGCTGCGCTCGTCGAGGACATGACGCAGGCGGTCGACCAGTTCGCGGCTCACCTCGTCCCGGCCCACGGCATCCGAGCTGGCGACGAGCGTCCTCAGGTCCCGGAGGGCGAGCTCCTCGGCCTGGGTGACGGCGGCCTCGGCCCGGTCCCGCCACTCGGCCGCCCTCAGGCGGGGCATGAGGCGCTCGGCGATGCCCATCAGGGCGTCGGCCTTGACCTCGGGCGAGCCCGCCGCCCGAGCCGCGGCATTCTGCTCCTCGACGGCGTGGCGTACCGCAGGAATTCCGCCCCGCAGGAGATGCTCGGCGATCAGCTGCTCCTCGGCCGGAAGACTGGCCAGCACCTCGTCCCGGTGGGCCCGGCCGGCGTTGAGCCGCTTGGGCCGGGGCTTGGGCGTCGGCGGAGGAGCGCCGCGGTGTTCACGGTCGCGCGGCGGTCCCGAGCGTTCTCCCCGAGCTCCCGCCGAGGCGGGCCGCCCACCCGCCGGTCTGCCCCCTGCCGGCCGACCGCCGCCGGGACGACCGTCCTCGGTGCGCCCGCCTTCGGTTCGGCCTCGGGCCGGGCCACCGGAACCGGGGCCGCCAGACCCCGGTCCTCCGGCGCTCGAAGGGCGTCCCTCAGGCCGTCCCGCGCCGGGTCGTGCACCGCCGGGGCGGCCGTCACCAGGACGTCCACCGCCGGGGCGGCCGTCACCAGGACGTCCCTGCCCGCCGGGCCTGTCCCTCCGACCACCTCCGGCCCCCGGCCGGTCCCGACCGCCCGAGCCCGAGCGCCGCTGGCGATCGGTGCCGTCGAAGTCGGCCCAGTTCAGCCCGGTTGTCGCCTCCTTGACCGGCGGCCCGATGTATTCGAGCCGGCCCTCGTCGGCCTTCTTGGACTTGGGCGGGAGCACGGCGGTCACCGCCATCCCGTCGACATCCACCTCGACGTCGGCCCTCACCACGTCGCCGACCTTGGCGCCTGCAGTGAGCAGCTTCCCGTCCAACGTGCCCTTGGGCTGGCGAGCTCCTGCCGCCCGCCAGGTCCAGCTGCCGTCGGCACGCGAGCTGGTGAGCTCGATCTCGATCCGGGGCATAGCGGGTGCAAACCTAGTTGAGCGCAGCGACTCAGGCCCTGCCGACCATCGGGCGTGGTCCGGGCCTACCATTGTGGGCGATGCGCGCCGCGCCAGACGACGCCTTGCTGGCCGGGTTCGCCGTCGGTGACCCCGACGCCGCCGCCGCCTTCATCCGGCGCCACCAGGCCCGGGTCTGCGGCCTGGCCCGGGCCATTGTGGGGGACAGCGCCCTCGCCGAGGACGTCTCCCAGGAAGCGTTTCTACGGGCCTGGCGTCATGCCGCCGCCTACGACCCCCGCAAGGGCGCGGTGAGCACCTGGCTCCTCACCATCACTCGCAACCTGGCCGTCGACGCCGTCCGCATGCGCCGCACGCAGCCTCTCGACCCCGAGCTGCTGGCTTCGTTGGGCATGATCGCCGGAGGCCCCGACGGCTCGCCCGCGATCACGGCCGAGAACACGGTCGAAGTGGGCAGGGTGCGGACGGCCCTCGCCGGTCTGAACGAGGGGCAGCGCCGGGCGCTCCTTCTGGCCGCGCTGTGCGGCCGCACCGCCCGGGAGATCAGCGAATCGGAGGGAATCCCCGTGGGCACGGCCAAGACCCGGGTCCGGTCCGGCTTGCTCAAGCTGCGTGACACCCTCAACCACCAGCGAGGCGCGGGCGAATGACCGACGACGTCCTCGACTGCCCCGACGTGGAGGTCCTCGCCGCCGAGCTGGCCCTCGGGGTCGTGTCGGCCGGCGAGCGGGCTTCGGCCCTGGCCCACCTCGGTCATTGCCGGGGCTGCCAGCGCCTGGTGGACGAGCTGGCCACGGTGGCGGACGACCTCCTCCTCCTCGCCCCCGAGGCCGAACCCACGATCGGTTTCGAGTCCCGCGTGCTGGCGGCCACGGGCGCTCCCATGGAGCGGCGGCCGGACCGCAAGCCGGGGAGGTCCCGCCTTCGCCTAGCCGTCGCCGCCGCGGCGTTGGTCGTGGTCGGGGGAGCGGGGCTGATCGCGGGCCTGGCCGCCGCCCCGCAGCCCGAGGTCAGGAACGAAGTGCGCACCGCGTTGGATGTGAGCGCCAGTGGCCGCGCCACTTGCCGGGCCTTCGCCTTCGGCGATCCCCAGGCCTGGATCTTCGTCTCCCTCGAAGCCCCTCGGGAGTGGACAGCCGACTACGAGGTGGAGGTGGTGACGGCCGGCGGCGGGCCTCCCGCCCCCGTCGGGCACCTCCGGCTCCAGGGAGGCCAGGCCACGCTGGGAGTCACGGTTGACGCGCCGGCCCGGTCGTTGCGGGCCATCCGCGTCCTGGACACCTCCGGCGAGCTCCGCTACGAAGCCGCGTTCGACACGGCCTGACCCACCACATCGCCCGTCTTCAGCCCTGCCGGCGGGCGCCCCGCCAAGCGTCGATCAGCTGCGATCTCCACACCAGCGCGCACACGAGGGACAGCGCCCCCCCGGCGCCGGCGGTGATCAGTACGGGCTCCGAGCCCGTCGCCAGGCCGGTCAGCAGCAGGACGGCTCCGATGACCCCGAAGGCGCACGACATCACGAATGCGGGCGGACGCTTGGCGGGCTCGGTCACCTGGTCGACGGTAGCGCCTCCCGGCAGGACAGGCCCTTCACGGTGACGGTCAGCGTGCCCTCATCCTCGACTCCGGCGCCCGCCTCCGGCTCGGTCTCGCCCGACTCGTCCGGGACCCAGACGAGCTCGCAGTCGAGCTCACACCGCGGCCGCTCCACCCGCCCCGTGACCAGGCCCACGAGCACTTCAGCCGCCACGGCCAGGTTGTGGGCCACCACCCTTACGGCGGAGTAGCGGCACCGATCGGCGCGGACGACCAGGGGGGACAGTCGGTCGACGTGGACCGACAGGCGGTTCCCGGGAAGGACGGAGATGTGCAGGCTGTCCTTGGGCGAGATCTCCCGGAAGGAAACCGACCCGGGATGGAAGATCCGGCCCAGGGCGCTGTCCCGGTGGAACCGTCCACCGGCGTCGAGGTCGTTGAATATCGGCTCTACGGGTCCCACACCTGTTCTACGGAGCCGGAGGCTCGCTTGGACGACTACACCCAGCCTGGCCCTGCCGCGGCGGAAGCCATCAGACTGGCGGCACGTCTGCCAACCTGCTTCGACGGGGAGTCATGCTCCCGGGTGCCCGAGTCCGGTGAGCGACTTCCCCGTTCGGCGACTGGTCACTCTTGGCCCAGAGGACATCGACCAGCTGATGGACCTGGAGGTAAGGGCCTTCGACCCTGCGATGCAGGCGAGCAGGGCCAAGATCCTCCACCGGTTCTCCTTGGGCCACCAGATGCTGGGGACGACAGAAGACGGGCGGCTGATGGGCACGATCGGGTTCTCGGCCGTCCGGTTCGATCCCGACGACATGAGCGGCTTTCCGAAGAACTTCGACAGCTACTCCACCCAGCCCGTCCCCGCCGACGCCGACACCCTCTGCTTGTACAGCATCGGGATCGATCCGGCGGCCCGGGGGATGCCCAACTCGCGGCTCCTGATCCACTCCGCCTTCGACCGCGGGCGGGAACAGGGTCTGACGCGGGCGGTGGCCGACGGTCCGCTGCCGTCGTACAACGGGAACGAGCAGGTGCGGGCCAGGCCGGCCGTGAAGCAGATGGTGGCGCGCTACCTGCAGACAGGCGACTTTCCTCCGCCAGAAGACTTCCTACAGGATCCCGTTCTCGCTCTCTACACCCGCCTAACCGGGTGCCGGTGCGTGCGCTTCCTCCCCGACTTCATGCCCGAGGACGAGTCGAGCGGGGGCTGGCGGGTGCTGCTCTACCAGGACCTCTGACCCGGCGCGAGACTCCGCTTGCGGAACCAACTGGAGGGGGCGGGCGTGCTGAAGGACTTCAAGGCGTTCATTCTGCGGGGCAACGTGATCGACCTGGCCATCGGGGTGGCCATCGGTGCGGCGTTCACCGCTGTCATCTCATCGTTCACGGAGAACTTGCTGACGCCGTTCTCGCCATACCGGGCGACGCCGCGAGCTTTGCCGACATGGACTTCGAGGTGAGCGGGTCGCGCTTCCGCTACGGCGCATTCATCGACTCCATAATCGGCTTCGTCATCATCGCCGCCGTGCTGTTCTTCTTCGTCGTGAAGCCGGTCAACAACCTGATGGCGCGCCGCAAGACGGAGCCCGAGGTCGAGTCGACCACCCGGGACTGCCCGGAGTGCCTCAGCTCGATTCCGGTCGCCGCCACCCGCTGCGCCTTCTGCACGGCCAAGGTCGCCGTGGGCTGAGAAGCCGTCGGTGCGTCGGCCGAGGAGCTCAGGCGGCGCGGGCGGGTACTCCGGCGATGCGGTCGGCGTACTTGGTCGCCAGAGGTCCGGCGACGGCGGTGATGAGCACGTAGGCGGCGGCCAGCGCGCCCAGCTCAGCACCATCGGCGGTTGTCGTCCCGAGGGCGGCGATGACGATCGAGAACTCCCCTCGGGCGATCAGGACGGTGCCGGCCCTCAGTCGGCCGGGCGTGCCCGTGGCCAGAGGCCTCGCGGCGACCCAGCCCGAGACGAGCTTGCCCCCCGTGCCGAGAAGGGCAAGCACGGTGGCGGGCACCAGGACGCCGACAAGGTCGCTGGGGTCGACCGAGAACGAGAAGAAGAGGAAGAAGGTGGCCGCGAACAGGTCACGCAGCGGGGCGACGATGGCGGAAGCCCGCGCCTGGACCGAGCCCGACAGGGCGAGCCCCACGAGAAACGCACCGATGGCCGCCGAAACCTGGACCTCCTCGGCCAGGCCCCCGATCAGGAGCGTGAGACCAAAGACCGCAAGCAGCAGCGCCTCGTCGGAGGCAGGGGCGAGAAGCCGGCTGAGATGGTCGCCCCAGCGGAGGGCCACAGTCAGGATCACCGCCACCGCAGCCAGGGCAAGGACCACAGTTCCGACGGTGTCGGCTGCGCCGGTGCCCGCGATCACCGCCCCGATCACGGGAAGGTAGACAGCCATGGCCAGGTCCTCGATGACGAGCAGATTCAATACTGCAGGGGTCTCGCGGTTGCCGAGGCGGTCCAGGTCGGCCAGCACCTTGGAGACGACCCCCGAGGAGCTCACCCAGCAGACACCGCCGAGGAGGGCGGCTGCCGCCGGCTCCCACCCGAGAACGAGGCCGACGAGGAACCCGGGCGTGAAGTTCAAGACCCCATCGACGACGCCGGGAACGGCGCCCGTTCGCAAACCGTGACGCAGTTCGTCGGGGCTGTACTCGAGGCCGAGGGTCAGCAGCAGGAGGAGCACACCGATCTCCCCGGCGAGCTGGATGAAGTCGGCGCTCACGTCGAGGGGTGCCACCCCTCCTTCGCCCACCGCCAGTCCCGCGAGGAGGTAGAGGGGGATCGCAGTGATCCCCATGCGTCCCGCCACCCGAGCGAGCGCTGACAGTACGAGGGCGACCGCGCCGATCTCGATGAACGCCAGGGCGGCATCGCCGCTCGCGGCGGCGATGACCGAGCTCACGCTTCGAGGAGATCGCGGAGCTGTCGGAGCCCCTCCGCAGTACCGACGGCGACCACGACGTCCCCCGCCTCGAGCGTCTCCTCGGGCCCCGGCGCGGCCAGCGTGTCCCCACCCCGCACGAGGGCGACGACCGACGTGCCTGTACGCGTCCGCAGCCGGCCCTGTCCGATGGTGGCGCCCGCCTGACCCGAGCCAGGTCGGATCGTTATCCAGTCGAGGGCCACGCCCTCGAGCCGCTGAAGCCCGATGACGGCCTCGTTCACGGGGCTTCCTCCGAGAAGGTCAGCCAGGGTGTGGGTGTCGTCGGGGTTGAGATGAAGGACGGTGGAGCAAGCGTCGGGATCCGCTCGGTCATAGACGGCGATCTCCCGTCGCCCCGTGCGATGGGAGAGGACAGCAAGCCGTTCGCCGGCTGCGGTCGTGAACTCGTGACGCACGCCCACACCCGGAAGCTGAGTCTCGGTCACCTCGGTCATAGCGTCACGTAGCCTCCGGATCTGGTCGGTTCGCAGGTCCGGGAATCATTGTCGCCAGGGGAGCGTCACGCTTGTCGGGGGAATGACGCCTTAGAACCCAAGGCAATGCTCGTTCACCGGATCGGCGCGTCGGGCCTGATCGATCTCCCTCGACATCTGCCGATCGGCCGGCGCAACCATCGACTGCTGACACGCGGTGTAACACCAGCGTTCAGGTGATACACTTCCGTCGTGCCAACGAAGCGTCCTCGCCATCTGATCACAGAGACGGAGCAGGTCGCGCGGGCCCTCGATGATGCTGCCAAGCGATGGCCGGCCGAGCGGGGCAACCGGGCCAAGCTGCTGCTGTGTCTACTCGAGGAAGGCCACCGAGCCGTTGTCGGGCAGCAGGAGCGCGAGGTGCGTGAGCGTCGCGACGTGGTTACCCGTACCAGCGGGACGCTCACCGGGGTCTATGGCGAGGGCTACCTCCGCGACCTGCGCGAGGACTGGCCCGATTGATCGTGCTCGACGCGAGCGTCCTCATCGCTCATTTCGACGCCACCGACCGTCACCACCCGCGCGCCAGTGCACTCTTGCTCGATGTCGCCGGTGAGGCCATGGGGGCGAGCCCGATCACACTGGCCGAGGTGCTCGTCGGACCCGCACGGGCGGGCCAGCTCGATCGCGGTACGGCACTGCTGCACGAGCTGGATGTGACGGGCCTGCGCCTGCCGGACGATGCGCCGCTCCGCCTCGCAGTCCTCCGGGCGGGCACGGGTCTGAGGCTGCCTGACTGCTGCGTGTTGCTCGCGGCCGAGCAAGCGCAGGGCGTCGTCGCCACGTTCGACGATCGTCTCGCCGCCGCCGCGACCGAACGTGGGCTCGGGGTCCGAACCTCGTAGGCCTCCCGACGAACCTCCACGCAACTCCGGTGCGACGTGGCACGATCAGCGCGGTGACCAGCCGACCCGCCGCCGCGCAGCACCTGAGTGACCTCGCGCTGCTGCGCCGCGTCCGTGACCGGATCGACCGGGAGTACGCGCAGCCGCTGGATGTCGAGGCGCTCGCCCGGGGCGCCCACATGTCGGCCGGGCACCTCAGCCGCCAGTTCCGGCTCGCCTACGGCGAGCCGCCGTACGCCTACCTCATGACGAGGCGCATCGAGCGTGCCATGGCCCTGCTGCGTCGTGGCGACCTCAGCGTCACCGAGGTCTGCTTCACAGTCGGCTGCTCGTCGCTGGGCACCTTCAGCACCCGCTTCACCGAGCTGGTCGGTGTGCCGCCCAGCGTCTACCGGCGCGAGGCGGTGCGCGCCACGGCGGGAATGCCGTCCTGCGTGGCGAAGCAGGTCACCAGACCGGTCAGGAATCGAGAAGCACCGGCCCCGAGCCGTACTTAGGGTGAGGGCGTGGACATCACCATTCACTCGAGCATGCTCCCGCACAGCGACCCGGAAGCCTCGCTGGCCTTCTACCGCGACACCCTCGGATTCGAGGTTCGCCTCGACGTCGGCTACCAGGGGATGCGCTGGATCACGGTCGGCCCCTCAGGCCAGCCTGAGACGTCCATCGTCCTGCACCCGCCGGCCGTCGACCCAGGCATCACCGAGGACGAGCGCCGCACCATCGCCGAGATGATGGCCAAGGGCACCTACGCCATGATCAACCTGGCCACCAAGGACCTCGACGGCGCCTTCGAGCGGCTGCAGGCCAGCGACGCCGAGATCGTCCAAGAGCCGACCGAGCAGCCGTACGGCGTTCGCGACTGCGCCGTCCGCGATCCCGCGGGGAACCTCATCCGCATCCAGGAGCTCCGCTGACCAATGCATGTCGCAGATAGCCACGATCTGATCCGCGTCCAAGGCGCCCGAGAGAACAACCTCAAGGACGTAAGCGTCGAGCTCCCGAAGCGGCGGCTCACAGTGTTCACTGGCGTCTCCGGCTCGGGCAAGAGTTCGCTGGTGTTCGAGACGATCGCCGCCGAGTCGCAGCGGCTGATCAACGAGACCTACAGCGCCTTCGTGCAGGGCTTCATGCCGACGATGGCGCGGCCCGATGTCGACGTGCTCGACGGCCTGACCACGGCGATCATCGTCGACCAGGAGCGGATGGGCGCCAACGCCCGTTCCACCGTCGGCACCGCCACCGACGCCAACGCCATGCTGCGCATTCTGTTCAGCCGGCTCGGAAAGCCGCACATCGGGCCTGCGATCGCCTACTCGTTCAACGTTCCGACCCGGAGGGCGAGCGGGTCGATGACCTCAGACACGGGCGAACGGGTCGTGGTGCGCAACGCCGTCTACCACGGCGGCATGTGCCCGCGCTGCGAGGGGATGGGCTCGGTCAGCGACTTCGACCTGTCTGAGCTATACGACGAGAGCAAGTCGCTCAACGAGGGTGCGCTCAGCATCCCCGGCTACAGCATGGACGGCTGGTACGGCCGCATCTTCAGAGGCTGTGGCTTCTTCGACCCGGACAAGCCGATCCGCAAGTTCACCAAGAAGGAGCTGCACGACCTGCTCTACAAGGAGCGGACCAAGATCAAGGTCGAGGGCATCAACCTGACGTACACGGGTCTGATCCCGCAGATCCAGAAGTCGTTCCTCTCCAAAGACGTCGACGCGCTGCAGCCGCACGTCCGGGCTTTCGTCGAGCGGGTGGTCACGTTCACCGCCTGCCCCGACTGTGGCGGCACCCGACTCAACGAGGCGGCGCGATCATCGAAGATCGAGGGGAGGAACATCGCCCACGTCTGCGGGATGCAGATCAGCGACCTGGCTGAATGGGTCCGTGGCCTCGACGAGCCGTCCGTCGCACCGTTGCTGGCCAAGCTGCTCCATACCCTCGACTCGTTCGCGGAGATCGGGCTCGGCTACCTGTCCCTCGACCGGCCGTCGGGCACGCTGTCGGGCGGCGAGGCGCAACGCACCAAGATGATCCGGCATCTCGGCTCATCGCTCACCGACGTCACCTACGTCTTCGACGAGCCCACCATCGGTCTACATCCCCACGACGTCCAGCGGATGAACGACTTGCTGCTGCAGCTGCGGGACAAGGGCAACACCGTGCTCGTCGTCGAGCACGAGCCGGAGACGATCGCCATCGCCGACCATTTGGTCGACCTCGGCCCCGGCGCCGGCACCGCGGGCGGCACCGTCTGCTACGAGGGCACCGTCGAAGGCCTGCGGGCCAGCGGCACCCTGACCGGCCGCCATCTTGACGACCGCGCTGCCCTCAAGGAGACGGTGCGAGCGCCTACCGGCACGCTGGAGATTCGCGGCGCCAGCGCCCACAACCTCCAGGACGTCGACGTCGACATCCCGCTCGGGGTGCTCTGCGTGGTCACCGGCGTTGCGGGCTCAGGCAAGAGCTCCCTTGTGCAGGGGTCGATTCCTGCCGGTGCGGGTGTGGTGTCGATCGACCAGGGGGCGATTCGGGGCTCGCGGCGGAGCAACCCGGCGACGTACACCGGACTGCTCGACCCGATCCGCAAGGCGTTCGCCAAGGCGAACGGCGTGAAGCCAGCACTGTTCAGCGCCAACTCCGAGGGCGCGTGTCCCGCCTGCAACGGCGCCGGCGTCATCTACACCGACCTGGCCATGATGGCCGGCGTCGCCGCGACCTGCGAGGAGTGCGAGGGGAAGCGGTTCCAGGCGTCGGTGCTGGAGTACCAGCTCGGCGGCCGCGACATCAGCGAGGTGCTCGCCATGTCGGTGACCGAGGCCGAGGACTTCTTCAGCGCCGGTGAAGCCCGTACGCCGGCCGCCCACGCCATCCTCGGCCGGCTGGCCGACGTCGGCCTCGGCTACCTCAGCCTCGGCCAGCCCCTCACCACGCTGTCCGGCGGCGAGCGGCAGCGGCTGAGGCTGGCGACCCACATGACCGAGAAGGGCGCCGTCTACGTCCTCGACGAGCCGACGACCGGCCTCCACCTCGCCGACGTCGAGCAGCTGCTCGGCCTGCTCGACCGGCTCGTCGACTCCGGCAAGTCGGTTATCGTCATCGCGCACCACCAGGCGGCCATGGCGCACGCCGACTGGATCATCGACCTCGGCCCCGGCGCCGGCCACGACGGCGGCCGGATCGTCTTCGAGGGCACACCCGCCGACCTCGTCGCCGCCCGCTCCACCCTCACCGGCGAGCACCTCGCGGCCTACGTCGGCACCTGAGGCGAGGCTCTCGCGGACACCGTGAGACGAGTGAGAACATGCCCATGACCTGCGCAACCTCCCACACGGGCGCCTGAGTTCGCGACGCCCTATGCTTGATGCAGCAAAGACTTGGACTCCTTGCTGAACCGCTCGTGAGTCAGGTTGGTCCCCGGTGTAGCCACGGCAGCCGGGGTTTGCTCGTTCGAGCCTTATCCGATAATCGACATTATGTCATCAGTTCCCCGTGGCGAAGGCAACCATCGAGGCGATATCAGCGACGTAGCAGGGCGCAGAACATCGCGTCCGTGCCGTGGCGGTGTGGCCACAGCTGGATATGCGGGCCCTCGCCGAGCTGTGGCACGCCGGGGAACTCCGGCCGGGCGTCGAAAACTGTCGCGCCACTGCGACACACGGTGTCCGCGACCACCTCGGCTGTCTCCGCGAGGTGCGGCGAGCACGTGACGTAGGCGACGACGCCGCCCGGACGCACCAGGTCCAGCGCGGCGAGCAGCAGCTCCCGCTGCAAGCGCACGAGGTCGGCGACGTCGGACGGCAGCCGCCGCCACCGCGCCTCGGGGCGGCGCCGCAGCGCCCCCAGCCCGGTGCACGGCGCGTCCACCAGCACCCGGTCGAAGCCCCCCTCGGGCAGACCGCTGTCCCGGCCGTCGGCGACCAGGACGGCAACCGGCAGCCCCTCGCACGCCTGCTCGACGAGCCGGGCGCGGTGTTCCGAGCGCTCGACCGCGTCCAGCCGCCCACCCGCGGTGGCCGCCAGCGCCCCGAGCAGCGCGGCCTTGCCGCCGGGGCCCGCGCAGAGGTCCAGCCAGCGCGCGTCCGGGCCGTCCAGCGGTGCCCCCGCGAGCGCGAGGGTGACGAGCTGGCTGCCCTCGTCCTGCACGTGCGCGAGGTGGTCGCGCACAGCGTCGAGCTCACCGGGGTCGCCACCCTCGTCGAGGTGCACGCCGCACGGCGAGTACGGCGCGACCTCCCCCGCAGTCACCGCGGCCAGCTCCTCCGCGCTGATCTCCCCCGGCCGGGCGGCCAGGTGCACGACCGGGCGCGCGTCGTCGGCGGCCAACGCCGCGGCGAGCTCGTCGCCGCCCTCACCCAGCGCGTCCGCGAACGCCTGCGCGATCCAGCGAGGATGCGGGTGCGCGACGGCGAGGTACCCCACCGGGTCCGACTCGCGGTCGGGTGCCACCCGCTGCACCCACGCCGCCTCGTCATGCTCCCCGACCCGGCGCAGCACAGCGTTCACGAACCCGGCCGAAGCGCTGCCGCGGGTGCCGCGGACGAGGTCGACGGTCGACGCCACGGCGGCGTGCGGCGGGATCCGGGTGTGCAGCAGTTGGTAGGTGCCGAGGCGCAGCGCGTCGAGCAGGTCACCGTCGACCTCGGCGACGGGGCGGCCTGCGCAGACCTCGACGACCACGTCGAGCAGACCGCGCGCCCGGCATGCGCCGTAGGCGAGCTCGGTGGCGAGCGCCGCGTCGCGGCCGGTGATGCGCCGCTCCCGCAGCAGCCCCGGCAGCACGAGGTTCGCGTAGGCGTCGCGCTCGCGGACCGCGGCGAGGGTGTCCAGCGCGGCGCGGCGGGCGGGGTCGTCTGCGGGGGGACGGCGCGGGCCGGAGCGCCCGCGGGGCGGACCGGGCTTGCGGGGCCGCGACGGACGGCGCGAGGGGGTCATCCGAGCCGCTCCCCCGGCTCGATGCGACTGCCGCGCGCCCAGTCCGCGGCAGGCATCATCCGGCGCCCCGCCGGCCGGACGTCGCCGAGCAGCACCGCGGCCGTCGCCGTGCCCACCAGGACGTCGCGCTTGCCCACCCGCAGTTGCCCCGGCGCGAGGTCACCGGGACCGGTCGGCTGCACCGGGCCGACGCCGAGGCGCTCGCCACGGAAGGCCGCCCACGCGCCGGGGTCGGGCGTCACCGAGCGGACCAGCCGCTCGACGGCGAACGCGGGCGCCGTGAAGTCCACGTGCGCGTCCTCCGTCGTCACCTTCGGCGCGTGGGAGACACCGTCCGGCGGTTGCGGCACCGGCACGAGCACGCCGTCGGCGATGCCGCCGAGGGTCGACACGAGCAGGTCCGCACCGGCCGCCGCGAGCCGCCCGAGGAGCTCCCCCGCGGTGTCGGTGGGGCGGATCGGCTCGGTGAGGGTGCCATAGACGGGGCCCGTGTCGAGGCCTTCCTCTAGGGCGAACGTGCTCGCGCCGGTGATCTCGTCACCGTGCCGGATGGCGGCCTGCACGGGTGCCGCCCCGCGCCACGAGGGCAGCAACGAGAAGTGCAGGTTCACCCACCCAGCCGGGGGGACGTCGAGCGCCGCGCGCGGCAGAAGTGCCCCGTAGGCGACGACCGGACAGCAGTCCGGCGCGAGGGAGGCCAGCAGCGCGAGGAACTCCGGATCCGACGGGCGGCGCGGGGTGAGCACCGGCACGTCGGCCTCGTCGGCCAGCGCGGCCACCGGGGAGCGCACGAGGCTGCGGCCACGGCCTGCGGGGGCGTCGGGGCGCGTCAGCACGGCGACGACGTCGTGCTGCGACGCGAGGACCGCCCGCAGGGATGGCAGTGCGGCCTCGGGTGTGCCCGCGAAGACCAGCCGCACTCCTCAGCGGACCTTGCCGAGCAGGGGGTGCGGGCTCACCTTCACCACGGGCTGCGGCTGGGTCGATCCCTCCCGGGCGAACCAGCTGGCCTGCCGTATCTCCCGCATCGCCTGCTTG
>JBHENM010000075.1:0-6266 GCA_046262035.1 Acidimicrobiales bacterium | reverse complement strand
GGGACCCCCATCCCCGCCTCCTCGCCAAAGCGGGGCCCCTGCCCCGCTGGCGCGGTGGTGGGTTCATACCCCGGCGGGGACCCCCATCCCCGCCTCCTCGCCAAAGCGGGGCCCCTGCCCCGCTGGCGCGGTGGTGTTCCTGCCGTTCGCTACCGTCGGGACGTGGGCGTGATCCTCGTGGTCCTGGGCGTGGCCGCGGTGTTCGCCATCGCCGCCATAGTGATCGGGCGGGAGTCCCGTCGACTGGCGGCCGAGCCCGTCCGCCGGAGCTTCGACTTCGAGGAGGCCGTGACCTGGGTCTGCGACCACGTCACCGACGACGTCGCCGCCATCCTGACGCCGGAGGACGTCCGCCAGATCCTCGACTGGCACCTCGAGTACTTCCGGCTCAAGGGGGTGTCAGGCAACGGGAGCGGACCCCACGTGGAGGACCCCGTCGTGGTGACGGGAGCGGAGACCGTCGGCTTCGTGCTCATGCGGGCCGAGGAGGCCGGCTCCCCCTACACGCCCGAGCAGGTACACGCGGTCCTCGACGCCCAGATGGAGTACCTGAGCGAGATCGGCGCCGTCGGGCCCGTGGCCGATGCCGACGAGGGGCCCCAACCATCGGCGTGAAGAAAATCGCCCCAAAAAGCTTCTGATTGTGGTTTCATACGCGTACCCGAGGAAGGAGGTGGTCCAGCTGAACGAGAGATGTCCTGGGACCCGGGAGGTGGCTGTCCGCTAGCCGGCAGCTGGGCCGGGCTGGCGAATCTCCGTCAGCCACCGCTCGAGGAGCGGCCGGGAGTTGGTCCCACCCGGAGCAGTCCGTACTCCTCGTGTTCCTTTCCAGCACTTCGTACCGACGAGGGGGCGCGCTCGTGCGCCCCCTCGTCGCGTCCCCCAGGGAGGCAGCCGTGGAGTGCGTCGTCGAATCCGATGGGCTGAAGCTGTTCGGCCACCTGGCTCGCGCCGGCCCGGTGGGTGCGGCGCCGGCGCCGGGCCTCGTCCTGTGCCACGGCTTTCCCGCGGGGCCGGGCGGGGCGGCCAAGTCGGGCCAGACCTATCCCGCCTTCGCCGACCGCATCGCGGCCGAGACGGGCTGGACCGTCCTCACCTTCAACTTCCGGGGGGCGGGAGAGTCCGAGGGCGACTTCTCCCTGAGCGGGTGGCTGAACGACCTCCGCGCCGCCATCGACGTCCTCACCGAGGAAGCGGTCTCAGGCGTGTGGCTGGCCGGCTCCAGCACCGGAGGGGCGCTCGCCATCTGCCACGCCGCGGCCGACGACCGGGTGCGAGGGGTGGCCGCCCTGGCCGCCCCGGCCACGTTCGACGTCTGGGCTGCGCACCCCCACCGGTTCCTCGAGCACGCCCGGGAGATCGGCGTGATCACCGATCCCCGGTTCCCCGCCGACCCCGAGGCCTGGGGTCGGGAGCTGGCCGAGATCCGGCCCCTCGACGTGGTGGCCCAGATCCCGCCCCGGCCCATCCTGCTCATGCACGGCACCGACGACGACATCGTGCCCGTCCAGGACGCCCGCACCCTCGCCACCGCGGCCAGCGGCGAGGTGGAGCTACGCCTGGTGCAAGGTGCGGGCCACGGCCTGCGCCATGACCCCCGGGCGGTGGCGTTCCTCCTCGGTTGGATGGAGCGCCAGGCCGCGGCCTGAGTTACTCCTCCAGTCCCTCCAGGGCTCCGTCGATGGTGTCCCGGAGGATGGCCACTGCCGCTCGGGGGTCGGCCGCCTGGGTCACCCAGCGGACCACCACGAACCGACGAGCACCGGCGGCGACCATCTCCGGCACCGCTTCAGGCGTCACGCCTCCGGTCACGAACCACGGGCGACGACTGTGGGCGGCGGCGTAGCGCAGGTAGTCGAGACCCGTACCCGAACGGCCGGGCTTCGTTGGCGTGGGCGACACGGGGCCGGTGGACACGTAGTCGACCGGCTCCCCGTCGGCCGCATCCAGCTCCTGCGGCGCGTGGGTGGAGAGCCCGATGATGGCATCTGGGCCGAGCACCCGCCGGGCCAGCTCCGGAGGGGCGTCGTCCTGGCCCACGTGGACGCCGTCGGCCATCACCTCCAGGGCCAGGTCGGGGCGGTCGTTCAGGATGAAGGGTACGCCGTTGTCCCGGCACACCATGGCCGCCAGGCGCGCCCGCTGGAGGAGGGGCCGGGCTTCCAGGAACTTGTCCCTGAGCTGGACGACGTCCACACCTCCGGCGATGCAGGCCTCGAGGAACCGGCCCAGGTCGGGACGGTCGGCCGTGCACAGATAGAGCCGTCGCGAGGGGTGGAAGGGGGCCATCAGCCCCCTGCGACCGCCCGCACCAGCTCCAGCGTGTCTCCCTCAGCCAAGGCCGTGGCCGCCATGGCCGTCCGCGCCACGGGCTGGCCGTTGCGCTCGACGATGACCCACCGGCCACCCAGGCCGAGGGCCCGCAGGAGGTCCTCGACCGTCGCCCCCACCGCAAGCTCGACCGGGTTGCCGTTGGCCGTCACCTTCACGCGGGCGGGACCCATCCCGTCTGGGGGGCGGGCGGGACCCGGCCCGACGGAGGGGCGGGCGCGGCCTTGGCCGTCGCCGTGGCCTTGGCTTTGGCGGCGGCCTTGACCGCCCGCTTGTGCTCCCGGACCCGGGCCAGAGCCTCCGGGCCGTCCACGTCGGCCACCGAGAACCAGCCCGCTTCGCCGTACAGGCCGGCGACCTCCTGCCACCCGGGCGGCGTGATCCCGAGTCGCTTGGCGAGAAGGGCGACGAAGATGCGCGCCTTCTGCTCGCCGAATCCGGGCAGGGCCCGGAGGCTGGCCAGCAACTCGCTCCCCGTCGCCGCACGCCGCCAGACAGCCTCCGCCTCGCCGCCGTAGTGCTCGACCAGCTGGCGGCACAGCTCCTGGGTGCGAGCGGCCATAGCTGCCGGAAACCGGTGCAGGGCCGGGCGTAGGGCGAAGACTGCGACCAGCTCGTCGGGATCCATGGAGGCGATCTGTGCTGCGTCCAAGCGGCCGCCCATTCGCTCCTTCAGGTCGAAGGGGCTGCGGAAGGCCTTCTCCATGGGAATCTGCTGGTCGAGCAACATGCCGATGAGCAGGGCCAGGGGGTCATTGGCCAGCAGCTCGTCGGCTTCGGGATCACCCGTGAAGGGCAGGGCCGGAGGCATGGCGCCGACTCTACGGCCCGGTCGCAACGCCTGCGGAAGCCGCCCTCCACCCCCCGGGCAACGCTCAAGCGGGAGCGACCGTCACGATGAGGTTCATCGACGGGTGGAGCGTGCACGTGATGCGGAACGTGCCCGCCTTGTTCCAGGTTCCCGTTGTCCACGTGTCGCCGACATCGGTCCGAATCCCGGCGGCCCCGCCGAACGAGGGGGCGCCCGGCTCCGAGCGGCGCTTGGCGTCCACACCGGGGACGAGGACGTGTAGGGCCCGGGACGAGGTGTTGACGAAGGTGAGCGTCTTCCCCTGGGCGATGGTCTTGGTCTCGGGCAGGAAGAGGATGTCGTCCATCACGATGGCTTCCGGGTCGGTTGTCCGGGCTGGCGAGGCAGCACAGCCGCTCAGCAGGAGCCCGCTGGCGATGGCGAGGGCGAGGATCTTGGGCATGGCTTTATACCTCCGCTCCGGCGAGCATGGGGACGGGGATCAACTGCGTATTCGAGGGCGTGGGAGCCTGGCGGGGCTTGCGGTGCAGCCAGGCGCTGGCCGCTATCGCCGCCGGGCCGAAGAACACCTGAGCCGGAACGACGATGCCGGAACCGCCGATGTTGAAGTGGGACGTGATGACGGGGGCGAGGGCAGGCATGAGGGCTCCGAAGACGCCGACCGTGAACAGGGCGCCGACACCGCCACGCCGCCCGAAGGCCTTGTAGGCGGCGGTGGTGAACAGCCCGTAGATCAGGAGGTCCCCCAGCCCGATGTTGGCGTTCCACCCGTTGAAGGCGAAGCCGATCGAGGCGTTCAGTGGACGGCCTTCGAAGGCAGCCGCCAGCTGCGGCGTCAGGGGGATCACCATGCTGAAGAAGGCGTCGTAGCCGGCGAGGAACAGGGCGAACCAGGCCACCTGGCGCAGGCGAAGGCCGCCCTGGACGTACAGGTTGGAGATCCCCACGGCGGCCACGAGGACGACGGTGCTGGTCAGCACCCAGTAGAGGGCCAACCCGCCGCTGGTGCCGATGAGGGTGTAGGTCACGATGATGTCGGCGGCGATCAGGACCGGTATCAGGAGCCGCCGGTACCTGGCGGCCAGGAGGGGGCGGAGGGTGATCGACATCGCCGAAGCGAAGGTCAGCACCAGGAAACCGGTGAGGACGGGGCTGGGGAGGATCAGGTAGAACACCGGCAGCACGATGATGAACCCGAACAGGACGACGAGGTCGCGGGTGTTGAACGTGCCGATGGCCGGGCGCTCGAGGCGGACCCGCCGGAAGTAGAGCAGGGCGACGCCGGCCGTGGCCATGGCCCCGACGAAGACGACGATGACCTGGAAGACGGTCTGTCCTGACATGTCAGATCCTCTTTCCGGAGAAGGTGGTTTCGACCAGATCCGCCCGCAAGGGGCGGAGGTGCTCGGGAGTGACGTCGGTGATGCCGGCGGGCACGTCGACCTCGACACCGGACTCACGGAAGCGCTGCTGGAGCTCCCGCTTGGCTCCGGCGTCCAGGTCGGAGTCGCTCATGGTGAGGCGGACGCGCCCGTCCTCGACCGAGGCAGAGAAGCGAGCGGGCCAGGGCTGGGAGGGCATGGCCTCCACGACCTCGACCAGGTCTCGCAGGGCCAGGATTCGCCCGGCCACGCGCAGCGTGTGGTCGGCCTTGCCGAGGATCCGTGAGGTGGCGGGCGTGCCCGACAGCTCGCACGTGAGAGGCTCGTCGGGCAGGCGACGGACGATGTCGCGGGTGTCGTAGCGGAACACGGGCATGCACTCCCGGTACGGGAAGTACGGCGTGATGACGACTGTCCCGAGCTCGCCGGGAGCCGCCTCGGCGCCCGTGTCCAGGTCGATGACCTCGATGAAGCCCATGTTGAGGTCGTGGTGCATGTGGAACTGGTCGCACACCCGACCGCTCACGGGGAGGACCTCGGTCATCCCGAAGCTGTCGGTGACCCGATCGGGGCCGAAGGTCTCCAGGGCGGCGGCCGTGAGAGCAGGCGAGAGGACCTCGCCACCGCACACGATGCGGCTCAGGTTGAAGTCGTCGGGCCCGAGCCGGCGCCGGCGAGCCTCCCACAGGAGGGCGGCGAGGTAGCTCGGGTAGGTGTTGACGATGGTCGGGGCCTGGCTGCCGCCGGTCAGCAGGCTGTCGACGCTCTCGGCCGGGGGAACCACTCCGAGGACCCGGGACCGCGCCCCCACCAGGCGGCAGACGGTGACGTTCTGGTGCACAGCGGCGGTCGCCCGGGAGCTGATGTTGAGCTGCATGCAGTCGGAGGGCCCGATCTCGCCCCTGAGCACGCCGCTGAGGGCGCTAAGGGCCCGCCGCGGGTTTGACTGAGCGTTACGAGCGGGGCAGGCCTTGCGGCGCAACGCTGAGCGAGCTACTCGCCGTACAACTTGTCCTGCGGCGGGCCCGTAGTGCATGAACAGATTCGCCAAGATCGGCGAGACCGCCGACCCTTGCGGAGTGCCCTTATCTCGCTCGGCAAGGGTGCCGTCGGGGAGCTGCAGCGGCGCAGCCAGCCACCGCTTCACATACAGCAGCACCCAGGCGGAGCCGGTGACCGCCTCCACCGCTTTGACGACGAGGTCCCACGGCACCGAGTCGAAGAACTTCTGGACATCCAAATCGATGACCCAGTCGTAGTTCCAGCACCGCTGTCGGCATGTCCCCACCGCGTCCAGGGCCGACTTGTGCGGCCGGTAGCCATAGGAGTCGGGGTGGAACCTCGGTTCCGCCACCTCCTCCAACTGCATGGCCACCACCGTCTGGGCCACCCTGTCCGAAACTGTGGGCACACCTAACAAACGGGCCCCGCCGCCGTGCGGCTTGGGGATCTCCACCGCCTTCACCGGGGGCGGAAAGTACGACCCTGAGCTCATCCGGTTCCAGATCTTGTAGAGGTTGTTCTTCAGATCGGCCTCGAACTCGCCCAGGCTCTGCCCGTCCACTCCCGGGGCACCCTTGTTGGCCGCCACCCGCCTGTACGCCTCCCACACTGCTTGTTTGGGGATGTCGAACGGCTTGACGTGCGGCTCTGGCATGTTCCCTCTCTTCCTCCCGGCCACGGCCGGTTGATCGAAGCAACAGGTCCTGATGAGCCGGCCCCTTGGCTCCACCCCCACCCCA
>JBHENM010000074.1:0-2337 GCA_046262035.1 Acidimicrobiales bacterium | reverse complement strand
GCCCACGTCAGGTTCTGCAGCATCTTCCGGTACCCGGCCCGGGAGAGCCGGATCACGCCGAGGACACCCCGGGGATCGGAGGACGCCAGGACGACTCCGGCCGACTCCATGGCCACGTCGGTGCCCGCGCCGATGGCGATGCCGACATCGGCCCGGGCCAGGGCGGGAGCGTCGTTGACGCCGTCACCCACCATGGCCACCTTCAGGCCCCGGCCCTGGAGCTCGGACACGGCCCGGTCCTTCTCCTCGGGCAGGACCTCGGCGAAGACCTCGTCCACCCCCAGCTCGGCTCCCACAGCCTCCGCCACCTGCCGGGCGTCGCCCGTGATCATCACCACCCGTACGCCCAGGGCGTGCAGGCCGTCGATCGCCGCCCGGGACTCAGGGCGAACTTCGTCCTCGAGGGCCAGGGCACCGACAACCCGCCCCTCCCTGACCACGTGCAGCACCGCTGCTCCGCGGGCTCGCCACTCGGCCGTCCGGCGGGCCAGGTCCTCGGGCTCCTCGAGCTGACGCTCTCGAAGCAGCGTCGGACCGCCCACGGCGACGGTGACGCCGTCCACCAGGGCCTCCACGCCCCGACCGGTGATGGCGCGGAAGGCGGTGGCCCGGGGAACGGGCGGCTTCCCCGGCTGGCGGGCGGCCTCGGCGATGGCGCGGGCCAGGGGGTGCTCGCTGTCCGCCTCCACCGCTCCCGCCAGGGCCAGGAGGGCGTCAGGGTCGGGGACCGACGGGTCGCCGCCGGTGGCGGCGATGCCGCGAACCACGTGTGCGCCCCGGGTGAGGGTGCCCGTCTTGTCGAACAGCACGGCGTCGACGTCTCGCATGCGCTCGAGGGCAAGGCGGTCCTTGACCAGGATGCCGGCCCGGGCGGCGATGGCCGTGGACAGGGAGATGACGAGCGGAATGGCCAGACCCAGGGCGTGGGGGCAGGCGATCACGAGGACGGTGACCGTCCGGGTGACGGCGTCCTCGGGGCGTCCCAGCAGGGCCCAGGAGGCGAACGTGGCCAGCCCGGCGGTGACGGCGACGTAGAACAGCAGGGCCGCGGCCCGGTCGGCCAGCACCTGGGCCCGGGAGCGGGACGCCTGGGCCTCGGCCACCAGTCGCTGGATGCCGGCCAGGGCGGTGTCCTCGCCCACGGCCTCCACCCGGACGCGAATGGACGAGTCGGTGGACACCGTGCCCGCCACCACGGGGTCGCCCGGGCCCTTGGCCACAGGCCGGGACTCGCCCGTGACCATGGACTCGTCGAGCTCGGCCTCCCCCTCCACGATCTGACCGTCGGCCGCCACCCGGCCTCCGGCCCGCACGAGCACCGTGTCGCCCCGGCGAAGCTCGGCGAGGGGGACGGCCGTCACCGCCCCGTCCGGTGCCACCCGCTCGGCGTCGTCCGGCAGCAGCTCGGCCAGGGCGGCCAGAGCGCCTTGGGCCTGGCCGATGGCCCTCATCTCCTGCCAGTGGCCCAGCAGCATGATGGTGACCAGGGCCGCCAGCTCCCACCAGAACTCGAGGTCGAAGAATCCCAGCGTGGTGGACGCCGAGGCGACGAAGGCCACGGTGATGGCCATGGCGATGAGGAGCATCATCCCCGGCCGGCGGGTCCGGGCCTCGCCCAGGCCGCCGGTGAGGAAGGGCCAGCCGCCGTAGAGCAGGATGATCGTGCCGAGGACGGGCGCCACCGCCCCGTCTCCCGGGAGGTCCGGGGGACGGAAGCCCAGCCAGTCCTGGACCATCTCGCTGTACAGGACGACGGGGATGGTGAGGACCAGGCTCAGCCAGAACCGGCTCCGGAACATCTCGGCATGATCTGTGTGACCGCCGGCGTGACCGCCGCTGTGCCCGCCGTGGCCGCTCTGCCCGCCGGCGGCGTGCTCGGCGTGCTCGTCGTGAGTCCGGTGAGCGGCGGCAGCCTCGTCGGGGACCTTCACTGCGGCCCCGTGCTGGGAGTCCTCGTCTGCGTTCATGCCTCGCCTCCTATCGCTCTATCGCTGCAACATCCGCCCTACCGCCCCCATCAGCTCGCGCACCTGCTCGTCGGGGTCGGAGGGGCCACCCCCGCCACCCACCAGGCAGTGGCGGGCGTGGTCGTCGAGGAGCCCCAGGGCGACCTTGTCGAGGGCGGCGCGGATGGCGTTGATCTGGGTGAGGACGTCCACGCAGTACCGGTCGTCCTCGACCATCTTGGCCACGCCCCGGACCTGGCCCTCGATCCGGGCCAAGCGGCCTCGAAGCTGGTCCTTGGTGGCGCTGTACCCCCGCTCGGCCATGCCTTGCGTCTCCTCTTCGTCGAAACTTGTTGACCGAATATACTCCTAGGGGGTAGTAGTATCAAGA
>JBHENM010000073.1:0-1764 GCA_046262035.1 Acidimicrobiales bacterium | reverse complement strand
AGCAACCCCGTGCGGATCGCGATCGTCGGCGGCGGATACGGGTCCAAGGTCGCCCTTCCCGGCTACGCCGGGATGGAGGAGTTCGAGCCGGTGGCGGTGTGGTCACGGCGACCGGAACGCGCACGGGAGCTGGCCGAGGAGGCCGGGCTCCAGGTCGGCACGTCCGATTACGAGGAGCTGCTGTCGCTCCCTGGTCTCGAGGCGGTGCACGTCGCCACTCCCGTGGTGACCCACTCGGAGTTCGCCATCGCCGCGGCCGAGCGTGGCCTGCACGTCCTGTGCGAGAAGCCGCTGGCCGAGAGCCTCGCGGGCGCCCGGAGGATCGTGTCGGCCATCCGGTCGAGCGGGGTGGTGGGCGCGGTGAACTACGGACGCCGGATGCAGGAGTCCCGCCTTCGGTTGCTCGGGCGCGCCCGGGAGGTGGTGGGCCGGCTGCGGATGGCCTCGGTCTCGCTGGTGTACAGCGATCACGACGAGCCGGATTCCAGGCCCTACACCTGGGTGCATGACGCCAGGCTCGGCGGTGGGCGGCTGCAAGGCTACGGCGTGCATGATCTCGATCTCCTGCTCGACCTGTTCCCGGACGTGGAGGCGGTCGCCGCCGCGACCGAGGTCGGTGTGCCCGAGCGCCCGGTCGGCGGCGGGACGATGGGTCGGGTGACCGCCGAGGACGCCTACGGGATCCTGCTGCGGTTCCGGGGCGGAGGGCTGGGGCTGGTCAGCCTGGTGGCCACCGCCCGGCACCAGCGGGCGGACGTGATCGAGCTGCACGGGGACGAGGGGACGGCGAGGTTGGACGCCGAGCAGCGGGTGTGGTGGGCCCGCGCGGGCGAGGAGCTCCAGTGTGAGGGCCCCTTCGACGCCAGCTCTGCTGAGGCTTTCAAGCGCGTCGCGCGCAACTTCTGGGCCGCAATCCGCGAGGGTGTAGCCCCGGAGCCCTCGCTCGAGGAGGGCCTGCGCGTGCAGGCGGTCTTCGACGCGGTGCGCGTCGCCGACGTCGAGCGACGTTGGGTGGCGCCCGAGCCTGCGCTCGCGTCGCCCTGACGCGTCCCAGGGTCAGGCGCCGCCTCGCGTCAGTCGTCGTCCTCCGCCGCGCTGACGAGCTGGGGCGGGCCGAGCACGTCGTCGCAGCGCGGGCATCGGCGGAGCTCGGCACGCAGCCTGCGCAGGGCAGCCCACTCCTCGTTGAGCCGCCTGCGTTCCGCGGCGTGGTGGCGGAACCGGCCGCCGAGGACCTCCGTGGTCCACGCCGACCCGATCAGGACACCGAAGCACAGGGCGAGCAGCACACCCAGCAGGAGAACTGTCATGATCTACCCCCTTCTCGCTGGCCACCGGGCGGTTCGACGTCCAGCGGGCACCTCCGCCTCTCGCACACGCTGGCGGTGAGTCGGCCGAGTGCGATGGAGACGTGATATTAGAATGCACGGAACATACGCCTCATGCAAATGCATAGGACATCTGCAACTCCATCGGAGCAGTGTTTGCGGTTTGGTGACGCCGTGTCAGGAGGATTTCCGTGCTGAGTGACCGGGGGCCGGCGATGCCGCGCCGCCGCCTCGGGGCCGAGCTGCGGAGCCTGCGCGAGGCGGCCCGTCTCAAGATCGAGGATGTCGCCGCGGAGCTGGAGTGCTCGCCGTCGAAGGTGAGCAGGCTGGAAACCGGCAAGGGCATCCCCCGGAGCCGGGACGTGCGTGACCTCCTCGACCACTACGGCGTCACCGACCCCCAGCAGCGTGACCGCCTGCTGCGGTGGGCGAACCA
>JBHENM010000072.1:0-3718 GCA_046262035.1 Acidimicrobiales bacterium | reverse complement strand
CCCCAGGGGGATCGATGTCAGACAGCCAGCGACTGGAGGTGAGCATCCGGGTGCCGGCACGCGGACAGCTGCACCAGCTGTTCCGTGACCAGGACGCACGCTGCGGCAATGTGGAGACGTGGGACCCGCGCCAGCTCATGTCGATCACCGCCCATGGCCCTGGTGTCGCTCGCCAGCAGCATGGGACCGGGTCTCCGCCAGTGACATGGGACCGGGTTGGGTTCAATCAGCGTCGGCGACGAGATGATCGCGAGGATGGTGGTGGCGGGTCAATAGGGCTGAGCCCAGGCTTCTGGCGACGCCGGTAGGACTCGCCTTCGAGGACGAGTTCATAGGCCGCCGACTGCAGGCGGTCAATGGCCGACTGGGCCAGCAGTGGATCGGCCATCAGCCCCAGCCACTCGACGGGCTCCCGGTTCGACGTCACCACCGTGGCCGCCGAGCGATGCCGTTCAACGATGAGCTCATAGACATCGGCGGTGTCGGCCGCGTCGAGAGGCTGGAGGGCGAAGTCGTCGACGATCAACAGGTCGACGCGCAGGAGCTTGCGGACTTCGGCGTCGTGGCTGTTGTCGAGGCGGCTGGCTCGCAGTCGGCGAAGCATCCGGTCACAGCGCTCGAAGTGCACGCTGTAGCGGCGACGGATGCCGGCGTGACCGAGGGCGGTGGCCAGGAAGGTCTTTCCCACGCCGACGGGGCCCATGATCACGACGTTGTGACCGCCGTCGATGAAGCGCAGCGAGCACAGCTCGGCCCAGGTCTGGCGGTCGTAGGTGACCGCAGCGGTGTCGTCCCAGTTCTCCAAGCACATGGTGGGCTCCAGTCCCGCCGCTCGGGCCCTGACCATGGCACTGGAGGTCTCCCGCCGGGTCACCTCATCGGCCAGGACGAGCTCGAGGAACTCGGCATGTCTCATCCCGCCGGTGCGGGCCAGCGCCAACCGCTCGGGCAGGGTGTCGAGGCACCGCCCGAGCTTGACCTGTCGCAGCAGGGCCTTGAGCTCAGGGGAGATGCTCGGAGCGGGCGCCGTCATGCCGCACCGCCATGGGCCGCAGAACCGTCCTCTGCCTCAGAACCGTCCTCTGGGAGCCCCGTGGAGGGCCCATCAGGGCCCGGGGTGGCACCGGGGTGCGGGCGTTTCGCTCCGCCGGAGGCGAAGTGCTCGGGAGCCCGGGCGAAGCGGCCAGTAGGCGCCGGAGGGCCCGGCGGTGACGGCGGTTGTTGGTTCTCGGTGGCTCGCTCCAGCATGCGTCCGATGAGGGAGACGCTGATGGCCTCGGCCTCCAGGGCTCGGGCACAGGCGGCGTCGACTCGCTTCGGGCCCCACTTCTTGACCAGGCCCAACAGGGCATAGACCTGGCGCATCTTGGTCCAGGGCAACGGGTTGTCCAGCAGGGCCCGGGCGTAGGTGCCGACGGCCGGGCCATGGGTGGCCGCCATGGCCTGGAGGCGCTCGATGTCACGCATGGCGTACACGGTCTTCTCCGACGGCAGGTCGTCGGGGTCGGTGCTGCGCCCGCCCGGAGGCTTGCGGGGATGGACCTTGACCAGCTGGCCCCGGAAGAAGACCTTGACCAGCACGGCGTCGGCCCGGGCGTCGACAACCGAGCCGATCAGGTTCCCGGGGATGGAGTACAGCGCCTTGTCCACCTCGATGTGGTGATCCCGATGCACCTTGGGGGTGGCGTAGAGCGGGACGTGGTAGCGGGTGGTGGGGCCGGGGAGAAGACGGGGTGCCTCCTCGAGGGCGAACAGCTCAGCCGGCCGGCACTGGGTGGTGCCGTGGATGCGCATGCCCGCCTTGTTCTGACACCACTCCTCGACCCGGCGCTGGGCGTCCTCGCGGTCGATGAAGCGCTCTCCGGCGAAGAAGGAGGCCCGCACGTAGGGCACCACCCGTTCCACCCGGGGCTTGTCCTGAGGACGGCGCACCCGGGCCGGGTCGATGAGGAAGCCCCGGCTCTGGGCGTACTCGACGAAGGCCTGGTTGAACCGGGGCTCGGTGGGGTTGGCCTTGTCGACCACCGCGGAGAGGTTGTCGGGGATGACGGTGGAGAACACCCCGCCGAAGAAGGCCCACGCCGCCTCACACCCGGCGATCACCGCTTCGGTGGTCTGGGTGAAGCTGACCCACACGAAGCAGTGCCTGCTGAAGCAGGCGGTGAAGATCAGGACGTAGGCGGCCCGGCTCCGCTCGCTGGCCGGGTCATGGAGGGTGCCCATCCGGCCGAAGTCGATCTGGCACTCATCGCCGGGGCGACCATCGGCGATACGCACCGTCGGACCCCGGCCCCGGCGGTGCCCGCAGACCTCGAGGGCGTAGCGGTGCAGGGTCCGCTCGGGCACCACCACACCCTGTCGGGTCAGCAGGTCGTGGCACTTCACCACGGTGAGGCCTTTGTCCAGCCAGGCCTTGATCTGGTCATGGTGGGCGACCAGCACCCGCCACGCCTCCCCATGGCCGTCGGAGCGGTGGGGCCGGACGGCTTCGACCACCGAGCCGATCAGCTCGTCGCCGAGCTGGTCCTCTCCACCCTCGCGCACAACCCCTTGGGCGGCGGCAGCTTCCACGTAGCGCCGCACGGTCTTGCGATCGACCCTGGACAGCCGCTCGATCCCCCGCAGGGTTTCGCCTCGCAGCCAGAGCCGCAACACCTCTCGAACCTCGAACACTGGAACCTCCCGATACGCCATCGCCGCCTCCTGGTCCGCTCACCGATGGCGGCGAGTCCATCGGGAGCGGAACCGGCGCTGGCGGATACCCGGGTGGTCCTATGACTGGCGGAGGGGTGGTCCCATGCTGCTGGCGAAAGTCAGCTCAGGGTGGTCCCATGTGGCTGGCGGGCGACAGCTTGAATGCGACGAGCAATCGACTGGGTCGGACGCCATCAACCGGCGGTTGGGGATAGCTCCGTCGCTCTTCGGCACGGCGTTTGGTGACATGACCGAACCCGAGCCTGAGCGGGAATAGGGGATGCCTCTCTCGGGGATCTATGAGCTCACAAGTCGTCGGATCGCTTGAGGCGTCGGGCCTGTCGAGAGCCAATCGACGATCTCTTGTGCGGCTGCGGCCGGGGACATCCCGACGGCATCGACAACGAGGTCGTACGGGAGGCTCCATGCGTCACGAAGAGTCGCCTGAGAACGGGCGGTGCCGGGGAAGATCCCATCGTCTCGTTGGCGCTCCCGACGCTCCAGTTCCGTAAGATCCCATTGCAAACCGACCAGCCAGGCGTCGAAGGGCTCGAAGGCCACTGCAGCCATGTGCCGGGTCCTGGGGTACCACAAGCCCACCTCTACGATGAGGTCCACCCCGGCCTGCAGGTAGCCCCGAATGGCGAAGGCCGCACCGCGAGTTACGAGCTCCTCCCGCTCCAATGTCTCGAGTTGGGGCCGGCCACTGGGTCCCCTGAGCCCGCAACGGTCCGTCTCGAAGAACATGAACGGGTCCGGGATGAGCTCGACCAACGCCTTTCCGAGGGATGATTTTCCGGCCGAGGACGGGCCCACGACGAAGATTGCCCGTCCGGACCCTTCGTTCACCATTCCATTCTGCGTCAACAGGGCAGCTCAGGCCGAGGGGAGCGAGAACTCGGATGACGCCGTGGCAGGCGACGAGGCGCCGCTGCGGCGGTCCCAGCGCCGGCGTTTGAAGGCACCCGTCGCTCCGGTCAGCGCAGGGCGTTCTGGGACAGGGGTCGGAGAGACCTCAGTACGG
>JBHENM010000071.1:0-4773 GCA_046262035.1 Acidimicrobiales bacterium | reverse complement strand
AAACCGCCGATGTCCGGGTCACCAACCGCTCCGCCCCTATGGTCCGAAAGACAATGATCTCGTCCCGGCGGCGACACCTCGGTCTCCTCCTCGGGGCCCTCGCCCTGGCTCTGGCCACCGCCTGCGCGGAACAAGGCCAACCTCCCACCGGAGTCGGCGTGTCGTTCGGGTTCTTCGGCCTCCTCGTCGTCGGCGCCGCTCTCGGCGGCACCGTCTGGCTGGTTGCCCGCCGGACGCAGAGGCTGGACGCCGGTGGACCTCTGTCCGTCCCCACGAGGCTCGCGGCTGCGACGCACTGGCTCTACGCGTCGGCTTTGCCCTGCCCACTCCTGTGGCTCTGCTGGTCAGCGCCACGGCGGCCGCCGGCTCCGAGAACCGGCTCGAGGAGATCGGCGTCGTCTTTGGCATCATCCTCTTCGGGGCCATGGCCCTGCTCGGCCTGCTGCTGGCCCTGGCCGCCCTCGAGGTGATCTTCGGTCTCTACCGCGGCCGCCCGTGGGCCCGATGGGTGGCCGTCGGATTAGCGGGCTTGCTCGCCCTCTGGATGCTGGCCGGCGCCGTGTTCACCGCGGAGACGGGCGACCGGCTGCTCCTGTTGGGACTCTGCGTGTTCCCTGGCTCGGTCGTCGCCCTCTTACTCACACCCGAGGCGGTGGAGGACTCCCGGACCTGAGGAGCGGCGCTCAGCCCGAGGCCGTCACTCCCACTCGATGGTGCCCGGCGGCTTGGACGTGACGTCATAGGCCACCCGGTTCACGCCCGGCACCTCGGCGATGATGCGGGAGGACAGGCGCTCGAGCAGGTCGTGCGGCAGTCGGGCCCAGTCGGCGGTCATGGCGTCGTCGCTGGTGACGGCCCGCACCACGATCGGGTAGGCGTAGGTGCGCTCGTCGCCCATCACGCCGACGGTCCGCACGCCGATGAGCACGGCAAAGCTCTGCCACAGCTCGCGGTAGAGGCCGGCCCGCTTGATCTCCTCCACCACGATGGTGTCGGCTCGGCGCAGGATGTCGAGGCGCTCGGGGGTGACGGTGCCGACGATGCGCACGGCCAGCCCGGGCCCGGGGAAGGGCTGCCGCCAGACCATCTCCTCGGGCAGGCCCAGCTCCTCGCCCACGGCCCGGACCTCGTCCTTGAACAGGTTGCGCAGCGGCTCCACCAGCTCGAACTGCATGTCCGCCGGCAACCCGCCCACGTTGTGGTGCGACTTGATGCGGGCCGCATCCCGGGTGCCGGACTCGATCACGTCCGGGTAGAGCGTGCCCTGCACGAGGAAGCGGGCGTCCTCGAAGTCGGCCGCCACCTCCTCGAACACCCGGATGAACGTCTCCCCGATGGCCTTGCGCTTGCCCTCGGGGTCGCTCACGTCGAACAGGGCCTCGAGAAAGCGGTCGCCGGCCTTGACGTGGACGAGGTCGACGCCCGACTGCCGGCGGAAGGCCTCCTCGACCTGGTCGCCCTCGCCCGTGCGCAACAGGCCCGTGTCCACGAACACGCACGTGAGCTGGTCGCCCACGGCCTTGTGCACGAGGGCGGCGGCCACGGCCGAGTCCACGCCGCCGGACAGCCCGCAGATCACCTGCTCGTCACCGACCTGGGCCCGGATGGACTCCACCGCCTGCTCGATGATCGACGTCATCGTCCACAGCGGGCGGCAGCCGCAGACGTCGTACAGAAAGTGCTTGAGCATCTCCTGGCCCCGGGCCGTGTGGGCCACCTCGGGGTGGAACTGCACCCCGTAGATCCGGCGCTCGGGATCCTCCAGGGCCGCCACGGGCACGGTCCCGGTTCGGGCCGTGACCCGGAAGCCCTCAGGGGCCTCCACGATCGAGTCGGCGTGGCTCATCCACACGTCCTGGGCCTCGGGAAGCTCCTCGAACAGGAGGGAGGCACCCACCACCTCCAACGCGGTGCGCCCGTACTCGGCGATCCCGGTGCGGGCCACCAGGCCACCGAGCTGCTGGGCCACGAGCTGGGCGCCGTAGCAGATGCCCAGGACGGGGACGCCGGCGTCGTACACCCCGGGATCGATGGAGGGGGCCCCCTCCACGTGGACCGAGGCCGGGCCGCCGCTGAAGATGATCCCCGCCGGCCGGCGGGCGAGCATGGCCTCCACGGGCATGTCCCGAGGAACGATCTCGCTGTAGACGTGAGCCTCGCGCACCCGCCGGGCGATCAGCTGGGCGTACTGCGCGCCGAAGTCGACGACGAGAATGGTCTGGATGTCCTCTGCGGCTTCGCCGCCCCGGGCGGGGCCCCAACCCCGCCCTCCTCCCGAGCGTGGGGGCCCCTGCCCCACGCCGGGCCGTGCCGACAAGTCGCTCACGGGCTGACTACGACCCCATGCCGATGCCCTGCGAGCGCTGAAGGTTCTTGCCTTCGGTCTGCAGGGAGGGCGCCACCATGACCTCGGCCTTCTGGAACTCCTTGACCGATCCGTAGCCGCAGGTGGCCATGGACGTGCGCAGGGCGCCACAGAGGTTGACCCGGCCGTCGTTCTCGTGGGCGGGGCCGACGAGGATCTCCGACAGGGTTCCCCTGGTGGTGGTCCGCACCCGGGCGCCCCGGGGCAGGGTGGCATGGAACGTGGCCATCCCCCAGTGGTAGCCCCGCCCGGGCGCCTCGACGGCGGCGGCCAGGGGAGAGCCGATCATCACCGCGTCGGCCCCGCAGGCGATCGCCTTGGCGATGTCACCGCCCGTGCTCATCCCTCCGTCGGCGATCACGTGGACGTAGACCCCGGTCTCGTCCAGGTGGCGCATGCGGGCCCCGGCAGCGTCGGCGATGGCCGTGGCCTGGGGCACACCCAGCCCGAGCACGGCCCGGGTGGTGCAGGCGTGGCCCGGACCCACGCCCACCAGCACCCCGACGGCGCCGGTGCGCATCAGGTGTAGGGCGGCGGGATAGGAGGCGCAGCCGCCCACGATGACCGGGATCTCCAACTCCCGGATGAACCGCTTGAGGTTGAGGGGCTCGACCGTCTTGGAGACGTGCTCGGCGGACACCACCGTGCCCTGGATCACCAGCAGGTCGAGCTCGGCAGCCAGGATGACCTTGGCGAACTGCTCGGTGCGCTGTGGGGTGACGGACGCGCACGACACCACCCCTGCCTCCTTGATCTCACGGATGCGCCGGCCGATCAGCTCTTCCTTGATGGGCTCGGCGTAGATCTCCTGCATCCGGAGGGTGGCCTTGTCGGTCGACAGCGACGCGATCTCGTCGAAGAGGACTTCGGGATCGTCGTAGCGGGTCCAGAGCCCTTCCAGGTTGAGGACACCGACGCCTCCGAGCCGGCCGATCTCGATGGCGGTGGCGGGGCTGGTGACACCGTCCATGGCCGCGGCCATGACCGGCAGGCCGAAGGTGTAGGCGTCGATCTCCCAGGAGATGTCCACGTCCTCCGGGTCACGGGTGCGCCTGCTGGGGACGATGGCAATGTCATCGAACCCGTAGGCCCGCCGTCCCGACTTTCCGATTCCGATCTCAACCTCGGCCACAAGCCTCACCCTCGAATCGCGTCGCCCCGAAGGGTCCACAGTACCGGCCGGGAAAGCAGTACTCGGGGAACCGCGACCGTCGCTACCGTCGCATCGTGCGGGGCATCGGAACCGTCGTCAACGTGGGCACCGTGCTGGTCGGAGCCCTGGCCGGCCTGGCCCTCGGGCGGCGGCTCTCCGACCGTCTCCGGTCGACGGTCCTCAGCGGGGTGGGCCTTCTCACCCTCGTCATAGGGGTGCAGGAGGCGACCAAGACCAGAAACGTCGTCTTCCCCCTGGTGGCCCTCATCGCCGGTGCCGTTGTGGGCGAGGCCCTGCGCATCGAGGACCGGCTGGAGGGGTTCGGCCAGCGCATCCGCCGCCGCTTCGAGCCGCCCGACCGTGACCCCGAGGGCAGCGAGGACGAGGCTGACCGCCCGCCGTCCACCTTCGTCGAGGGCTTCGTGACCGCGAGCCTGATCTTCTGCGTCGGCCCGCTGACCGTGCTGGGATCGATCCGCGACGGCCTGGGCGGCCCCGACCACGCCCAGCTCCTCTTCGTGAAGTCCGCCCTCGACGGCCTGGTCTCTATCGTCTTCGCCGCCGCCCTGGGGTGGGGCGTCGGCTTCAGCGTGCTGTCCATCGTCGCCGTGCAGGGAACCGTGACCCTGCTGGCGGGCGTCGCCGACCGGGTGCTCACCGACCGCATGATCGCCGAGATGAGCGCCACTGGAGGGGTGATGATCCTCGGCATCGGCCTCCGCCTGCTGGACCTCAAGGCCGTGCGGGTGGCCTCTTTCCTCCCTGCGCTCCTGCTGGCGCCCCTTCTGGTGGCCCTGTTCGCCCGGTGACGACGTCGAGGAACTGGTGGAGGGCGCGCCCGGTCATCCCCCAGATGGTGACCTCCGGCAGCTCGAAGAAGTGCACGGCCCGGCTGTCCCCGTCCACCGCCCACTGCTCCTCGCGGTGAACGCCCTCGGCCAGGAGATCGGAGAGGGATACGTCGAAGACAGCGGCGACTTCGGAGGGATCAGGCCGGAGGAGGGGCCTTCCGGAGAGCAGGCCGACGATGGGGAGAGCCACGGATCCGCTCGTCCGGCCTACGACTGGGTCCAGCCACCCGACGACCTCGACGGCCTCCGCCGGCAGGCCGATTTCCTCGTGGGCCTCGCGCAGGGCGGCGTCGACCATGCCCTCGCCGGGGTTGACACCGCCGCCGGGCAGGCCGATCTCTCCCGGGTGGCGGCTCAGGCCCTCGGCCCGGCGGATGAGGATCACCCAGAGCTCCCCGCCCTCC
>JBHENM010000070.1:0-6248 GCA_046262035.1 Acidimicrobiales bacterium | reverse complement strand
ACCGTCTTTCTGAGGGGGTGCCACCACCACCACGCTTCAGCCGAACCGGTCAGGCTCGTGGCGGAGGTGTTCGGGGAGGGCCAGGGCAGGATCGACAGGACCGTCGCCGGTGAGGGTGTCCAGCACGGTCAGCATGTCCCGAGTCGCAGCCACGTCGTGCACCCTCAGGATCTGCCGGGGTATGTGACGGAGGGCGGCGATGGCGCCCAGGGTGCCGGCTTCGCGGCGGGAGGGGGGCCGGCCGGTGAGGGCGCCCATGAAGTCCTTGCGGGACAGGGCCAGGAGGACGGGGTGGCCCAGGGCGACGACGGTCCCCATCTCTCGCAGCAGTTCGATCGTCTGCGCGGGGGTCTTGGCGAAGTCGACGCCGGGGTCCACCACGATGGACAACGGGTCGACTCCCTCCTCCTCCGCCTCCCCGACCCGGCGCCGGAGGAACTCGGCCACGTCGTCCGCCACCCGGACGTAGGTCTCGGCATCTTGCAGGCGGGTCAGCGGCGAGCTGGCGGTGTGCATCACCACTAAGCCCGCGCCGTAGGCTGCGCACAACCGGGCGATCGCCCGCTCCCGGAGGCCCGAGACGTCGTTGATGAGGTGTGCCCCTGCCGCCAGCGCCGCTTCCGCCACGGCCGGCTTGAACGTGTCCACCGACACGAGGGCCTCGGGGCAGGCGACCAGCACGTGCTGGATGACGGGAACGACGGCCGCCGCCTCGCTTGCCGGGTCGACCGGCTCGCGCCCGGTGATGGCCGACTGGGCGCCGATGTCGACGATGTCCGCGCCCTCGGCCACGAGGTCGACGGCCCGCTGCGCCACCGCCTCCGGCGTCCGGGGGCCGGGGTCGGAGAACGAGTCGGCGTTGGCGTTGACCACCCCGAGCAGCAGGGGCCGCGACCAGGTGAGCGCCCGGTCGCGCAGCCGGAGGTGGGCAGGGCCGGAGGGGTCCACCGGCGGATGGTAACGAGCGAAGGATCAGACCCGGTCGAGGCCCGACGAGCCCGGTTCGGTCAGATGGCCAAGGCCGGCAAGCGCGCCGGCTACGGGCTGTTCCTGCTGGCCATCGTGGTCTTCGTGATCGGCGCCCTGGCCGGCTTTCCCGACCCGCTGGTGACGGTTGTGATCGCCTCCCTGGTCGTGGGGTCGATCGTCCTGGCGCCGTCGATCATCGTCGCCTACGGGGTCAAGGCCGCCGATCGGGAAGAGCGCGGCCTTCCCCCCGCCCACTGATGTCCAGAGCGGCCGTGCTCACGGCCGTCGGCCAGCCCCTCGAGCTTCGGGGCGACGTCCACGCCGACCCGCCGCGCACGGGGGAAGTGGCGGTGCGCATGACCGCAGCCGGCGTGTGCCACTCGGACGTGGCCATGCAGCAGGGCACGATCCCCGTGCCCCTCCCGTGCGTGCTCGGCCACGAGGGGGCGGGTGTGGTGGAAGCGGTAGGCCCCGACGTCGACGGCCTGGCGCCGGGCGACACCGTGGTGCTCTCGTGGGTGGCCCAGTGCGGCGCCTGCTTCTACTGCCGGCGGGGGCAGCCGGCCCTGTGCCAGCAGGCGACGGTGGCCATGTCCAGCGCCGGCCTCCTGGACGGCACCGCCCGCCTCCAGACGCCCACCGGGCCCCTCTTCCAGGCCCTCGGGTGTGGCGCCTTCTGCGAGGTGACCGTCGTCCCCGCCATCGCCGTGGTCAAGGTTCCTTCCCATGTCGACCCGTCCGTCGCCGCCCTCCTGGGCTGCGCCGTAGTCACGGGAGTGGGTGCCGCCCTCAACACGGCGGACGTCCGGCCGGGTGACACCGTGGCCGTCATCGGCTGCGGCGGGGTCGGGCTAAACGTGATCCAGGGCGCCCGTATCGCCGGGGCGGCGGAGATCGTGGCCGTGGACGTGCACGCCGACAAGCTGGAGCTGGCCCGAGCCCTGGGGGCCACCAGCGTGGTGCTGGCGAGGGAGCGGAACCCGGTGGCGGCGGTGATGGACCTGACCGCCCAGCACGGCGCCGACGTCGCCTTCGAGGTCATCGGCCGGGGCCCCACCATCGACCAGGCCCTGGGCATGACCCGGCGCGGCGGCCAGACCGTCCTCGTCGGGATCCCGGCCATGGACGTGGTGATCCAGATCCCGGCCATGGTCGGCCTGGTGCTGGCCGAGAAGACGGTCAAGGGCTGCTGGCTGGGATCGTCCGACATCCGGCGCGACATTCCGCGCCTGGTCGAGCTCTACGGCAATGGGCAGTTGAAGCTGGACGAGCTGGTGTCCCGCAGGATCGACGTGGCCGAGGTCAACGCTGCCTTCGCAGCCATGGAGGCCGGTGAAGTGGCCCGATCGGTCGTCGTGTACTGACCCGCCTGGCCTCGGGCACGGCCGTCATCGACCCCACTTGCGCCGTCACAACCACTGCTCGCTGGACGCCGCCGGAGGCGGCGCGGAACTGACCCCTAAACGGGACGAACGTTGGCGGCCATGAGGCCCTTCGGCCCCTCGACCAGTTCGAACTCCACTCGCTGACCTTCTTCCAGACTGCGGTAGCCGCTCATCTGGATGGCCGAGTGGTGCACGAAGACGTCGGCACCTCCGTCGGGCTGGGCGATGAAACCGAAGCCCTTTTCCGAGTTGAACCACTTAACGGTTCCGTTGACGGTCGCCACGCTGGCGATCCCCCTTTGTCGGACTTCACCATCCACTGCTGTAGCGCTGCCGGGGGGGCACGTCAGGGCGCTCGACCGGGCCTCCGGCAGGATGTTTTCGGGAGGCCGACCCTAGCAGAACAGTTCAACGACTCCTATGGACGCGGGGGCCCTGGGGGGTGTCCTCGACGACCCATCCGAGGGCCGCCAAATCGTCGCGAACGGCGTCCGCACCGGCGAAGTCCCGGGCCGCTCGGGCCTGCTGGCGACGCTCGGCCAGCTCGGCCACTTCCACCGGGATCTCGCCTACGCCCTCGAGGGTCAGCCCCAACGCGCCGGTCATTTCCCGCACCGAGGCGGCCAGGCCGGCGGCGCCTACGGCGTCCCCGGCATCGAGGGCCCGGTTGGCGGCCCGGACCGCCTCGAACATGGTGGCCATGGCTCCTGGCGTGTCCATGTCGTCGTCCATGTGCCGCCGGAACCGGTCGAGGGTGGGCTGGTCGGCGCCGCCCTCGTCCAGGCCCGCGGTGCGGCGGGCGAAGTCGTCCAGCCCGCCGAGGGTCTGACCGGCGGCATCCAGGGTGGAGCGGGTGATCTCCACCGGCGCCCGGTAGTACGACTGGAGAACCAGGAGCCGGTAGGCCCGGGGGTCGGTCGCCTCCAGCAGGTCGGTGAGGGTGGTGAAGTTGCCCAGCGACTTGGACATCTTCTCCCCTGCGACCTCCACGAAGCCGTTGTGCACCCAGCGGCGGGCGAACGTCCGGCCCGCGGCCAGAGCCTGCGCTCGTTCGTTCTCGTGGTGGGGGAAGGCGAGGTCCTGGCCGCCGCCGTGGATGTCGAAGCCGTCCCCCAGGAGGTCGAGCGACATGACCACGCACTCGGTGTGCCAGCCCGGCCGGCCGTCGCCCCAGGGAGAGGGCCACCGCGGCTCGCCCGGCTTGGCCAGCTTCCACAGGGCGAAGTCGAGGGGCGAGCGCTTCTGGTCCCCGGCGTCGACCCGGCCCGACGCTCCTGCCCGCAGGCTCTCCAGGGGCTGGCGGGCCAGCAGGCCGTAGTCGGGGACGGTGTCAACCGAGAAGTACACGCCGTCCGCGGCGGTGTAGGCACTGCCCCGATCGATAAGGCCGGCCACGAAGTCGACCATGCCCTCCACGTAAGCGGTGGCGTGGGGGTCGTCGTCGGGGCGCCTGACGCCGAGCCGGTCGATGGCCTGGTTCCACGCCTCCTCGTACTTGCTGGTGATCTCCTCGGTGGAGCAGCCCTCCTGGTTGGCCCGGGTGATGATGCGATCGTCGATGTCGGTGATGTTGGAGACATAGTGGACGTCGAGCCCGGACCACTCGAGGTACCGGCGCAGCACGTCGAAGACCAGGGCGAAGCGGCCGTGGCCGATGTGAGGCAGGTCGTAGACGGTCAGGCCGCACACGTACATCGACACCGGACGCTGGTCGGAGGCACCGAGGTCGACGACCTGGCCCATCGCCGTGTCGTGCAGCTTCATCAGGCGGTTACCGTACGCCCACATGGCAGCCGACGTCCCCGAGAAACCGAGCCTGGAAGGCCTGGAGCAGAAGTGGGGCGAGCGGTGGGAGTCCGACGGCACCTACCGCTTCGACCGGCGTGCGACCCGGGAGGACGTCTACGCCATCGACACCCCTCCGCCGACGGTCAGTGGCTCCCTGCACATCGGCCATGTCTTCTCCTACACCCAGACCGACACGGTGGCCCGGTTCCAGCGGATGCGAGGTCGGCAGGTCTTCTATCCCATGGGGTGGGACGACAACGGGTTGCCCACGGAGCGGCGCGTGCAGAACTACTACGGCGTCCGCTGCGACCCCGGCCTTCCCTACGACCCCGGCTTCACCCCGCCCGAGAAGCCCCCGAAGGACCCCCTGTCGATCTCCCGGCCGAACTTCGTGGAGTTGTGCACGGGCCTGACGGTGGAGGACGAGCGGGCCTTCGAAGAGTTGTGGCGCCGGCTGGGGTTGTCCGTCGACTGGTCCATGACCTACACGACCATCGGTGCGCGAGCCCAGCGGATCTCCCAGCGCGCCTTTTTGCGGCTGCTCCCCAAGGGGCTGGCCTACCAGGCCGAGGCGCCCACCCTCTGGGACGTCGACTTCCAGACGGCCGTGGCCCAGGCCGAGCTGGAGGACCGCGAGCAGGCCGGCGCCTACCACCGGATCCGCTTCTCGGGGCCGGACGGAAGCCCCATCGAGATCGACACCACCCGGCCCGAGCTGATCCCCGCCTGCGTCGCCCTGGTGGCCCACCCCGACGACGCCCGCTACCGCGACATGGTCGGGAAAGAGGCCCTGACCCCGCTGTTCGGGGTGCCTGTGCCGGTGGCCGCCCATCCCCTCGCCGACCCCGAGAAGGGCACGGGGATCGCCATGATCTGCACCTTCGGCGACCTGACCGACGTGATTTGGTGGCGGGAGCTGGCGCTGCCGGTCCGGGCCATCGTGGGTCGCGACGGGCGCATCGCCACCGACCCGCCGGCCGGGGTCGAGCTGGCCGGCGGGTCCGGCGCCGCAGCTGCCTGGGAGCGGCTCCGTGGGAGGAGCGTCAAGCAGGCCCGGACGGCGGTGGTCGAGCTCCTGCGGGAGTCGGGGGAGATGGTCGGCGAGCCCCGGCCCATCACTCACGCGGTCAACTTCTACGAGCGCGGCGATCGTCCGCTCGAGATCGTCACCAGCCGTCAGTGGTTCATCGGCACCCTCGACCACCGCGACGAGCTGCTCGAGCGGGGGCGGGAGCTGCGCTGGCACCCGCCCTACATGCGGGCCCGGTACGAGGCATGGGTCAACGGCCTGAACTCGGACTGGTTGATCAGCCGCCAGCGGTTCTTCGGAGTGCCCTTCCCCCTCTGGTACGCCGTGGGCGAGGACGGCACTGTCGACCACGACCACCCGCTGTTGCCTGATGAAAGCCGGCTGCCGGTCGACCCCTCGACAGACGTGCCCGACGGGTACGAGCCCGACCAGCGGGACAAGCCGGGGGGGTTCACGGGGGACCCCGACGTCATGGACACGTGGGCCACCTCCTCGCTCACGCCTCAGATCGCGGGGGCATGGGAGGACGATCCTGACCTGTTCGGGCGGGTGTTCCCGATGGACCTGCGGCCCCAGGCCCACGAGATCATCCGCACCTGGCTGTTCGCCACCGTCGTCCGGTCCCACTACGAGCACGGACGGCCGCCATTCTCCAACGCCGCCATCTCCGGCTGGGTGCTTGACCCCGATCGCAAGAAAATGGCCAAGTCCAAGGGCAACGTCGTGACACCCATCCCTCTGCTCGAGGAGTACGGGTCCGACGCCGTCCGCTACTGGGCCGCCAGCGGCCGCCCAGGCGTCGACACCGCCGTCGACTTCGGGCAGATGAAGGTCGGCCGGCGTCTGGCCATCAAGATCCTCAACGCCTCCCGGTTCGTTCTGGCAAGGGTCGGGGCGGGCGCGGCCACCGGTGACGTCACCGCCCCCATCGACCAGGCCATGCTCGCCGGGCTGGCTTCGCTGATCGACGAGGCGACGGTCGCCCTCGAGGGTTACGACTACGCCCGGGCCCTGGAGCGGGCCGAGACCTTCTTCTGGAGCTTCTGCGACGACTACCTGGAGCTGGTCAAGAGCCG